>CAYLJO010000116.1:0-20048 GCA_964383905.1 uncultured Blastocatellaceae bacterium
CTCCCGTGATGTAACTCCAACGGCCATCCGGCAGCGCATCCTACCGCGGGTTTTGAGTTGACCGGCGGCTTATGGATGATGTATATCATCCAATGAAATGCGGTATTCGGCAGAGCACAAGAGGGAGACGCGTGAGCGCATCGTGCGGGCCGCGTCGCGCCAGTTCCGCCGTCGCGGGAGGGAGGGGGTCGCGATCGCCGACCTGATGCGCGACCTCGATCTAACGCACGGCGGGTTCTACCGGCACTTCGGGAGCAAGGAGCAGTTGCTTGTCGAGGCGATTGAAAAGGGCTTTGAGGATGTCAGGGCGAAGATGCAGCGTGCGGCCGACAAGCGGTCGGGCTCGGAGTTGAAAGCGGTGATCGAAGAGTACCTTAGTCTTGAGCATTGCTCGAACCCTGCCGACGGTTGCCCGATGGCGGCCCTGGTGTCGGAAATCGCCCGTTACCCGCGGGCCGTCCGACACAAAATAGATCGTACCATGGGCGACCACATCAACAAGATCTCGAGACTGCTGCCGGGGGAGACGGAAAGCGAGCGCCGGCGTAATTCCCTGGTGCTGTTCTCCGGAATGGCCGGCGCGCTGAACCTGGCCCGGTCCGTGACGGACGAGAAGCTGCGTCAGAATATTCTGCAATCGGCGAGGCAGTTTTATATCGAAGCTTTCTGTCATTGAAACATCCCCCCTTTTTTTGACGTTATAGGATGATGAGTATCATCTTATAAGGGACGGGCGGGAGTGGCACGAGAGGAGCTAAGGAGATGGCTGATCAGAGAGTCCTCGACAAAGGTCTTCGCAAGCAGTTCGGATTGGAAGCCGCCAGATTTCTCGGGCGGGGCGGCGCCAGCTCAAAGACTGATCGAACAGGTATCGATCGAAACGAGAGGTCGCAATGAACTTCGTCGCGCTCAAGATGCTCACCGGTGATCGGGCCAAGTATCTCGGCCTGGTTTTCACCATCGCCTTTTGCACCTTCCTGCTGGAGAACCAAACCTCCATCTTCGCGGGGATTCTCAAGCGCACCGGCAGCCAGATCAGAGATGTGACCGACGCCGAGATCTGGGTCATGGACCCCAGGACCGAGTACTTCGAGCAAACCAAGGCGCTCAAAGATACCGACCTCACGCGCGTCCGCGGCGTGGAGGGCGTTCAATGGGCGGTGAGGCTCTTCAAAGGCAACCCGGTCGCGCGCACGCTCGACGGCAAATTCGACGTCGCGATCTGCCTCGGCCTCGACGACTCGACGCTCGCGGGCGCACCACGCAAGATGCTGCTCGGATCCTGGGAGCGCCTGCGCGAGCCGGATTCCGTAATTATCGACAAGGCGGGCTATGTGCTGCTGTTTCCCGGCGAGCCGCTCCGGCTCGACCGGACGGTAGAGCTCAACGATCACAAGGCGACCATTGTCGGCATCTCCGACGCGTCCGCCCCCTTCGCCAGCTACCCCGTCATGCACACGCGCTACAGCCAGGCGGTAAACTTCGTTGGGCGCGAGCGCACGCAGCTCTCCTTCGTACTGGCGCAGCCGCAGCCGGGGGTGGATCCTTTTGACCTTTCTCGACGGATTGGAGAGAAAACCGGATTGCGCGCGCGGACGAGCGAGCAGTTTCAGTGGGATTGCGTTCTCTACTACCTGAGGAATACCGGCATCCCCGTCAACTTCGGCATCACGATCGCCATCGCCCTGATCGTCGGCGTCGTCGTCGCCGGACAGACCTTCTACATCTTCACCATCGAAAACTTGAAGCAGTTCGGCGCGCTCAAAGCGATTGGCGTCACCAACTGGCGCATCACGTGGATGATCCTGCTGCAGGCCCTGACGGTCGGCACGATGGGCTTTTCGATCGGCTCCGGCCTGTGCGCCGCCTTCTTTGCGATCACCGTCAACAACCTACCGACGCGCGGGCTGGTCCTGATGTGGCAGAACGCCGCCGGCACAGGCGTGGCGATTCTCTTCATTATTATTTTAGCGAGCCTGATCAGCATCCGTCGCGTGCTGGTCTTAGAGCCGGCGGAGGTCTTTCGAGGTTAGAAAAGATGAGTTCACAAATCGCGGTTCAATGCCGTGGGGTGCAAAAGGCTTTCGGGAACGGCGGAGGGAAAGTCCTGGCGCTGCGCGGCGTGGATCTGGACGTGCGCTACGGGGCGATGACTTTGCTGGTCGGGCCAAGCGGCTGCGGGAAGACGACACTGCTTTCCGTCATCGCCGGCTTGCTCAACGCCAGCGCGGGCGAAGTCAGAGTGTTGGGCGAGCGGATTGACCGACTGCCGGGCAGCCAGCAGATCGTCTTTCGCCGAAAGAATCTCGGCTTCGTTTTCCAGCAATACAACCTGCTGCCCGCCCTGACCGCGGCCGAGAACGGCGCCGTCCCGCTGCTTGCCGCCGGGGTGCCGAGAGGCAAAGCGGTCGCGGAAGCGAAACGTCTGCTGGCGACACTCGGACTGGGAGACCGGGTGGACGCCCTGCCTAAACAGTTGTCCGGAGGACAGCAGCAGCGAGTGGCCCTCACGCGCGCGCTCATTCACAAGCCGCGTCTGCTGGTCTGCGACGAACCGACGGCCGCGCTGGATGCCGACACCGGTCACGCGGTGATGGAGCTGTTGGCGGCAGAAGCCGTCCGGCCGCAGCGCGCGGTCATCGTTGTCACTCACGACAGTCGGATCTTCAGCTTCGCCGACACCATCGCCCGGATGGATGACGGGCGCATCCTCGGGGTGGATTCCGAGCTGCGTGCTGAACGCAACACCGAGTTCGCCCTCACGGAGACTGCTCGGGAGGAGGTCACGCTATGAAAAGATTTGGACTGCCCCTGCTGGCACTGTTGGCTTTGATCTTCGCCATCTCGGCGGCGTGGAAGTGGCGCGCGGTCAAGCAATCAACGGCGCCGCCGGAGGCGCCACCGACCGCCGGCTTTCAGCACACGGTCGGCGCCGTCGGCCTCGTCGAAGCCAGCTCGGAGAACATCTCGATCAGCACGGCGGTCTCCGGTCTGGTCGTGCAGGTGTACGTCAAGGCCGGGGACCGGGTGAAGGCCGGTCAGTCTCTATTCGCGCTCGATGACCGCGATCTGAAGGCAGAGATCGGCACGCGACGAGCGACGCTTGAAGCCGCGAAGAGTCGTTTGGCGAAGTTGGAGCAATCACCCCGGCCGGAAGAGATTCCGCCGGCCGAGGCGCGCGTGCGTGAAGCCGAAGCAGCGCTCGCCGACGCGACGGTGCAAGTGAAGCTCATCGAGAGCGTGACAGACCGTCGCGCCATCCGCGAGGAGGACCTGCAACGCCGCCGCCTCGCCGCGAAAGCTGCCGCAGCTAAGCTGGATGAGGTG
The DNA here is from genome assembly GCA_964383905.1 of uncultured Blastocatellaceae bacterium. GTDB lineage: Bacteria > Acidobacteriota > Blastocatellia > Pyrinomonadales > Pyrinomonadaceae > CAYLJO01. The sequence continues at coordinate 3,328 of CAYLJO010000116.1, forward strand.
AACTCCGCGCTCGCACTCTTGAAGTCGGGCACGTGGGCGCCGGATTTGAAGATCGCGCGGGCCGAGATCGCGACGGCGGAAGCTCAACTCAAACGACTCGAAACTGATATCGAGCGGCTGACCATGCGCGCGCCCGTCACGGGGGAGATTCTGCAGGTGAACGTGCGCGCCGGCGAGTACGCGCAAGTAGGGGCGCTCGCCAAGCCCTTGATCGTGATGGGCGACACGAGCCGCCTTCACGTCCGCGTTGACGTGGATGAAAACGAGGGCTGGAAAGTTCGTGCCGGCGCGCCAGCGCAAGCGGCGGGGCGAGGCAACGGCGGCCAGAGAGTCCCGCTGGAATTTGTGCGCTTTGAGCCGTACGTCGTCCCGAAGAAGTCGCTCACCGGCGACAGCACCGAGCGTGTGGACACCCGCGTGTTACAGGTGATCTATCGATTCAAAGAGGCGAAAGCTCCTTTCCGCGTCGGGCAACAGATGGATGTTTTCATTTCCACCGACGGCGCAGACGCCGCGGCTCCGGCCAAAGGAGGTGAGCGATGAAAGCGCTGAAGCATCTGCCTTTCCTTGCGGTACTCATGCTGGCCCTGAACCTCGGCACGTACGCGCAAGTGGTCGAGCCGAAAAAGTCGAAGCACAGAATCAAGCGGCCGCGTGCCGAGGTGCCGGAAACGTGGAGCACCCCGGCAACAGATGGCATCAGTACACAGGCCGCTCAACTGAAAGAGTGGTGGAAGAACTTCCGCGACCCGCGGCTTGACAGGCTGGTCGAGCAGGCTTTGGGCGCAAATACGGACCTCAGGATCGCCGACGCGAGGGTGAATGAGGTGCGGGCGATGCGGGGCATGGCTAACGCGGCCCGTTACCCCACAATTGAACAGAGCGATCTGATCGCCCGCCGCCGCACCGTGGTCCAGACCCCTAATTCCATCGGCGCCGTCGACACCGGCATGTTTCAAGTCGGATTCGATGCCAACTGGGAGCTGGATTTCTTCGGTGGCGTGCGCAACGCAGTCAAGGCCGCTACCGCCGATGTTAAAGTCGCTGAAGAGTATCGGCGCGACGTGATGGTCACGCTAATCGCCGAAGTCGCCCGCAACTACGTCGCGGTGCGCGGCTACCAGCGGCAACTGGACGTGGCGCGCAGCAACATCGGCACGCAGCGCGAGACCCGGGACCTGACCGCCGTGAGGGCCAGGGCGGGACTCGCCACCGAGCTTGATGTCTCACGCGCCGAGGCGCAACTCGCCTTTACCGAAGCGGTCGTGCCTGAGCTGGAAGCCGCCATCGCCAACTCAATCCATCGGCTCGGCGTGCTGCTCGGCCAGGCACCCGGAGCTTTGCTTGCCGAGATGCAAACTGCCGAGCCTATTCCGGCGACCCCGCCCGAAGTCCCCGTCGGGCTGCCGTCAGCGCTGCTGCGCCGGCGTCCCGACATCCGACGCGCTGAGTCGGAGATCGCTGCGCAGGCCGCACGGCTCGGGGTGGCCAGGGCTGATTTGTATCCGAAATTTCAATTGACGGGCCTGCTGGGCAGAACTGCCACCTCACCTGGCGGACTGACGCTGGGGCTCGGCAACTTCTTCTCCATCGGCCCGAGCATCCGGCTGCCGATCTTTAACGGTGGGCGCATCCGGTCGAACATCAAAGCGCAGGACGCGCGCCTCGATCAGGCGTTCCTGCTTTATGAAGACACGCTCCGGCGCGCGTGGGAAGAGGTGGAGAATTCACTGACTTCATACGAACGGTCGCGCCAGCAGCGGGCGCAACTTGAGAAGGCGGTCGCCAGCAACCGGCGGTCCGTTGAGTTATCCAGGGAGCTGTACACCGCCGGCCTCTCAGATTTTCTCTCCGTGCTGGAGGCGCAGAACGCGCTCTACACCAGCGAAAATGAGCTGGCTCAACGTGAGGCGGCAGTGGCCACCAACCTGGTGGCTCTTTACAAAGCTCTGGGGGGCGGTTGGTGAGAGTTAAACAGTTGTGTTACACAAAGTACCTTCACTGGTATCATCCAGGGCCGGCGCTTCCCCATACCCTCCCGAGGTAACCTGTAGCGACCAATCAGCCCGACCATGAACGGCGTCTCGACGCGCCAGACTTATTGATAGATGAAGTCGGCGTTGTGCAGATAAACCAGTCGGAGGCGTCGTCATCAGGCACTCGTTTTATTGCGCTCTCGAACTACTCATCTGCTCACTTTTAGCAGATGCTCGCACAGGCAGCGGACAATAGGCGTTCCCGGAGAAGCCCTGCGCCTCGATGCCGAAGGCGTGGTTGAAGCGCGCCCGGTAGTTCTCCCAGGCAATCGCCGCCGTCAGCTCGACGAGCTGCGCCTCATTAAAATGGCGCCGCAGGTTGGCGAACAGTTCATCAGACACTTCGACGGGCGTGTCCGTCATAGCCACGGCATATTCAAGCACCAGCTTTTCGAGCGGCGAGAAGACATTGCTCTCCCCGTACACGGGAAGTTCCCGGAGCTGCTCTTCGGTGATGCCGGATGCTCTGCCGACAGCAGAGCCGACGTCGATTCAAAACGGGCAGCCGACCAGAGTCGCCGCCTTGATCTGAGCCAGCTCTTTCAACCGCGGTTCGACCGTCTTCGCGCGATCCATGGCCAGCTCGAACATACTCGCGCCGAACAGTACCCGATTGTTGTGCCCCATCACCCTCAGCGGGTCCGCCACCTTCCCGAACCTGCGCCGTGAAAACCGGTAGGTGAGTCTCGTCAGGAAGCCAGCTTTGTTCCGAGCAACCCCCACGATGCGCATCTCCTCAATCCTCCATTGCCCGTCGTTTCCATTTCTCCACCGCCCGCTCGCTCATGAGACGCGGTGTGCGTCTCATGAGCGCCCCGCGAGCGCGCCGAGATAGGCTCTCACCTCCGCCGAAGAAGTTTTCGGAGAGATGAATCCGACGTAGTTGTCAGGCCTTAACAGCAGACTAAAATGTTGATCCGTGCCGAAAAGTTCCGCCACCTGCGGCTGAGGCTCTATGACGTTAACATCAACCCGATCAGCAGGATCGTTTTCGAGCTCCGTTTTCAATCCCCGATAATCGCCCCGCCCGTCTGAGAAAATGAGCAGGTGAAACTTCGGTTGATGCAGCTTGTCATAAACGCTCTCGCCGTTGACGGTGAAATACGGCATCCGGTCTCCGGCTTTGACGTGAAAATTTTCATCGCCCGCGTGTTTGCTCAGCGAGCCGTGCCGGTAATTGATGCCGATCTGCGAGATGATCGGGAAGATGAATTTCTTAACCGTGTCGAGGCCGAGAATGTAGTTTGCCACGGACGGCAAAACATTCGTGCGCAGGAAGGCGAGCAGCCAATCCGAGCCCGCGCCGAACTGAAAGAGCCGGTCGGTCGTCCGCAAAAGATGCTTGGCGTTCTCCAACCGTTCTTCGTGATAAGTTTCCAGCAGCTTTTCGTCCGCCTCGCCTTGCAAAACCAAAGCCATCTTCCAGGCGAGATTATAAGCGTCCTGAATCCCGGTGTTCATGCCCTGCGCCCCGGCGGGCGAGTGTATGTGCGCCGCGTCCCCGGCCAGAAAGCACCTGCCCGCGGAGAATTTATTGACGTGGCGCGTGTGGACTTTGTAGGTGGAAAACCATTCGACGTCGTGGATGTCGAGCTCGAGTTTCGACGTTTCTTTAATTTGTCGCTCGATCTCTTCGTATAAAACGTCCCCTTCCTCCTTTTCGTATCCTTCCGGGAAGTTGCTGACGATGCGGTAACGCTTTTCGCCTTTGAGCGGGAAGAACAGAAGAAACGAATCCTTCGCCAGGCAAATGTGTAGCACGCCGTGGCTCAGATGCCAATCAATCTGCGCGTCGGCGACATAAAACATGCGCTCAAACGTGCTGCCCGCAAATTCAAGCCCCAGCGCACGTCTCGTCGGACTCTTCGCGCCGTCGCAACCGACCAGATATTTAGCTTCGATGGTTTGCGACGCGCCGTCGGCCGCTTTAACCTGTGCCGTGACATTCCCTTCGGTTTGCGAAAAACTTTCAAGCTCTGTCTTCCACAGCACTTCTTCGCCGTGACTTTGCAGGTACTCGTCGAGCAGTTGCTCGTTTTTGCTCTGCTCCAAAACGAGCATGAACGGATAAGGACTTAAATTCAGCCCGATGTTCGAGAGGTCGAATTCCCCGCGCACTTCGCCGCCCGCGATGAGACGCACTTTCCCGGCAATCGCGCCCCGTGCGAGCGCTTTTTGCGCTAAGCCGATTTGCTCGTAAATCTCCAGCGTGCGGGCGTGAACGCCGATGGCTTTGGAATACGGCGTCACGCTTTCGTTCTTCTCAACAATGACGAAGTCAACGCCGTACCTGATGAGCTGACAGGCTAAGCTGAGCCCGGTCGGGCCGGCCCCGATGATTATGACATCAGTTTTGATTGCTTCATTCATGTTTTTACCACACCTTTCACGTCGAATGCTGGGATCGACCTGCCGCTTTAATCTTTGACGGCGCGGACGAATAAATCCGCGATGGCCGCGATCCGTTTGGGCGCCGGCGGGCGCGGCTTGCCATCAGAACTCAGCACGCCGTCAAGGATGGCGTAGGTGAGGAGCGAGCCTAAGAGCATCCGCGCCGCCGCTTCGTCCTCAATTTTCGCCACCAATCCTTTCTTACGCAGCCGCTTCAGTAACTGCGAGACGGCGGCGATGGCTTGTTCCGGCACGGTCTTTTTGAACAGTTCGCCGAGATGCGGAAAGCGCGTGCTCTCTGCAATCACGACCCGCAACAGAGCCAGGTAATCGGGCCGCATCATCACGAGGCTGATTTCTCGGGCAAGCGTCCGCACCAGCTTCCGCAACTGCTCCGTGTCTTCGCCGCGCGTCAATGCTTGATCCGCCCGCAAAGGCTTGGGCAGATGCTCCAGCGTCAGCCGCCGCAGCACGTCGGCGAAAAGCTCTTCTTTGGTCGCGTAATAGCGATAGAGCGTTTCTTTGGAGACTCCCGCCGCAAGGCGGACGGCTTCCGTGCTGGTGTGCGCGTAGCCGTGGGAGAGAAAAAGTCGGCGGGCGGCCCCGAGAATCTGCCCGCGCTTTTGCCGCGCCCGCGCCGTTTCTTGTGTTCCAGTCTCCTTCATATTATACGAACCGAACGGTTCGGTTCGTATAATATGAAGTCTGCTTATCGTTGTCAAATCGTGGATCAAGTGACATCCTCCGTGTGAGGCCGGGTTCTATTCACTCTCGGCAGGGACGTGTCAATCAGCCCCGGCGGGGGCGGCATGATTTAGCCCGGGGGGCGCTCTCTATTCTGCCCCTGGTAGAGCCGGACTCGGCAATCTGTCGCCGAGATCCACTCACCTGTCTGCAAGTCGCGCAGTAATTCTCTTTGAAATCCGATCGCGGGAACGCGCGGGCCCAACTGCCAACTCTCCGAGATCTCGGCTATTCAAAATGTTAGCCGCTTGGAGATTATCCCTTCCCCCGACCTCACAGGCGCACCCACCGCAGCCTGAGCGCGTTGCCTATGACGGAGACCGAGCTGAAGCTCATGGCTGCGGCCGCGATCATCGGGTTGAGCAGGACGCCGGAGAACGGGTAGAGGACTCCGGCCGCGATCGGCACACCCAGCGCGTTATAGACGAACGCGAAGAAGAGATTCTGTTTGATGTTGCCCATCGTCGCTCGGCTCAATTTGCGTGCGCGCACGATACCGCGCAGGTCACCCTGTACAAGCGTCACGTCCGCGCTCTCTATCGCCACGTCTGTTCCCGTCCCCATCGCGATGCCAATATCAGCCTGCGCCAGCGCCGGGGCATCGTTGATGCCGTCGCCTGCCATCGCGACAATGCAGCCTTCCTGCTCGAACCGCTTGACGACCTCCACCTTCCGGTCGGGCAGCACCTCGGCCACCACCTCGTCAATTCCGAGTTTCTTCGCGACGGCGTTGGCCGTCGTGCGGTTGTCGCCCGTGAGCATCACGATACGGATGCCTTCCTCGTGTAACTGCCGTATCGCCTCAGGCGTCGTCTGCTTGATCGGATCAGTCACACCGAGCAATCCCGCGACCTGGTTATCCACTGAGACGAACATTATAGTCTGTCCGTCTCCGCGAAGAATCTCGGCCCTGGCGGCGAGGTCGCCGGGGTCAACCGCCGGCTCCTGGAGCAGCCCCAGATTGCCCAGGAGAACCGTGCGGCCTTCCACCCTGCCTCTAACTCCTTTGCCCGTGACGGACTCGAACGATTCCACCGCTGTCAGCTCAACCCCACGCTCTCTCGCCTCCGACACGATAGCCGCGGCGAGCGGGTGCTCACTCGCGCGCTCGAGGCTCGCCGCCAGTCGGAGTAGAGTGCCCTCATCCCACCCCTCCGCCGGAGCTATCGTGACCAGCTTAGGCCTGCCTTCGGTGAGCGTGCCCGTTTTGTCGACGACCAGTGTGTTCACCTTCCGCAGCACCTCAATGGCTTCGGCGTTCCTGAAGAGCACCCCGGCTTGCGCCCCCCTTCCCATGGCGACCATGATCGACATTGGCGTCGCGAGCCCGAACGCACAGGGGCAGGCGATAATCAGAACCGCCACCGCATTGATTAGCGCGTAAGCCATGCGCGGCTCCGGCCCCGCGAGCGCCCAGACGATGAAGGTGATGACGGCAATCAACAGTACCGCCGGAACGAAATATGCTGCGACATGATCGGCCAGCCTCTGGATGGGCGCACGGCTGCGCTGAGCTTCGGCGACCATCTGTACGATTCGGGAGAGCAAGGTGTCTGCTCCGACGCGCTCAGCCCTCATGATGAAAGAACCCGTGGCGTTGACGGTCGCGCCGATGACGCGGTCCCCGGTTCGCTTTTCCACAGGGACCGGCTCGCCCGTCACCATCGACTCGTCCACCGAACTGGCACCTTCGACGACTTCGCCGTCAACGGGGACTTTTTCGCCCGGACGCACGCGTAAAAGGTCGCTGGGACGCACCTCATCGAGCGGCACGTCCTCTTCGGTGCCGTCTTCGCGAATGCGCTGCGCCGTCCTGGGCGCGAGGCCGAGGAGCGCGCGGATGGCCGCGCCCGTCTGGCTGCGTGCTTTCAGCTCAAGCACCTGACCTAACAGCACGAGCGTGACGATCACCGCCGCCGGTTCGAAGTAGACGGGGACGCTCCCTCCCATCTCACGGAACGACGCGGGGAAGATGTCGGGCACGAGCGTGGCAATCAGGCTATAGGCGTAAGCGACTCCGACGCCGAGTGCGATCAGCGTGAACATGTTGAGGCTGCGGCCCGTGATTGATTGCCAACCGCCGACGAAGAATGGCCACCCTCCCCACAGGACGACCGGAGAGGCGAGCGCCAACTCTAACCAGCTTAACGTGCGAGGAGTGACGAACCCGCTCAGATGCAGGCCGGTCATCTCGCCCATGGCGATGACCAGCAGCGGGAGGGTGAGCGCGACGCTCGTCCGGAAGCGGCGCTTCATCTCTCTTAGCTCAGTATTGTCCTCGACGGCGGTGACGGTGCGTGGTTCGAGAGCCATCCCGCAGATGGGGCAGTTGCCGGGGCGGTCGCGCACGATCTCCGGGTGCATCGGACAGGTGTATTCCACCTTCTCTTTCGGAGCTTCGACCTTCACAACCTCCAGCGCCATGCCGCACTTCGGACAGGAGCCAGTGCCTTCTTTACGCACTTCCGGGTGCATCGGGCAGGTGTAGACACCACTTTCCGCTGCTCTTTCAGTCCGGCTTTCTTTGTCCGGCCTGGCCCCGCCCCCGACGAAGGACTCCGGCCCCTGCCGAAACCTGTTCAGGCAGGACTTATTACAGAAGAAGTAGGTCGTGCCCTCGTGCTCGTAGGAGCCGGCGGCCGTTTCCAGCTCTATGCTCATGCCGCAAACCGGATCGATCGCTTCCGTCTTCGGCGTGGTGGTGGTTCCCATCTCTCACTTTCCTTCCCTGCCTCACAGCCTGGCATATCAATTCCGCAAGTCACTGAAGCTTCGATCACTGCTGACGGCGATCGTGCTTGCCTTTAGCCGGCTGTCCGGCTCCGATCTTTCTGCTCTTTTTCACCGTGGGCCCGACGTGCGAGCCTTCGATCAGACCACAGATGTGGCCCGGCGCGCGTCCCACCTTGTTCCATTCTTCCAGGGTTTCGGCCAGTTCTTTACGGTAGCGACGCATCTCTCGCATCCGCTCGTCGAGTTCCTCCAGCCGGCCGCTAACGATCTCTCTCACCTCGTCGCAGGGGCTCCGGCCGGTGCGTGCGTCTTCGATAATGCGCTTGATCTCGTCGAGCGAGAACCCAAGGGCCTGCGCCTGCTTGATGAAGGCCAGGCGCTCCAGGATCTCCGGCCCGTACACCCGGTAGCCGCTGTCAGTGCGCGCCGGCTTATCAAGGAGTCCGCTCTTCTCGTAGAATCTGAGGGCCTCAATACCGATGCCACTTCTTTTGGACACGTCACCGATTTTGAGCACCCCGCGTCCCTGTTCGTCGTCAACGATTGGTGTGTTTCTTAAACCCCGCGTTCTCATCCTTTTTACCTCTCAGTGGGTTTCGATGTGGTCAGTATAAACCCTGTAGCCTTCTACAGAGTCAAGCGATTATTGAGATTAATTTTTCAACCAAACTCATTTTATGACCGCCGGGCATCATTGAGACCACGCGCCCGCGCCGGATCAGCAATCGGTGGCCTTGTGATCAACTCTTAATGCTAAATTTACCTATTGTTTCGACTGCCGAGCTGGGCGGAGAGTTTGAGAGCCGTTGACCTCAGGATGTTTCCAACCGCCGGTAGGTAATCATCACTTATTTGGCTGACCGTACCGCTGACGCCAATCGACGCCACCACTTCACCGCTCGCCGCAAAAACGGGGGCGGCTACGCACCGGACACCGGCGGCACTCTCCTCATCGTCGATCGCGTAACCGCGCTGGCTGGTGACAGCCAGTTCGGAGTACAAGTGGGGTAGAGTCAGGATCGTCTTCGAGGACGCCGGTTGAACACGGTGTTGCGCGACAATCTCCTGAATATCGTGGTGGTCATGCTGGCAGATGAGCGCCTTGCCGACGGCGGTGATTTGAGGAGCCATCCGGCGACCGACCCAGATATCCATTTTGATGAAGCCCGGCGACTCAATACGCTCAATATAAACCGCATCTCCGTGGTCGAGGATGGCGAGGTGCGCCCCGAGCCGCGTCCGCTCAACGACCCGGCGCAAGTGTGGCATCGCCACCTCACGGAGCTCCATCCCCTGCATCGCTTGTCCGCCGAGGCTGAGCAGTCGGAGGCCGAGCGTATGCTCACCGGTCACCGCGTGATCAAAGCACGACCATGTTACCAAGAGCTTACAGAATCTTTTGCCGCATTATTCCTGCCAGGGCAGGCAGAAGCCTCTGTGTCCTCCGTGGCTCATGTTTTTTTGTTCTTGACTAATCGTTCCAGAAAGAGTATAAGTCTTTCTGAGGTGGCGAAAGTTCAGATGGCGCGCCATAAAGAGTTCGACCGCGACGAGGCCCTCCACAAGGCGATGGAGGTCTTCTGGTCGCGCGGCTACGAGGCCGCCTCCATCCAGGATTTAGTCGAGCACATGGGCATCAACCGCCAGAGCCTCTACGACACTTTCGGCGACAAGCACGCGCTTTACCTCCAGGCTCTCGACCGCTACCGGGAAGTGGAGGGCCGCCGAATGTTGGAGCTGTTGGAGCGGCCGGGCTCTGTTAGGAAGGCGCTGCGCCGGTTGTTCCATGATGTCGTCGAAGGATCGTCCTGTGACGGGGGGCGGCGCGGCTGCTTCATCGGCAACGCGATGTCGGAACTGGCGGGTCGCTGCCAGGAGACCGCGGCCAGGACGTGCAGCAACATGGCCGCCGCCGAAGGCGCTTTGTACCGCGCCCTGCTGCGCGCTAAGAAGGAGGGCGAGATCAAAGAGGGCCGCGACCTGCGCGCCGTCGCGCGATTCCTCTACAGCAGCCTGCAGGGGCTGCAGCTGATGGCGAAGGCAACCCGAGATCGCAGGACACTCGAAGACATCGTGAAGGTCACGCTCTCGGTGCTCGACTAAAATTTTTTGACGTATTCTGGAACAAGCGTTCCAGATAGAAGTAAAGTTCCCGGCCCGCACCGAGAGCTTCGGTCAGATAACAGAGACAGAAAAGGAGAATCCAGAATGGGCAAGTTGGAAGGTAAAGTGGCCGTCATCACGGGCGGAAACTCCGGCATCGGGCTGGCCACGGCTAAGGAATTCAAGGAACAGGGCGCGCGCATCGTCATCACGGGCCGCGACCAGCAGACGCTCAACGAGGCTAAACGCGAGATCGGCGGCGACGTCTTGGCCGTGCGCGCCGACACCGCCAATCCGGCGGAGATCGACAAGCTGTTCGCCGCCGTGAAGGAGAAGTTTGGTCACATTGACGTGCTCTTCGTTAACGCCGGGGTCGCCAGGTTCGTGCCCATAGAGGCCGTGACCGAGGAGCTGTTCGACCATGTCATGGACATCAATTTCAAGGGCGCGTACTTCACGATCCAGAAGGCGCTGCCGCTCCTCGGTGACAACGCGTCCATCATCCTCAACGCGTCCATCAGCGCCAACATCGGGGTGCCGAACTCGAGCGTGTACGCGGCGAGCAAGGCGGCGCTCATCACGCTGGCGCGGACCCTCTCGGCCGAGCTCGTCGGCCGGGGCATCCGCGTTAACGCGATCAGCCCCGGCCCCATCAGTACGCCGATCTTCGGGCGGACGGGGCTGCCAGCGGAGGTGCTCGAGGAGACGGCGAAGAGTTTCCTGGAGCAGGTGCCGATGAAGCGGTTCGGGCGGCCCGAAGAGATCGCGAAGGCGGTGCTCTTCCTCGCCAGTTCCGACTCCTCCTTCCTGCTGGGGACGGAGATCGTCGCCGACGGCGGGACGAGCCAGCTCTAAGGTGAAGATAGGGAAGAGTGAATACGGAAGTGGCGAAACCGGTGAAGGGGCCTTGGGGCGACGCCGCACGCTTCGCAGCGCCTGATGGTATAGGGTTGAGGTTGTTTGCCAACCCGCCGCTATTCGATAATAATGACCAGGGGCAAAGACTTTGCCGGCAGACCGGTCTGGAACGAAAGTTTTGACCGGTTCGCCGGGTATCTGAGAGGCCGTCGATGAACATGGAGCGAGCAGTACAGATCACTTACTTCCTGCTTCGCGTTGTGACGGGCTTGCTTTTCATCCAGGCCGGGGGCCTGATCCTCTTCGGCTGGTTCGGCGGGATGCCCGGCGGCGGCTCCGTGACCTTGATGTCCGAGGTAGGTATTGGCGGGGCCCTCGAGTTCTTTGGCGGCCTCGCGATCATGCTCGGTCTGCTGACCCGGCTGGTCGCCTTCATTCTCTCCGGCGAGATGGCGGTCGCGTATTGGCAGTTTCACGCGCCGCAGGGCGCCTGGCCGGTTCAGAACCAGGGCATGCCCGCCGTCCTGTTCTGTTTCATCTTCCTGTACATGGCGGCCAAAGGCGCGGGCGACTGGCGCCTCGACGCGCTCATCCGGCGCAAACGCGTCCGAGCCACGACAGCGGGATAAACGGGACCAGACTCGTGTCAGATCTCAGTGTTGGAAGAAAGGGGAAAGCCGCTCCGAAACATTTGCATCAGGCGAATAGTAGTGTTGCAAAAAAACATTTTGGCTCGTCGTTATGAGGCCGGCGAGCGCGCAGCCTATTGTGCGCCGGGAAAATTTTTGCAACACTAACCGTTCGCGACCCGTTGAACCGAGGCGCCGGACGTTTTCGTGCGCCTAATGCTCACCGCGTGTTAGGTGGCACATACCATCTCGACCTGATCGTCAATGTTTCGACTAGCTAAAACAGTCCTGTCGGTGATCATCCCCCTCCTGGCTGGCATCATCATCGGGGGTTACTTGTTCTCGGAATATCTACCCTCAATTCATCAAGCTTTTCTCCGCCCTCCTCTCGGTTCCTCTGCGGTTCAAAGTTTTTGTTTGCGGCTTACTCGCACTCATCTGAGTACCGCTATAGCACCTGGCCCAGATGATGCTTCAGGTGCACGAGATAATCTTCAACCAGAAACCGGAGTGTCACCGGCTCGCCGTTATTAACGCTGCACCGGTTGTTGAGCTTAGCCTCGGGTATTCCAGACACAACGTGTAACAGGTGAAGGTTGTAACTCCTCCACAGTTGAATCAAGTCGGCCCAGGCCTCAGTTTGATAACCCTGACGCTTGACCCATTCGTTCTGTTCATACCCCGGCAGTGAAAGATGGTCCGTAAGCTGCATCCTCACAAACCGCTGGTGATTGTTGGCGGCCGAATCGATCAGATGACCGATCACCTCTTTTTTGGACCACTTACCCGGCAAAGAAGGTTTCTCACTGTCAACTTCTGTGACCCGCGCCAGCCGACCGTAAGACTCCCGGATGGTGCGTTCGAAATCTTCGGTGATGTTCTGCATTTTCATGATCCCCCAAAGTTGGGCCGCGCCGGCCGGCCGCCCGCGGCAGGGCGTTGTGTCGCGTCCTCGGTGACCCACGGCCTCGACATGACTTCCCCCCCAACCGATTTTACACGACCGCGTTCCGCGCGATCACCTCCCGGTAGAGCGCCGCGCTCAGCTTCGGCGTCCTCTTCTGCGTCCGGTAGTCGACGTAGTGCAGCCCGAACCGGTTGGTGTAGCCGTCCGCCCACTCAAAGTTATCCATCAAGCTCCACAGGAAATAGCCGCGCACCGGAACGCCCTCCCGCGTCGCCCGCTGCAGTTGCGTCAGGTAATTGCGCAGGTACATCACGCGGTCCGTGTCGTATACCCGGCCGTCCGGCGCCGGCACGTCCGAGGACGAGCACCCGTTCTCGGTGATGTAGATCTCTTTGACGCCCCAGATCCTCGCGACGTGGCGCGGCCCCCAGTAGAGCGCCTCCGGGCCGACGAACAGCCACGGCGACGACATGTGCGGGAACGAGGCCGGGTGTCGCACGACGGCGAAGCCCGGCGGAGAGCTGTCCGCGCGGACGTAGAGGGGCGTGTAGACGTTGATGCCGGTGAAGTCGAGCTGACTGGAGATGACCTTCAGGTCTTCCGGCGTAAACTTCGGCGCGTTGGCCCCGGCCGCCGCCAGGTAGGCCTCCGTGTACTTGCCCTCCTGGATCACCGTCATGTACTGCGCGTTGAGCTCCCTGGTCGCGCTCACCGCTGCCTCGACGTGCTGCTGGGTCTCGATCACCGGCACGCAGACGGTCATGTTCTCGGCCAGCCCGACCCTCGTGCCCGGCTTCGCCTTCGCCCGGATCGCCTGCACGGCCAGCCCGTGGCCCAGCACGGCGTGATGCCGGGTCTGGTTGAACCGGTCCGGCGGCAGCTTCAGGCCCGGGGCGTGAATCCCGATCCTGTACCCGAGTTCGACGAAAGCCCCGAACTCGTTGATCGTGAAGAAGTGTTTCACGCGGTCCGAGAGGCGCTCGGCGACGAGGCCGGCGTAGTCGGCGAACGCCTTCGAGGTGTCGCGCGACTCCCACCCGCCGACCCGGTCCTGGAGCGACTGCGGCAGGTCCCAGTGGTAGAGCGTGCAGAACGGCTCGATGCTGTTGGCCACGAGCTCGTCGACGAGCCGGTGATAGAAGTCAAGGCCTTTCGGGTTCGGCGCCCCGTCCCCCTGCGGGAACACGCGGGGCCACGCGACCGAGAAGCGGTAGGTCCTGACGCCGAGCGACTTCATGAGCTGAACGTCCTCTTTGAAGCGGTGATAATGATCGTCGGCGACGTCGCCCGTAGCGTTGTTCACCACCTTGCCGGGGGTGTGCGAAAAGGTGTCCCAGATCGACGGTCCCCGCCCGTCCTCATTGACCGCGCCCTCGACCTGGTAGGAAGCGGTCGCCGTGCCCCAGAGGAAGCCCTGAGGGAATTCGCGGCCCGTGGCGCTTGCCTCCCCGCCCGCTTCCCTGCCTTGTGGCAAGGCGGGGGAGCCGAGAGCGGGCGATGCCGTGGAGGCCAGCGCCGCGGCACTGGCGATCTTCATGAAGCCGCGCCTGGATGTTTTCCTGCTCATAAGATGGTCTCCTCAGTAGTTGATCTATTTGTTTGAGCCGGCCAAAGAAAAACTCTTTGGCGTATGAGAAATGCCTGACGTATAGAGTTCTATCCGCAGTCTCGCGAAGCAATACTTTAGCATACCAGCACAAGCGGCGCTTTCGCGAGCATTTCGGATAGAATCAAGTTGAGCTGAGCTGCAGGGCTTTTATGAGGACATGTCTCCTGCTGTTTACCGCCCCGTGCCGGTACCGGCCCAGAGTGCCACCGACGCCAAACTCGCCCCGGCCACGATTAATCCGGCGCGCAGATACCAGATGAGGTCTGGGTCCAGGATCCCTATCGTGAGCATGGAGATTACACACAGCGCAAAGAACAGCCTGACCGGCCAGTAGGTGCATAACACGGGGGATACCTTAACCAACCAGTAAATATGATAGAGGAGCGAGTCAATCAAATTATCTAAGAAGTTTTGCACCGGATGCGCCTCTCGTCTCCGAGCTCTAAAGCCGCCGGCCGTCTTTATATATATATAGACACGCCGGCGGCGCATTCGGTTACAAAAGCCGGTCAAGTGCGTCCGTTTCGATGAGCGACCCTCTGTGTCTGTAGTAGCGCCGATGACTCACACGTTAGGCAGCGAGTTGAATGGCTATTCAGAAAACATTTTAAAGCTCATCTGCATCTTTCTTATTGCTGGTGTTTGCTGGGCTGCCTTGGCTCAATCTGGCATGGAAGTTATATTAATGAGCAAGTACTTATCCCGAAGTTGGAGAGGTAGCATACAACCGTCTCAGGGGAATGGTGAAGATACTACCCGGGACTTCATGAAAGTTGATGATCTTGACGGCAGATTAAGATCCCGGTATGAGAAGATTGCTGGAGAGATTAAGCAGAGATCCAAACCGTAGTGATCTGTCCTGGACGCAACCTGACATTGCATTCCACCCGAGGCCAATCAGGCTGATTTCTCCAGGTCAAAGTTTGGGGCGCGGGTGAATGCGGCGGTAGGCTGCTCAAGATGTAGAAGCCATGACTATACTTGAATCCAATAAACAGATTGTTCGTCAGTACGTCGAAGCATTTAACCGGGGCGACACCGCAACGCTCCGGCAGCTTTTTACTCCGGACGCGGTCGTGCATGGCGTCTTGGGATGGGGAGGCCTTGACGAAGTCGTCCCCGTCTGGGAAGAACTTCATGAGGCGTTTGCTATCCACCTGACGGTCGAGGCCATAGCCGCCGAGGGTGAAACGGTCGCGGTTCGTTACACCGAGCGCGGGGAATTCATCGCCCCTTTCCGCGGGAGTGCGCCGACCGGTAGGTCGTATGAGTTGGTAGCGATGGAGTGGTTCATCCTGCGTGATGGGAAGATCCAGAGGCGCTGGGGTGCCAGAGATTCTGCTTCGCAGGCCCGCCAGATCGGGCTTTGACCCCGGTGGCGCAGCCTATAGCGGATTGCAATTGGGTGTCGCCCGTTCTCTCTGTGTGCCCCCTCTGTGCTCTCTGTTCCTCCGTGGTGAGGCCCTGCTTTACATCCATCCGCCACTCGCTATAACCACTGCTCGCAGCGGACAGCAATAGGCGGCGGAACTTTGTTCGCGATTGAGCCCCCATCTTCTGAAAGAAGTATCGTCATGAGAATAACTCCCCTGGCCTTAGCCATCTTCCTTTCCTCAACTCCTCTCCTGGCCCAACAACCACCGGAATGGTCTCGCGTTTACACCTTCGACGATAGCATCATTGAAATGAACAACTCTCTGGTGACCTTCGGCGGCGATCACACCGGGCGCGTCAGATTCCGGTGGAGTTTCAATGAGCCTGAAGCATTGAGCGGAGAGCCCCGGTTAAAATTCCAGAGCCGGCTGGAGGTCGTCGAGTTCGACTGCTCAGGCAAGCGCTACCGGCCCTTTGAAGTGACATCGTTTGACGCGGCGGGCAAGGTCATCCGCTTTGAAGAGATGAACCCGCCCGGCCTATGGAGTCCCCTCACGTTCGGTACCATGATGGAGAAACTCTTCGCCCCGGCCTGCCAGTTAATTGAGTTAACAAGGCACCCCCCCGTACCGCCTACCAAGGCGCCTGAACTGAAGAAGGCGGAGGAGTTCGCGCGCTCCTTCTCGCAGCGTTTGGAACGGGAGAAAGATTTCACCCCGCTGATCAAGCCGTTTTTCGCCCCCGATTTCCTCAAAGGCTACCTCCAGGATCAAGATACCGATTGGTTCTTCAATCTGAGCCGAGATGTCGCCGCACAGGTTAGCCGTGCCGAGCTGCAAAGGTTCTATACCTCCCTGCTCAATGCCGCCTACTTGAGCAGCTTATACCTGATCAGCCGGTTCCCCTCCGGCGAATCCCTTCCTCAAGAGAAGCTGATCCCACCTGAAATCATCCGCCTCGTTAAGAATCATCCGTACACGGCAACCTACGGGGGCGCGAGCGGTTATGGCTATCTCGCCGAGGGGATCGAAAGTGCCGAGCGTTTGCAAAGCTACACCGATTTGCTGGAAAGGATCGACGCGGTGTGGCGAAAGTACCTGATCAAAGCTCGGGCCGAAGGATCGGAAGGGTATTGGAACATCCTGGAGGAATGGGATGGGGAATATAATCTGTAGCGGCCTGCAGTAGTGGTCTGCGCGAGAGAGTGTTTGGGGTTGCCGGCGGGGACAAGATTATACGAGGTCAACGTGCCGGTATTTCGGCTGCAGCTAGCCGAGGTGAAGGGAGAGATGAGGATCGTTTCGGCGATACCCTTTCTCCAATGAACGCGCCGCCTG
>CAYLJO010000117.1:0-19367 GCA_964383905.1 uncultured Blastocatellaceae bacterium
TCGGCTGAGTTGGCACATTATAGGCGCACACAATTAAACTGTAAGCAGTCTTTAAGAAGAGCGTACTCAATCAATAAATCGTTGCTTGCGACGATAAACACTTAAGAGCCGCTCCGCTGCGAGGGCAGAGACGGCTCTTGTTGCGGGTAGGCTACGAGGCGACGCTCAAAAAGAGCGTCAAGCGCTACCGGCGATTGCGCGCCAGTTGAATCTGTTCCGCCCCGATCGAAATGTTTTTCGCGAATTTCACCTGTTTGTGCGCATCGAGTTCAATGTTAATCAGATCACCTTCCCGCACATCCTTAAGTGAGACGGCCCGTCCGCCGATTGTTACTTTCGTTCCAGCCTGATCTATCGCAATCACATGCTCCACACCACTGCGCGCAATAACAGAGATGTGCCCATCCGCGACCTCCACCACACGCGCACTAATCATTCGAGTGTCTGTGTCATTGGCCTTCGGGTCGGAAGCAGCATAAGTCGCTGCCGTAGTATAAAAGGTAATAAATAGCGCGACAGCTAAGCCGGCGATCACGGGTCGTCTCATCTTGATAACTCCCTGCTTCGAATTGAAATTATAGGGAGAGTGTTCGTGCACCCTAAATAATGTGCGAGCAACCGACATGCCGCAGCACGCGCTCTCTGCCCGAGCAGCGAAAGTTGTTGATTATCGCCGTCATTGCAGCAATAAAGCGCAAGCGTTGATTGTTGTGAAATGATTGTGATGTGGGGCAGTGAACAATAACGGTGCACCGCGTTCGTATAATGCGGAAACATTTTGTATTATTGCGAAACACGAAACAGAAACTGGCCGCTTGATATTTTTATCAAGCGGCCAGAACAGATTTTAGCTGCACCGTGTTGTTAGCCGAAAATATTGCGTACCTTATCGATCAAGCCCTTGTCCCCGAGATCTTTGGTTTCGACTTCGGCAAGTTGTTCGAGCAGGTGGCGCTGCTCTCGTGTCAGCGTGGTCGGTGTCACAACCGTGACGGAGACGAAAAGGTCGCCCCGGCCGCGCCCCCCGAGCACAGGCACGCCGTGGCCCTTCAGGCGAAACACAGTCCCGGTCTGGGTCCCGGCAGGAATCTTCAATTGCTGCTGACCGTCAAGCGTTTTCACGGAGACTTCTGCGCCGAGGGCGGCCTGGGCAAACGTGATGGGGACGGACGAGTAGAGGTTGCTGGCCTGCCGTTCAAACTGTTCGTGTTCGCTAACGTGTATGACGACGTAGAGGTCGCCCGTCATGCCGCCCTGCGACCCGGCCTCGCCCTCACCCTGAATGCGCAAGCGTGAGCCGGTTTCGACCCCGGCAGGAATCTTGACCTCCATCGTCTTCTCGCGCTCGACGCGGCCCGCCCCCTTGCAGTTCTGGCATGGAGTTTTGATGACGCGCCCCGTACCGCGGCAGGTGCCGCACGTGCGCGCAACGGCGAAGAACCCCTGCTGGTAGCGGACCTGCCCTGACCCGCCGCAGGTCTGGCAGGTTTCCGGCTGCGTGCCTTCGGCCGCACCCGACCCTTTGCACACGTCGCAGGTCTCGAGCCGCGGGATACGAAGCTGCGCCGTCATCCCGGCGGCGGCGTCTTCAAGGGAGATTTCCAGGTCGTAGCGAAGGTCTGCGCCGCGCTGCGCGGCAGAGCGCCGCCCGCCCGCCCGCGCGCCACCGAACACTTCGCCGAAGCCGAAAAGGTCGCCGAGAATATCTTCGATACCGCCAAAGCCGGCCGCGCCCCAGCCCGCTCCGGCACTGCTTGAGACGCCCGCGTGCCCGAAGTGGTCGTAGCGCTTCCGCTGCTCAGGGTCGGAGAGAACTGAATAGGCTTCGGCCGCTTCTTTAAACTTCTCTTCCGCCTGCGCGTCGCCGGGGTTTTTGTCCGGATGGTAGCGCACCGCGAGGCGGCGGTACGCGCTTTTGATATCCTGATCGGTGGCCGTCTTACTGACCCCCAAAACTTCGTAGTAATCGCGTTTACTCATCCGAAAATAGTGATGATGACCTTTCGTTAGTATGCTCTCGAGGCGCTGATCGCGCCCGGAAAAAACAATTATAACTTAACCCCAGTCCTGGGCTGAAATCACGCGTTGATAACGGAGCATATTTCCAACCCAGGAGTGGGGTTTACTGAGGGCTCGCGGTGACGGGCGGAGTTGGTGGGCGCTGATTCGACCCGGCGTCACACGTTTCCGCGCTCGATCTCGTTCTCGCCAAAACCGGCCGACGGATTCATCATCGCATTCGTGAGCTGGCTGCCGAGACGTTCAATGGCGTCAAGGGCGCGCCGAATGTCCGCGATATCGTTTGACTGGGCGGCGGCCTCACTCTCGTGGAGGACGCGCTCACCGATCTGCTGGTCGTTCGACGAAAGCGATTTGCCGAATTCTTCAAACGTCCGCTTCGTATTACGCAGGAGGCTGTCAAGCTTATTGCGCAGCGCGATGGTTTCTTTGAGCTGGCGGTCGGCTTCCGCGGATGTTTCCGCCTCGCTGATCAGGCGATTAATCTCCTCGGGTGACAGCCCGGAGGCGGGTGTGATGCGCATCTGCTGCTCACGACCCGTCGCCTTGTCGTGCGCCGAGACTGAAACGATGCCGTTGGCGTCGACCTCGAAAGAGACCTCGATCTGCGGCACGCCGCGCGGGTTCGGCGGGATGCCCACCAACTCGAATTTTCCGAGCGAGCGGTTGGCCTGCGCAATCTCCCGCTCGCCCTGAAGGACGTGGATCTCGACCGACGACTGGTTATCAACGACGGTCGTAAATGTCAGGCTGTTGCGCAGCGGGATGGTGGAGTTGCGCTCGATGATTTTGGTGAAAATCCCGCCGCGCGTCTCCAGCCCGAGGCTCAGCGGCAAGACGTCGAGGAGGACGATGTCCTTAACGTCGCCCGTCAACACACCGCCCTGAACCGCCGCCCCCATGGCGACCACTTCGTCGGGGTTGATCTCCGCCGAAGGCTCCTTGTTGAAGATCTCCTGCACGGTGCGCGCGACGATCGGCGAGCGGGTCTGCCCGCCGACCAGGATCACCTTGTCGATGTCGGTCGGCTGAAGCTTGGCGTCCCACAGGGCCTTCTGGCACGGCTCGATGGTCTGCTCGACCAGATCCGCGACCAGCATCTCAAACGAGTCGCGGCTCAAAGTCTTATTGAAGTGCTTCGGCCCGGAAGCGTCGGCGGCGATGAACGGAAGATTAATGGTCGTCTCCGTGACGGACGACAATTCGCACTTGGCGCGTTCCGCGGCCTCCTTCAGGCGTTGGAGCGCGAGGCGGTCCTGGTGCAGGTCGATCCCCGTCTCCTGGCGAAACTGCTCGGCCATCCAGTTGATGATGCGGTCATCAAAATCCTCGCCGCCGAGGAAAGTGTTGCCGGACGTCGAAAGGACTTCGAACACCCCGTCATTCATTTCGAGGATGGAAATATCGAAGGTGCCGCCGCCCAGGTCGTAAACGGCGAGGCGCTCGGCCTGCGACTTTCCGAGGCCGTAGGCGAGCGCGGCGGCCGTCGGCTCGTTGATGATGCGTTCGACTTTCAGCCCGGCGATTTTGCCTGCGTCCTTCGTCGCCTGCCGCTGCGTATCATCAAAATAAGCGGGCACCGTGATGATCGCGTCCGTCACCGGCTCGCCGAGAAAATCTTCGGCTGCTGCCTTGAGACGTTGAAGGACGATGCCGGATATTTCGGGCGGGCTGTAGGTCCGGCCCTGCACGTGGACGCGCGCGTCGCCGTTTTGCGAATCGATAATCTCGAAAGGCGAAGCCTCGCGCATGCGCTGCACCTCAGGCGCGCTGAACTTGCGCCCGATCAGCCGCTTGACGGCGTAGACCGTGTTCGCCGCGTTGGTCACGGCCTGGCGCTTGGCGATCTGGCCGACCAGGCGCTCGCCTTTATCCGTAAAGCCGACGACGGTGGGTGTCGTGCGCCCGCCTTCCTTATTGGGCACAATCTGGACCGCCCCGCCTTCGAGGACGGCAACACAACAATTCGTCGTACCTAAATCAATTCCAATTACTTTACCCATGGCAGTTCAATAAGGTGAAAAAGGAGGGGATGGGCAGTGGCAAGCGGGCACCGGCCTTTAACTCGCCACCAGGCTGATTGTCACTACTTCGTCGCGACTTTAACCATCGCCGGGCGCAACAGTTTGTCGCCTAAGCGATAGCCTCGCACAATTTCTTGGATCACCGTATCGGGTTCATACTCGCTCGTATGCTCGGTGGCGATCGCTTCGTGGACGTGTGGGTCGAACGGCTCGCCCACGGCCGCGATGGGCTGCAGGCCCAGGCCTTCGAGCGCATCGCTGAGCTGTTTATAGATCAACTCGACGCCCTGTAAAAAATGGCGGAACTCTTCGGATTCGTTGGCCTGCATCGAGCTTTCCGTGTCGAGCGCCCGGCGCAGATTATCAAGCACCGGCAGCAGGTTGGCGACCACATCGCCGACGACACGGTTGTAACTGTCGCTGCGCTCGCGGTCGATACGCTTACGGTAGTTATCAAAGTCGGCCTGTCGGCGCGCCAGCTTGTCGAACAATTCGGCGCGCTCGGCTTCGACCCTTTTCAGCTCGGCGCGGGTGGCAAGGAGCTCGGCGAGCAACGGCCCGGCCGACGCATCGACCGCGCGTGAGGGGGCGTCGGTTGCGGCATCCTTCTCAACCGGGGGCGGCGCGGGGGAACCGGCGGCCGACGCAGACTCATCCCGGTCTTCCCGCTGCTCCGGCAAATCTTCCAGGCGCGGAGTGCCGGCCGCATCAGCATCGTCGGCGCGCTCGCGCCCGCCTTCGCCCTCTTCCTCCGCCCCGCGATCAATACGACGCTTCACTTCCGTTTCGTCCTCGTAGCCGGAAGCACGACCGATCCCCTCCGGCGAAAGCTCACTATCACCGGCCTCGGCGTCGGCCTCGTCCTGTTCACTATGACGGGCGTCGGGCGCCGGAGTCTCATTTTCCTCCAGGAATCGAACCGGGATGCGATTCGCTTTCTCTCTCTTTTTGTTAGCAATCATTATTTGTTCGGGACTTTCCGGGGCACGCGTTAAATCCCCAAGAGTTAGCTTCCAATCCTCTTAGGCGAGAGGGCTTGGCTCGCACAGCTTGCGTTCAATCGAACGCGCCACATAGTTGACAACAGCCATCACGCGCTCGTACTCGATACGCATCGGGCCGACCACACCGAGCGTGCCGACGGTTTCCCCGGCGCCGACACGGTAATGGGCGGTGATCAGCGTACAACCCTGCATCGAGGGGGCAGCATGTTCGCGCCCGATGACGACCCGCACGTCGCCCGTGACGGCCTGATCGCGCGCGACGCACTCATTTAAGATCTTGACGAGGCGCGACTTTTCCTCAAACGTGCGGAACAGTTCGCGCATCCTTTCCGCGTCGGCAAAATCCGGCTTGGTTAGAAAATTGGACGCGCCGTCAACGTAGACCTCGCCGGTCGTAGACTCTTCACCCTCAAGGCTTCTCTCGCAAAGAAGGATCGCGTTGCGCAGCAGCCGATCGTACAGAGCTTTTTCCTCGCGCATCAATTCCAGGATCTCCGCGCGAATCGCCAGCAGGCTCTTGCCGCTGAACTCCGTATTCAGATAGCGCGCCGTGCGCTCAAGCTCATCCTGGCGCAAGTCTTCGTCAATACGGATGATCTTGTGGTAGATGATATTCGATGCCGAGACCAGCACGACCAGAATACGGTTGTCCGCCAGGTGCATGAACTCAATATGCTGCAAACGGTTGTCGGCCAGGGACGGGGAAACGACGATGCCGACGTTCTCCGAAATGGCTGAAAGCAGGTGTGAGGTCTTCTCCATTAAGCGGTCGGGCGTCGTGCCGCCCGGGCCTGATTGGGAAGTGGCCAGCAGGGCATTGATAACCGCCAGATCAGCCATTGACAGGCGCGCGTCGCCCAGCATGTGGTCAACATAGAAGCGATAGCCTTGATCCGTCGGAATACGCCCGGCCGAGGTGTGCGGCTGCTCAACCAGTCCGGCCTCTTCCAACTCCCCCATAACGTTACGAATGGTCGCCGAACTCCATCCGGCAGCATGCGCGAAACGATCAGAGATGATGCGCGACCCGACCGGCTCTCCCGTCACTAAGTGCTCTTTAATAATCGCAGACAATACGGCTTGCCCGCGCGAGTCGGGGATGTATGTCTTACGGTTTTGAAAAGTTGGGCTGCGACCGGCCATGGAGCCTACGATGCTGCGCGATGGGGAAAAGCGGTGGCGCACGAAGAGCGCCTCGCCCTTAACAAAAATTCAATAACACCGCCTCTTTCACCTGTCAAGACCTTAATCCAAACAGGTCAGGCAATTCTGGCTGGCGTAGACAAAGTCTCGCCATTAGAGAGTATAACGGATTCGCTCACCTCCTCGCAAACAATCTATTAAGATTTGTTATAAGATGTTTTTCAAGGCACCCGGCCGTGGCTTAACCACTATTTCCCTTATAGTTACCCCCGGCGCCTGACGGATCGGTTCACAGAGCCAATGTATCCTGTTGATTATATTGGGCTTATGCTTCGGCCTAAAACGCCCTTCGACCGGTGATTAATTAATCCGCACGCACATTCTATAGCCACGCAATGGCTTAGAAGAACATCAGCAAAGAGCATTTGACGGCTCTTGTAATGCGCCCTAATATCAAGCTAGTTGCGATTAGCTTTCCAGAGATCGTCGAAGAGTTTCAGGTCCATTTTATACCGTGTTCTCGTCTCAGACAGACGAGCGAAAGCGTCTCGCCTGCTACCCGTTTAGGCATAAATTCGTCAATCAAGGGGTTATAAATCATGACCAAATCACCAAATCACCTTAATAAAGTTTTCATGGACGCCTTTCGCCAGCTTGCGGGCAATCGCCCGGTGCCTGCCGTGGACGTCAAGTTTTATCCTTACGCAGGTCTGCATCATACGATTCGACTACGCTCAGGCCGTGTCTACGTACGCGTCTCAGATATTTTCAGGAATGCCCCGCTAGACGTCCACCGTGCGCTGGCTTTTATCCTCGTGGCCAAATTGCTCTCGAAAAGAACGCCGGAGGTCCACGAGCACATCTATCGGGATTACGCCTACACGCCACAGATTCTGCGCGCCTCAGACATCGCGCGCCGCCGCCGCGGTCGTAAGATAATCTCTTCGGCACTGGGCCGCGTATATAACCTTGATAAAATGTTTGACCGGTTGAACCGGCGCTACTTTGGTGGCCGCCTTGAGAAGCCGACCTTGACATGGTCCCAGCGCCGCACGCGCAGCATTCTGGGCCATCATGACAACGTTCACGACACCATCACGATCAGCAAAACACTGGATGCCCGCGAAGTTCCCGAATGGTTCGTGGAGTACATCCTTTATCACGAGATGCTCCATGTCAAACATCCTGCGCGCCTGATCAACGGCAGGCGCTATTACCACACCAGTGCGTTCCGGACGGAAGAGCAGCGTTTCCCTTATTATGCGGAGGCGCAGGATTGGATTGATAGAATCGCACGCCAGCGCCACGTCCTGCGCGCCCGCGCCGCCTGAGCCACTCTATTTTTGGAACTTTGCGGTCGCCCGGACGTTTAGGCATACAGGTAGGTTGGTTCTCCAAAGAGCGGGCGAGAAGGAGAAACGCATGAAGTGAATCATACCTTTCCCGTCATCGCCCGCTCTACGGTATTGCGCCACGGACTCACCTTAAAAACGCGGCGCCCCCGTAGTCCACTTCTCTCCACACCCTTTTCGAATTCTCTCCCCGGCTGGACAAGGGACTCCTTCGCTCGCTAGACTACATAGTTTGCTATCGGGACCAGGTGGTCATCCTGGGCGCGCCTGCTCAGGGCCGTCGGCAAAAGTTTATTTGATACGGAGATCAACATTTTCTTATGGCAATTCCCGCTACCCAGATTCGACGCGGCATGGTCATCGTCTTTGAAGGACAGCCCTGTAAGGTCGTTGAGTTTCGTCATCACACGCCGGGCAATCTACGCGCGATGGTGCAGACTAAGCTTCGTAACATTCGCACCGGCTCATCTTTTGAACACCGCTTCCGCTCCGCCGACACGGTCGAGCGCGCCGCCCTCGAACAGCACGAGATGGAGTACCTCTACTCCGACGGCTCGCAGCACCACTTCATGAACACGGAAAACTACGAACAGATCGGCTTGAGCGACGAGGATCTGGGCGACGCCGCGCAATGGCTGACGCCGGGCCTGCGCATCCAGGCGGAGTTTTACGAAGGCGCGCCTATCGGCGTCGACCTTCCGCCGTCGATGGAACTGACGGTCACCGGCACCGAGCCGTCGCTCAAGGGCGCGACCGTCTCCAACGTTAACAAGCCGGCGACGCTTGAAAACGGCGTCACAATTCAGGTACCGCCCTTCATCAACGAAGGCGACCGCATTCGGGTTGATCCTTCCGAAGGTCGGTACATCGAACGGGCGAAATAAGGTTTCAGGTTCCGCAGTCCCGGGTTTTCGTGCTCAAGGCCGTTCTGATAACTTAGGCTCGGGGTCGGGACTCGAAAACCGGAACGTTTCTTCGTGTACTTTCTTTACAGCCTCCTCTTCTCCATCGGCTTCATCGCGTTCCTCCCGCGACTCATTTACGATGCGCTCCGCCACGGGAAGTACGTGACCGGTTTTCGCCAGCGCATCGGCCAAATCCCCGCCGTTAAGGCCAACGGACGCCCCGTCATCTGGCTCCACTGTGTCTCGGTAGGGGAAGCGCAGGCCGCCCGCCCGCTCGCTCGCGCGCTCCTCGATAAATTCCCTTCGCACGCGCTTGTCGTCTCCACCACGACGCTGACAGCCCAGCGTTTGGCACGCGAGATTTTTCGATCCGACGCGGCGGCGATTATCTATTTTCCATTTGACTGGGCATGGACCGTCCGGCGCGCGCTTAAGGCGATCAACCCCTCCGCCCTGCTTATTATGGAGACGGAGTTGTGGCCCCGCTTTTTACACGAATGCCGCTCGCGCCAGATCCCCGTGGCGATTGTTAACGGCCGGCTCTCCGGACGCTCATTTCGCCGGTATAAACTGACCGGTCCCTTTATCAAACGCGTTGTCAATGATATTGATCTGGCCCTCATGCAAACAGAGGCGGACGCCGAACGGATGCGTTTGCTCGGGTTACCGCCCGGGCGAGTGCTGGTCTCCGGTAACGTGAAATTCGACGCCGGCGCAGAGCCGGCCGAGCGTGGGTTGACCGATGAATTGCGCGAGCGGTTTCATCTTCGCGACGGGCGCCCGCTCATTGTCGCCGCCAGTACACATGCCCCCGAAGAGCGGATCGTTATCGAAGCGTTTGGAAAATTACGAAACGGCTCCGGCGGCCTTAAGGCGAGATTGCTACTGGCGCCGCGGCACCCGGAAAGGTTCGCGGAGGCGGCGAGGCTTCTTCAATCATCCGGCCTCTCGTGGGCGCGCCGTTCGCACGCGCCCGACGCGCGCGACGCGATGTGCGACGCGATTCTCCTCGATACGATCGGTGAGCTGCGCGCCGTGTACCCGCTTGCAAACATCGTTTTCGTCGGCGGCAGCATCGCCCCCGCGGGGGGCCACAACATACTGGAACCGGCCGTCGCAGGGGCGTGTATTATCACTGGCGCACACACGTCGAACTTCGCGGCCGTCGTGCGAGCTTTTCTCGAGGCAGACGCGCTCGTCCAGCTCCCCCACGTTCCGCCAACGGAAGCACCCGCCGCGCTCTCGCTAAGGTTAGAAGAGCTGCTGGCGGACGATGAACGAAGGCGTGCGGTGGCGAACCGTGCGCGTGCCGTCATGGAGCAGAACCGCGGAGCGGCGGAGCGGACAACCAGGCTTCTGGCCGAGTTGCTTGATCCATCGCTGCGCCGTGCGGCCTCGGGCCAAGCGCAGGATGCGCCACGCCGTGCCATCTCCGCATGATCTCAGACATCACGCTCGGGCCCCTCGGCGCAATTTATGGCATCGCGATGCGAGCGCGGCGCGCGCTCTATCAGGCCCGAATTCTCCCCGTGCACGAGGTCGGCGTTCCAACCATCAGCGTTGGCAACATTACAACCGGCGGGACGGGTAAAACCCCTCTTGTTGAATGGATCGCCCGCGCCGCCGCACGTGAGGGTCGCCGCCCCTGTATTCTCACACGGGGGTACGGGCGCGCTCGTCCGAGCACTCGTGTGGTGGTGTCCGACAGCGAACACGTGACGGCCGGCGCGTGCGAGGGAGGCGATGAGCCCCGGTTACTGGCAGAGATGCTGCAAGGTATCGCCGCCGTGATCAGTGATGCGGACCGGGTCGCGGCCGCGCGGTGGGCGTTGGAGAATTTTGGGAGCGACCTCTTTATCCTCGACGATGGTTTTCAGCATTTGCGGATGGCACGCCATCTGGACATCGTCGCGATTGACGCGACAAACCCGTGGGGAAGCGGGCGCCTTCTGCCGCACGGGCGTCTACGCGAGCCGCCTCGCGAACTGGCCCGCGCTGACGCTATCATCATTACGCGCGCCGACCTGGCCCCTGATATCGACGCGCTGCGACTGAGGGTCGAGAGTCTAAGCGGTGCGCGCCCCGTGCTGCTCTCGCGTGTACGCAAACGGCGCATTCGACCCCTGGTTGGGCCGGCGGCGGCGGGGGTGTGCGAAGGACTTGATTCTGCGCTTCGAGCTGTCGCCGCATTCTGCGCTGTTGGGAATCCCCATTCATTCTTCACGCAGGTACGCAGTAGTGAGGGCTACCGCTTAAGTTTTGAGCGCGCTTACCCCGATCACCACGCCTACACGCAGAGTGAGGTGGATATACTCTGTGAGGAAGCGAAAGCGCACGGCGCGCAATTGATCCTGACGACCGCCAAAGACGCGGTCAAGCTGCGTTCACTCCGCTTTGATCTCCCCTGCTATGTACTTGAGATCGGGATCGAATTCGATGATGAAGCTCGGATGCTCGAACTGATTCGTCGAGCGATACGGGATCCAAAACGGCCGGGATGAAAGGGCCGCAATCTTTTTACGACTTCCCCCTGGCCGCTCGTCTCTAACGCGGTGTCGCACCTCAAGGGCTGGCCTCCGGCTGTGTTGCCTGCGGAGTAGTTTCAGGCAGCGGAGTGGCCCTGGGCAGGGCCGGCGGCTTCCTCGGCGTAGTCGAGGGCGTCGGTGGCGGGACGGAGGTGCTTGGACTGGTCTGCGGCGAAGGCAGTTCGCGCTGACGGTTGCTGTTCCTGCCGGGAGGCGTAGCGGTCGGGCTGGGCTGGGTCTCATTCTCATTTGCCGTATTATCGTTCTGGGCCGTATCACCCGTATCATTCGCGTTTGAGTTGCCGCGGCGTGATGAGGCGTTAGTGTTCTGGTTCTGATTCACGTTTGATGCCGCATTAGTATTTGATACGGTATTGGTATTTGACGTTGGGCTCGGAGAGGCGCCGGGAACTTTTGAAGTGATTCCCTGTTCGCCCTGTCCCGTCGCCGGCGGCGCGGGCCGAACGGGCTTACTGTTTGGATCAACCGTCAGCGGCGTCGCCTGTTCGTTCGTCGCGGGTGGCTTGGCATTTCGCGTCACGGCATAAATCACCGCGAAGAGGACGAGTAACCCCGCGGCCGCCGGGATGATGATGCGCCACGGGTTAAAACTCTCGGGCGGCGGCCCTGTTTGAGAGTAAGCCGCTTGGGCCGCGACCGCGCCTGCCTGGTCCGGTCTCGGCCTGATGACAGTCGTCTCGTCATACCCCTCGTTCGTAGTCCCACGCGACGGCATGTTCGGGTCGGTCGGCACGACAATACGTTTTGTCGATCGATCAGCCGCGGCCGGCCCGGCGTCCGTTAAAGCGGCGGCCGGCCCTTCATTCACGGCGAGGGATAAGGCTTCGACAAGCTCGCCGGCGCTTTGATAACGATCTTCGGGACGCTTCGCCATCGCGCGGGCAACGACACGGCCGACGGCGGGGGGCAAATCCTTTCGCTCGTCGAGCGCGGAGGGAGGCGGCTCCTGCAAATGCTTCATCATGATCGCCGTCGGCGACTCGCCCTTAAACGGCACGTGCCCGACAAGCATCTCGAAGAGGATCACGCCGAGCGAGTAAACATCGGAACGCGCGTCTATCTCGGACGCCTGTGAACATTGCTCCGGCGACATGTATTGCGGCGTACCGATAATCAGGTTGGGCGCCGTCAGCGCCGGGTCCTGCCCGACGGGCTCCTGGATTTTGGCGATCCCGAAATCCAGGACCTTGGCCCAATCACCGTCGCCGCTCGCATCCACGAGCATGATATTGTCGCTTTTAAGATCGCGATGCACGACGCCTTCAGCGTGCGCGGCGTCAAGCGCCCCGCCCACCTGCCGCATGATCCCGACAATGCGCGGCAAAGGCATCGCGCCTCCGCTCTGGATCACTTCCTTCAGGGTCTTTCCCCGCAGGTGCTCCATGACGAGAAAGACCACCCCGTTCTCCGATTCACCGAAATCCGTGACGTTGAGCGCGTGCGGGTGCGAGATGCGCGAGGCGGCCTTGGCTTCTCTCGAAAAGCGGGCGACGATCTTATCGTCGGCGGCCAGCGCCGGGTGAAGGACCTTGATGGCGACTGTTTTATCAATCAGGATGTGCGTACCGCGATAAACCGTGCCCATCCCGCCCTCGCTGATGGTCTCCTCAACGCGGTATTTACCGGCGAGCGTTTGGCCGATCAAATCGTCACCGGCCTTCTTCAGAACGGTGCCGTCAGCGGGACACAGAGTGTTCGCGTCCTGGTATTCCTTGCCGCACTTCGGACATATCTTCATCTACCCGCCCTACCTTGCCCCGCACACTGGTGGAGAATGATGTTGAGCGTATCACACAGCTTCCGCAACGTGCAATGAGAAGAAAATGAGGAAAAGTTAATAGCTGGAGAGTGAGGCATCCATGTGTGGCGGCAGCGCTTTCGCGCCCGCCGCAAATCTTAAAAGGGGGTGCGGGCGAAGGTCTGTTGCTTCGCCCGCACCCCCTTATTTAGCCTGCGGCAAACTTGCCAGGTTCCCTTAAACCCTCACGATAGCAAACATGATCACCAGCGTAAAGATCACCAACGTCTCGATAAACGCTAAGCCGATGATCGCCAGGATCTGGATGCGACCGCTCGCGCCCGGGTTGCGGGCCGCGCCTTCGGCCGCCGCCGCCGCCACGCGCGACTGGCCGAGCGCGCCGAGACCCGCCGCGATGGCAAAACCAATACCGGCGGCCAGCTTCGCCCATTTGGCCACCGTGTTCGCATTGTCGGCGGCTTCAGTGGCGGTTTGCGCCAGCGCCGGTGCGGCCGTCATCAACAAGCCGAGCACCGTGAAGAATGCCATTTTGAGCCTTCTCATTTTCGTTCCTCCTTATCAATGGTCTAACTATTATCAAAAGGACTTGGAAAGCATTCGGCAACCTTCGAGCTTGCGTCGCGGCGTGTATGATTTCGCCAGTCTCCGGTATGCAGCCGCCCCTCTTACAACGGCGCTCCAGACGATTCGGGCTTCCCTGCTCTCAGACTTCGAAAGCAATGATTCTGCGGCCCCGCAGCCCAGGCCCGACGTGCCTGCCTGATCCTCTGAACCGTCTTTTGTTTAGCGCCTTAACGTGTGGGGCGCGCGTGCCCGCACCGCTCAAAACGCGCTCACCAAAGCGTCATTATTACTATCGTACGAAAGCTATGGGATGTAAGTTTCCCGGTTGACCATCCCATTTATGTCAGCACGGGGGCGACGATCTCGTCGCCGTCAACAGGTGGATGATCATGCCCCTCGTGGTCTTCATGCGGGGCGTGCGACACTTCGCCGATGTAGATCATCGAAAGCAGCACAAAGATAAAAGTCTGCATCACCGCGGCGAATACGCTGAGAACCATCAAAACTGCCGGGATAATCCAGTAAGTGTAGGGGGCACCGACCCCGGCGATATTGGCCCCCACCTGCTCGTCACCGAAGATGTTACCGAAAAGGCGTAGGCCGAGCGATAACGGGCGCACGGCATTGCTGATCAGCTCGATGACGAACATCGCGGGCCCCATCACGAATAAGATAAGTCCACTGAAATAATGCACCCCGGCGAAATGCCCGAGGTGGCCCAACAGCCCGTTCTCCTTAAGACCGATGTAGTTGTAGTAAACGAAGGATGAGATACCCAGGGCGAACGTGACGGACGTGGAGGCTGTCGGCGACATCAAGCCGGGGATGAGGCCCATTAGATTCGAGACGAGGATCAGGACGGCAAAGGTCCCGACCACGGGGAAATATTTAAGTCCGTGCGGCCCGACGACGTCCTGTAGAAGACTGCGTATGGCGAGCACCGCCACCTCAAGAGTTTGCTGCCCGTGCTCGGGCTCATCGCCAGACAACCTGCCCTTTAGGATCCATATCACGACCAGGCTCAGGATGCACGCGATGACGAACATGACCGTGTACCAGGGGATGGCGTTTTCCGGCGTGTAGGGGCCAAAGACCGCTTCCGCATTCGTACCAAAGTAGGCGAAGAATTTATCCCAGAGCGGTTTCGTATATTTGATCTCGAACCCGTACGCCAGGTCGCCGAGGTAATGGTTCACGAACTCAACCACCGGCGGCGTATGTTCGGCGGCGCTCTCGCTTTGGGCCGGCGCTTCCCCGGTCTGAAAAAGCCAAAACATTGATCAATTTTCCTCCCGATGCACGATAGCGAAATATGTCTGCATGAAACCTTCTACCAGCGCGGCGACGGCAAAAGAACAGAGGCCGGCAAGTGCAGCCGTCAGAGACGCGACGCCTAACAGGTGAGCGGCGGCGACTAAAGCTGCCGCAACAAAGTAACGCAGCAAAAACCGCGCGACCATGATCCGCGGCCTTCCGGGGGTGTTGCCGAAGGCTGCCGCAATCGAAGTCCGCAGCCAGCGGTGATTGACCAGCGACAAGATGCCCCCGAGCAGAAGCCCTGTCGTGACGCGCCATGGCGCCAGCGGGGCACTCGCCGCTACGGCAATTACGACGACCACACACATGCCGCGAAAGAGACGGCGTTCCATTGTCGCCCCGTCTTCATACGGTCCATGCGTCGCACTGTCGGCCATCTCGCTCATCGCTAAAGCCAATGATTTTACATTTTAACGCACAAAGTGTCGAGTCATGGAAGGACGACACTCATTCCGAGGCCCGCGAGATCAGGCGGATGAATTCGAAGAAACCGACGGCGGAACCGAGCACAATACTGGTAACAATCAGCCAGGGGCCTGTGCCAAGCCAGCGATCCAATAGCCATCCGACGACCAGAAAGCTGAGGATCGAAACAATGATGGAGAAGACCGCGGCATAAACGATGGCGCTCTTGCGCGTCACACCTTCTTTATCGTGTTGGGCCATAACAAAGTCCAATGCCTGAAGTTTAAGCTATGAATCAACTTTTAACTTTGGATATTGAACTACCATTTATTGCGGGTCGCATAATTCCTTGGCAGCTCGTAGAGGAGTGCGCGGCGCGAGTGGCGCATCGAGTCATGGATGAAGCAAACATGCGTGCACCAGCAGGCACGGCCCCCGTCGATGGCGGCGAGTTCCGCCCGGCGCTCCTGCGCCGACCAGAGCGCACTGAAGTCATAATCGTAGTCCGCGAGCGTCGCAAACTTCCCGCGCAGTTCGCAAGCCCGCACGTCGCCGTTGTAATCGATCACGGCCGTGGTCTCGCCGGCCGTGCAGGGGAACGGCCACGGGGTCGAATGCTCAGAGTTGGCATGCTGCGTGCGGTAGTGCGTCGTGATCGCGCCGACGTAGGCGACGTTTTTAACAAAGCGCTTGGTCGCGTCGTCGTCGGCGAACATCCGGTCGCCGTAGCGCTTTGTGAGCGCGGCGGCGCGCGCGTACATCCCCGGCAAGATTTCCGGCGGGATGTGTTTGATCCCGTCACCGGCTTTGGTACGCCCGCGAACGATGTTGAAATAATGCCCGTCGAGCCGGAACTCATTCCATAAGAACTCCGACAGTTTTTCCACCTCCGTGTAGTTTTCTGCGCAGACGACTGTGTTGACGTTCAAGCGAAAGCGGTCTGTATATTTCGCTTTCAGCGGATAGAGCGAGCGTATGCAATCGAGCGTTTTCCCCCAGTTGCCGGGGACGCCTCTGATGCGGTCGTGCGTCTCACCGTACCCGTCGAGCGCGATGTTGAGGTAGAGATCGATCGCGGGGTGCGCGCCGAGCGCCCGGTCGACGATCTCATAAATGCGAGATTTGATGAGGCCGTTCGTCGGAATAATGATGCGGCGGACGCCGTTGTATCTGACAAACGTCGCGATGATTTCCGATACGTCGCGGCGCAACGAAGGCTCACCGCCTGAAAGCCAGAGGTCTGTGACCGGCGGCATCGTCCGCGACACTTTTTCGATCTGCCCAAGAGTCAGATCGCCGGGTTGATTCAACTCCTCGTGGTAAAAACAGGTCTTGCAGAACGCGTTGCAGCGCGAGGTGACGAACAGTATCACCGTGCCGAGACGCTTTTCGCGCTTCGTCGAGCGCACCAATTGAAAAAGCTGAACAGCCTTATTAGACACGGTGGGCGTTGCTTTCGGTATTAACAGTTACTACGCGCTGAATGTCGAAAACATGACAGTATTAAAGAACCAGTGATCGCTGTCAACCCGAGCCTCAGAGTCGTAACCTCTATTTGGTCTTGTTACCTCCGAAGGTTAAGCGAATGCCGGTTGTCAGTAGCAGGTCATTCTTTTTTATCCCCGGCAGCGGATTGCTCTGGAAGCGATCGCTCAAGGTGATCTGGTAGCCGAGCAGCTTGCTCAGCCTCGTGACGACGGATGAGTCAAACGTCAGGCGATACTCTCCCAGGTCACTCAGATTAGGATAGAACGCCGCCCTCTCCGTCAAGGCAATTGTCTTCGAGAGCTTGTGAGAGAGCTCTTCGCCCACTAAGCCTTCGGCCGATCTTCGCGTCAGCCCGGTCGAGAAAAACTCCTGGTTGAATGTGCCGCCGCCGAATATATCGAGAGTGGTCCTCTCTGTCTTTTTAGCGTGAAAGCCGAGCCCCCCGCCCAAAACAAGACGAAGGTCAAGGTTCTGAAACTTGTCGTGATCGAGGTCGGCCAGGGCGAAGGCGAAGAGGCGCTTACTCAGGTTGAAATCGTAACGGACTCCCCCCCGAATCGCGCTCGCGGTCGTCAGCGAGATGCCGTTCGTGCGGTTCTTAGCCAAAAGCGCCGCGGCATACACACTCCATTTGTCCCTCGGAGTGGTCCGGGCCGCCTGTGTCCCCAGGCTGATCGTCAGCGTATCGGCGTTGCCGCGTGTCAGGCTGAGCCCGGCGTCCGCCGTGCCGCTCCAAAGATCACCAAGCTTCGGGTTCAGCTTCCGGTCAATCTCGGCTTGATACGCCGCCTGTTCTTCCCTCGAGCGGATCAACTGGATGGCAGCTTTCGAGGTCGTAACTTTTCCCGCATCCTGGGTTTGAATCTCGATTTTTCCGCCGGAGGTGGTGACCGTGCCGACAATCACCTGCCCGTCTTTCAAAGTAACGTAGAGAGGCTGGTTCGATGAGATCTCTTCAACAGCGGCCCATTGAATCTTCACTTCCCCGGCAAACTCGGATTTCATGCTCAGGCTTTCACCATCCGACTTTGTAATCGTCCCCGTCAACCGGTCGCCGTTTTTCAGAGTGACTTGGTCGGCCAACGCGTCGGCGCAGAGCAGGCCGCTAATCACCACAACAAAAACCACTATTTTACGCATAGTCCCTCCATTAATTGGTATTCACCAAAAACCCTTAGATTTCAGATAGGCACTGTGATCCCTACTTCCATTCGCAGGCTCCCTATCAGGAGCCTCCGTGGGCCGGAGATCAGCGTGACTTATTACTAGCCGCGCCTCCCCAGCCAAAATATGGAGTGAATTTCGCCTCCGTCATAAACTAGCGTCACGGCTAGACAGACACTGTTCGTAAAAACTTGTTTCCCCTTTCTGAGGGGTCTGGTAAAGCAAAATGCGGGAAGGGGGTGGGGGTTGATAAGGTGCTTCTACGCCAACTCCAACAATGAGTCAAGTAAATTTTGTTGGAGAGGGTCAGAGGTGCGCCCGTGTAGGCGCCTGGCAGGTTCGGCATGCTCAACCAGGTATGGGGAACTTCCATATCAGACCGAACCGTTCGCGCTCCTATTGACAGCCGATAGGATTGGCCGTACACTCATCTCCTATTGCCTAACGAGAGGAGAGGCATGAGAAGTCAAAAGAAGGCGGATCTTTTGCAAGGCACGCTTGAGCTGCTGGCCTTGCGCTTGCTCCGGTCGGGTCAATTAAACGGCTGGGACATCATGCAGCGCATCCGGCTCGTCTCCGGCGAGGTCCTCTCTGTCACGCCGGGGGCGCTCTACCCGGCGCTCCACCGGCTGGAGGAGCGCGGGCTGGTCACCGCGGAGTGGGGGGCGTCCGAGAATAATCGGCAGGCCAAGTTCTACAAGTTGACTCCTGCCGGTCGGAAGCAATTGGAGGCGGAGCGCGAGACGTGGGAGCGCTTCTCCGGGGCGATCAACGCGATTCTCAAGGATGCGTGAGCGAGGTGACGTGATGCTGGGCAGGTTGCAGAGGCGGCTGCGTGCGACGCGGTCCGCTCGCTCGACAAGAATGTGGTGGTCTCCGTCAAAGGGATGGAGGAAAGCCTCGCATGTATTCTTCGACCCGTACGCTTCGGCGCGCTGTTTTCGAGTCTGCTGAGTCTTTTGGCGTTGACGCTGGCCGCTGTCGGGATCTACGGTGTCGTAGCTTACTCGGTGAGCCAACGGACACACGAAATCGGCATCCGCCTCGCCCTAGGTGCACTGCCAAATAGTGTGTTGTGGCTGGTAATCCGGCAAGGATTACGACTGATTGCGATGGGAATTGGAATCGGACTGTTACTTTCCTAGGCCGCAAGCCGCGTTCTCCCCCATGCGCTCTTTGGTTTAAGCACGCTTGATCCGGTGACATTTATGGGCGTCACCCTCTTCGTGGCGGCGGTGGCACTCGTCGCTTGTTACATTCCTGCACGGCGTGCGATGAAAGTTGATCCGGTCGTTTCTTTGCGGTACGAGTGAGTGGCGAGAATGGCCATCCGCCTCTCATACCTTTAGCAGGTGCGGCCTCTTCGTAGCTAATTTGGGCAATAATAAACTTGACTCGCCTGTTAGACCACACATCAGAAATCATGTAAGAACAAGGCAAAGTGCGGGTGGGAGCCGCAAAGCCTTCATCATGTATGATGCTCTGACCCCGCGTAGCCAACAGGCGGTGAGAGTATGCTGAAGATGAGCGCCTCTCTTATTTTAATTGCCCTTTTGCTATCTCTGACCTCTTCAGGGCAAACAACAACTACCGCGGATCACCTCGAAACAGCGCGACCCGCGCTTTATAGCGTCTTGCACTTGAATGAACACGGTTCGTTGAAGTAACGTGCCGCGC
>CAYLJO010000118.1:0-19065 GCA_964383905.1 uncultured Blastocatellaceae bacterium
CAAGCCATAGCTTGCACTCAGCTATGCCGTTTACACAAATCGTCTGATACCCTCTGCCGCTTGACAACTGTCAACCATATCAACGCTCAGGCGTACCGGGCCGTGGCCGTATCACCTCTCGCGCATTTACTATACGCCAGAGGTCGATGCAGCGGTCGCCGCCTTGTCCGATACGCAGGAATTAAAGGTTGCATGAGTGTACCAACATCATAAGGACTGATTTAGTTACATTATGGTCTTGGCCTGATCCGCACTACCCCAGGTGCGATTACACTGAAAGCACCGTTCATTTCTCCTGCATGATCTCGAAAGACCTCGCGGCCAGTACCCCTTCACGGCTGAGGCGTGGGTGAGCATCTAAGATCTGCTCTACAGTTTCCCCAGCGGCGAGCTTTTCGAGAATCAGTTCGACTGTGATGCGCGTACCCGCAACTACAGGCTTGCCCATCATGATAGAAGGATCAGATTGGATTAGAACGAGCCAATCAGAAAGCGCAAGAGATACTCTCGTACGAAATCGATCGCCTCTCGACTGATACAGGAAGAGCTAGGCCCATAAAGTATAACTTCGCCCGTGACTTCCCCTTGCACAACCCAGCACTCTCTACCTACTATCACGTCGAACTAAATCCTTCGTGAAAACCACCGCCACTAATAACTCATTACGGCATTGGTGCATGAATAGTCGCGGATGAGGCAAAGATGGTAATGTTTTTCTGCCATGAAAACCACAGCCACTCGCCCGCATCCGCAACTGGACTGAGTATGACACATGCCTGCGCTGTCGAGGAAGTCTCACCTTAACGGTGGGAATCCACTCAGTGGCGGGGCGAGCTACAGCTATGATGGGGATAGGAAACGTGTCAGGAGTGTGACGGCCAGCGGCACCACCATCTATGTGTATAACGCAGAAGGGCAACTCAATGGATTTTGCCAATCTCTGATCGTAGCAGTGTCGTGGCCTATAGCATGGAAATGGGACGGCGCGGCTCTTACCTTGTTTAACGATCTTAACCCGTGGGGGCAGGAGACTGCGCGCGACAACAATGACACGTAGCAGCCGGATCCCTATCATGGCAGCTATGACCTGACGAATCCGCAGAGTTTCAACCGGTATGCTTATGTCAATGATGATCCGATCAACCATGTTGATCCTACAGGTCTGGATGGCTGCACAGAGTTTGATGCGAATGGTGCATGTGGTGCGGGGAGATCCGTTTGAAGTGTCATCGCCCAGTTATGACTGGATGTTCTTCCGCTATATCAGTGGTGATTTCACATATGGGGCGGTGGTGGTGGCGGCGGTGCCACTGGTAAAACCGGGACTGGAAATCCGCAGAACCCTGGGACATGGATTTTGTCAGGCAAAAAATCATGTCTTGACGAAATATTTTTTCGGGGGTATAAATGCCCTATGGGAATTGGAAAATTGCTAACGACGCCAGAGGTCGCCGAACGAACCGGGCGCGATCTACGCACTGTCCAGTGGTGGATTCAGCAAGGCATGCTGCCGGTCCAAAAGGTAGGGCGTGACAATTTCATTCATGAGGACGATTTGAAGCTTGTCGCCG
The DNA here is from genome assembly GCA_964383905.1 of uncultured Blastocatellaceae bacterium. Taxonomy (GTDB): domain Bacteria; phylum Acidobacteriota; class Blastocatellia; order Pyrinomonadales; family Pyrinomonadaceae; genus CAYLJO01. The sequence goes on from CAYLJO010000118.1 coordinate 1,572, forward strand.
GCCTAAAGCGAGGCCGTCCCCCCACCAAGGCCACCCCGGCAGAAAAACCCAATACAAGCCAACAAGGCACCGGCAATAGCCCTTCCAAGGGCAGGAAGAGAGGCAAGAAATGACCGAAGAAGAGGGCGAGAAACTTATTAAAGAATGCCGGATCGCTTCCCTCAATGACTTTCAGAGGGTGCTCGGCAAATTTCTGGACGCCCACCCGGGTGCGCCGACCGAAATAAAGCAGGTCGTGGGCGAACTCCTCAACATCGCCGGCCAGCAGATCCAGGAAGTGACCGAAGGGAAGGCTGAGGACAAGCTCAGAAAGGCGCAGGTGAAATGAGCCATTTTCAAGATAAGCAACTGACCTGCGTTGAATGTGGCAGCCCATTCACATGGACTACCAGGGACCAGGAATTCTTCCGCGAGAAAGGTTTTATCGACCCCCCGAAGCGGTGCAAGATGTGCCGGCAGGCGCGCAAGCAGCAACGCCAGGGCGGCGGTCACGTCCGCGAGAAAGGGGGCGGCACTAGATGAGCGCGCACCAGCCGGGGATGAAGAGACTAAGCCAGGCCGAGTATGAAGCGTTGTGCCGTGAAGTGTGCGCCGGCTACACCTCACAAATCCCGGAAGAGACCTTGTGGTTTACCATCTGTAAAGGCGTGTATCACCACATCTATGGCTACAGGCGCAACCTCGGGCTGCCCTACACGGAAGGGTCACGCATGGAACTCTACAAAACAGAGCTGGAACGGATGGTCAGGGAAGCGCAGTCAGAGGAGTTCGATGCCTTGGAGATCGCTAACCGCTACATCGGTGGTATGTAAAGTGAGGTTCAAGGCGGCTCGGTGCCATCGGAGGGCCGAGGATGGGAACAAATAAAGGCGTCTTCATCGGGGCGTATGTGCCCGTGGAGTTAAAGCGGTCTTTAGAACAGCGCGCCCGCGCCCGTCACCGGATTCATTCAGGGCATTCTGGAGCATGGGCTGGACCTGCGCCACGTCCGTAACAAGTACAACCAGCCGACGCCTGAATGTGAGAGGGCCGTGGACGCCGTGCTGAGGGAGAAAGGCAGTGTGAAATGAGCACCGAGGAAAGGCTGCTGCGCCTCGAGAACAGCTTCAGCTCGCTCTCCGAGCTGGCGGCCAAGTCCGAGGAGAACACCACCAAGCTCATCGGCGCTGCGCACTAGTTCGATGAGCGGATGGACGATCACGAGAAGTAGGTCCGAGCCTGCCCGCCCGAGAGAATATTGGACAACTTTTTCTAAAGGCGCAGTGAAGCCGGAATATTAAGTCCTTCCGGCTCCCCGGGTTGAAACGCTCGCGCCCCTCTTTCCCACAGCGTACTTGCTTGGAGCAACAGTCTGCGGACTGACCCTTTTGTTCGTCTGCAAGGGCTTCACGAGTATAATCCACCGCTTGTGCTCCTCATACCCTGAGCGAGGTCGGACTCTTGAAGCGTCAATCTGCACCTTTCAAGTGGCGCCACTACGAAGGCCAGTTCATCCTATTGTGCGTCAGATGGTACGGCAAATACCAGCTCTCTCGCCCGTGACCTGGAAGAGATGATGCGTGAGCGTGGCCTTAGGGTAGACCATACGACGATCTTCCGCTCTCGTCCAGGCTTACGCCCCAGAGATCAATCAGAGAATCCGCCCACATTTGAAGCTGGCGGGCGCTTCCTACCCGATAGACGAGACGTACATTAAAGTCGGAAAGCAGTGGAAATGCCAGAACCCGCGCCCTGGATAAGAGGAATACGATCGAATTCATGCGCGAGTAGCGAAGCGCGATATTCCCGCCGTCAAACGCTTCTTTAAGAAGATGATGCGGGCCGATCACCGGCGCCTGCCATTCTCGATCAGTGTCGATAAGCATGCCTCTTATCCGGATGCCTTCACTGCTTCACAAAAGATAAAGTCCTACCGAAGGATTGCAATCTTCGCAGAACAAAGTACTTGACTAATATAGTAGAGCAGGACCACCTATCAATCCGCCGGAGGTGGCGAGCGATGCAATGTTTCCGCTCCTTCCACACTGCTGAGCGGACCGTTGAAGGGGTAGAGGCGAAAGCCGCACTCACCGAGGCGCTCGAATGCTGTAAGGAAGCGTGATGCCGAGCCACTCCTGCTCTCCACCCTCGGCGCCAAGTTTCTCGAGCAACTCCTCCTTCACATCACCTCTGCCTTGCTCTGCCCTGCTTCAGAGATCTACGTGCCCCGCGCGCTCCCTGCTCGGCCCGCCACGCTCGCCACTGCCGTCACCAGCTCGATCGGCTCAAATGGCTTCGCCACGTGGACTTGATAACCTGAGGAAAACGCGCGCACGCGATCCTCAGTCCGCGCGTAGGCCGTCAGCGCCACCGCCGGCGTCCTCCCCCCCTGCTCCGCGGGTAGCGCGCGGATCGTGCTCATCAGCGCATAGCCGTCCATCCCCGGCATCCCGATATCACTGACCAACACGTCGGGCCGCCGCTCCTTCAACGCCTCAAGCGCTTCACCACCGGATGCCACGGCTGACACCTCGGCCCCACACCTTTCCAGCATCATCGTGATCAGCTCGCGCGCATCCCGCTCGTCATCCACCGCCAGCACCCGCAAGCCGTCCAGTGCCGGCGGACACTCCACGACTTCACCGGCGCCCGCCAGCGGATGGCGCCGCTCGACGTCCGTGTCTAAGAAGCGCTGCCGATCATGCACGATCAACAGCGGCAGCTTCACCCTGAAGGTCGCCCCCTTCCCCGCACCGGGACTTGCGGCCTCGACCGTCCCGCCGTGTGACTCCACCAGATGGCGGACGATCGCCAGCCCCAGCCCGAGCCCGCCCTGCTCTCTAGTGATCGAGCTGTCGGCCTGGCGGAAGCGCTCAAAGATGTGCGGCAGAAACTCCCGGCTGATACCCTGCCCCGTGTCGCTCACCGTGATCTCCGCGTGAGAGTCAATACGCTGCAGGTGGACCTGCACCCTTCCTCCCTTGGGCGTGTACTTGATGGCATTCGAGAGCAGGTTCCAGACCACCTGCTGTATCCGATCAGGATCACCAGAGACCTGACCGGCGCGGGGATCGAGCAGCACCTGGAGGCGAATCCCCTTGGCCTCAGCCGCCGGCCGCACACTATCAATAGCCGCTTCAATGACCGGGGCTAGCTCGAAGGGACGCACATCCAGCCGCAGCTTGCCGGTGATGATGCGTGACACGTCGAGCAGGTCCTCGATCAGTTGCGCCTGCGCCTTGGCATTGCGCGCGATCGATTCGACGGCGCGGGCGCGGTGCGCATCCTCTAGCTCGTCACCCGTGAGCAGGCGTGACCACCCGAGGATCGAGGTGAGCGGCGTGCGCAGCTCATGCGAGAGCGTGGCCAGAAACTCATCTTTCATCCGGCCCGCCTCCCGCAGCTGTTCCGCCGCGCGCCGCTGCTCGTCAATGTCGGTGTTGGTCCCGAACCAGCGCACCACGCGCCCGGCCGCGTCGCGCAGCGGGTTCACCCGCGTCAGGAACCACCTGTAGAGGCCGTCCCTGCCGCGTAGCGGGAACTCCATCTCAAAGGGCTCACCTGTCCGGATCGATCCCTGCCACCTTTTGAGCACCTGCGGCAGCATTGCGGGGTCGTGCACCCGCTGCCAACCCCAGCCTTGCATCTCCGCGGGCGTCGTCCCCGTATAGTCGTACCAGCGCTGGTTGTACCAGAAGATATACCCGTCCGGCTCGGCCATCCAGACTAACTGCGGCACGGCGTCGGCCAGCGTGCGTAGTCGCCGCTCGCTCTCGCGCAACGTCTCTTCCGCCTCCTTGCGCTCGGTGATGTCCGTCGCCGCGCAGTAGAGCAACCGCTCCTGCGGGTACGGCTTGGTGTTCCAACTGACCCAGCGGTAGGAGCCGTCCTTGCATTTGTAACGGTTCTCGAACGCGACCGTCTCATGACCCTCGAAGAGCTTCTGCGCTTCCTTGATCGTTCGCTCCTGATCTTCCGGGTGGGTGAAGAAGAGCCACGGGTGCGCGGTCAACTCCTCAGCCGTCCACCCGAAGGTGCGCTCCCACGCCGGGCTGACCCACTTGAAGTAGCCGTCGAAGCCGGCGGTCACCAGCAGGTCGGAGCCTAAGGCGAGGAACCGCTCGCGCTCCTCCTCGGCGCGCTTGCGCTGGGTGTCGTCGCGCATCACCTTGGCGAAGCCGCGCAAACTCCCGGACTCGTCCCGCAGGGAGGTTAGGAAGCCGTTCGCCCAGAAACGTGAGCCGTCACACCGGACGTGCCAGCGCTGGTCTTCGGCGCGCCCTGCGCTCACGGCCTGGCGCATCTCCTCCAGGTCGGCGCCCCGCCCGAGGTCTTCGGGCGTAAAGAGGAGGGACACGTGTCGGCCGACGAACTCCGCCTCCCCGTAGCCGAGCAGGCGTTCGACGCCGGGGTTCCAACTGACGATGCGCCCTTCCGTGTCGATGGCGAAGATGGCGTAGTCTTTAACGCTCTCGACCATGAGGCGGAAAAGCTCGTCGCTGCCGGGTGAGTTCTGTTGTTCGCGAGGGCTATCGTTTGACATTAATTTTGCTTAACCTGTCCTTGTTGTGAGAGCTCCGGCGCGGGGGACCGGCAGGGATTAGATGCTCAAAATTAACACATGGTTTAGACTTCACCAAGGCGCGTAAGGCTCTAATGAGCACGGTCGTTCACCACCCCGGGATCAGAATTTGACGAGCAGGGCCGTCGGGAAGGGTTACCGATTCGATTAGTCATTGACAAACAATTCCAAATATTGTTTAATAACAACCGCTGCTGATGCCTGATAGGCAGTTCAGCGCTATTGATCTTTAAAAGGCGGTTGCACACGATAAAGGCAAACCTGCCGTGAGGCAGGGACGCAAAGCCGTGAATCTCTGCGGCGCATGAACGGTTAAAAGCCCTCTGCGCGCTTGCTAAGAGATTGTCTGGTTGCCGAAGGCGATCAAAGATAGCCGAGACTTAAAGCGGGCATCGGGCTGCACGAAAACTCTCCTTCTCTCATCCCTCAATGCCTGGACTCGCGGCTGACGGAACCATCCTGCAAGAGTTACTCTCCGGCTTCCGTTCCCTCCATCTTTTTTCCCCTTCTGCTCTCAACCCGACATACAAATTACATAAGCTGAGCTCATTGATCGGCAACTCCACCGAACGATGAATCTCTTCTTCTCTTCCTCCTCGGGTCTCCTTCAAAGTGTGTGATCCTCTGCCGCCGCCCATCCATTTAAGGCATCCGCGCCCTCTCTTCGGGGTTGCCCACCATCGGTTACACATCGCATAGCCTGGCGTAACCGCAAAGCTATGAACTCCATACGTTTGCGATTAAACCCTCCGGTCTCCGGAAGCAAAGGAAAGAATATGTTGAACAAGAAACTCTTTGTCGTCGCCCTCGGCCTCCTCGCCCTCACCTCTATCGCCGGGCGCAACGCCAACGCACAATCATGCCCAAACCGTGAGACGTTCGGCACCCGCGGGGTCTTCCCCGTCGACCGGACCGCCCAGGCCGAGATCCAGGTCACCTATTTCACGACCGATGATCCTAACGTTTTCATCTCCGAAAGGGCCGGGATCAGCCGGAGCGCGAGCTTTACGCTCGTGGACACCAATCAATTCGTCGCACGGATCAATCAGCTGGAGAAAGAGGGGGCCGCAAGCATCAAAAAGCAGCAGGGGGCATCCCCCTATCTCGGCGAGATCAGTGAGTTGAATCTGGAGCGCAACGCGGCCAGTGCGAACGCGCGAATGATCAACGCCCGCCTGTCGTCGCCAAACGACATTCACCAGCTTGATCGTGAGACGCAGGTCAGCGTGTACAAGGGCCGCCGTGAGGAGGGCGATTTCTACCACGTGAGCCTGTTGTCGTGGTTCGTGGGTGTCGCCTCCAACGGCGGACAGAAGACCGTGGACTACGACGCCAACATACTTCTGAAGCCCGGCCAGACCGCCGTGATTAAGTTGATGAGTGATTACGAGGTCAAACGCCGGGGCGCGGCCCGTAGCTATATGGCCGTGACCATGCGCTCGGTCAGCGATGCCGGCGCGGCGTCGCTCGGGCGTCGTCATACGATATTTGCATTAAGGTAACGGGCGCCGGCCGGTCCCCGGTCGAGCACGCGTGGGCAAGACAGGCACGCCGAGGGACGACTCAGTCAACCGCAGTGGTTGACGAGCGAACTTGCTCTGCGAATCTGCCGGAAGAAAACTAACAGCCACTTGAACGCCGTGAAGTCATTTCTTTACAGCCTCCTTATCGTTTGCTTGCTCTCCGTTCTGCCCCGGGCGTGGCCGGCCGTCGTGACGGCCCAGGGCATGGGCGCCACGCCGGATGGCGGAGCAGTCCCGGCGCCGAAGCAGTGCCAGGTCGGTAAGACCTCACCGCGGGCCCTCGGCTGGCGCTGGAAGCCCGGTACGCATGTCAATGTCTATTATCTGAAGAATAACTTTAGCGGGCCGGAAAGAGAGGCCCTCACCCAGGCCGTCAATAACTGGAACGATGCTCTGAGGGAGATCGATGCTCACGTTCTCTTCGTCATCAATGGTGAAAGCGAGAGCGTGGCCAAAGCTGACGAAGCCAGCATCATGGTGATTCGCGGTGTCCCGAGGGAGCAGGAGCGCCTGGGCGAGATCAGGTTCTCTTCGGTGTCCAGCGGGGCGGTTCATCTGGTCGCGGTGATGGGCCCTCTGATCACCGACCCGAGGGCGCTACAGAGTTTGATGACTCACGAGGTCGGACACTCACTGGGCCTTGCCGACTGTTATGAATGCCGCCGTGCCACCACGGCAATGGCCGCATTCAAAGATGTGAACAAAGGCAACGACGTGTACGCACCGAGCGGTTGCGATAAATACATAGTCGCGGCAGGGTACGCCGGCGCAGGTGGCGCGCAGGAAGCGCGTGTTGTTCCGGCCGGACGGAAGTAAGGTCGCTGCCGTCAGCCGCGGAGACCGGGTCGTTTCCCACACCCCCTCACTTGCGCGAGCGGACGGCCTCGAGGAGCTCGATCCACACCCCTTGCGGGAAGTTAGCGGTGGACACTGGCCCGCCTTCCCGACTCCTTTTGCAGGGACTTCTTGCCCTGGATCGCTTTGGACCGCACTTCTATTTTGACCGCCTCCTCTTTGCGCCCCATCTTCCGCAGCAAGAGGGCGTAGTTCTCCAGGCTCACTACCAATCTCGCATCCTCCGGCCCAAACGCCTGCTCCTTGATTAACAGCGCCCGCCCGATCAAGTCTTCCGCTTCAGAATACCTCCCTTCGGCCTTGTAGAGCGCCGAGAGCTTATCCAGTATCGAAGCCGCCTGGGGGTGTGCCGGGCCAAAAGCTTCCTCCGTAACGATCAACGCCCGCCGGTACAGCGGCTCGGCCTCCGTGTACTTCCCTTCCGCGTGGTAGAGCTGCGCCAGGTTGCTGAGGCCAACCGCCACGTTCGGATGAGTCGCCCCGAAAGCCTTTTCCGTGATCGCCAGCGCCCGTCTCAGCAACGGCTCTGCCGCAGCATATTTGCCTTGAAAGTAATAGAGGAGGGCCAGATTGTTGAGGGCGGCGGCGACGTTCGGGTTTTCCGGGCCTGACGTCCCTTCGGTAATGGCGAGTGCGCGCCGGAAGAGCGACTCGGCCTCAACATACTTAGCTTGGCGGCGGTAAAGCTCTGCCAGGTTGTTGAGACTGATAGCTAAGCGCTGGTCCCGGATGCTGAAGCCGGCCGCCAGCTTGAGCGCTGACTTGAGCTGCTTCTCCGCCTCTTCGTAGTCACCCGTTTCGTAGGCTTTCGTTCCGGCATCATTGTACCGCTCCCAGGTGGCGTCCTGAGTAGCCCGGTCGGCAGTCTGCTGAGCATACCCAAGAAAAATGGTGGACGAGAGGCAGAGGCCGATCACACCAATCACCCCGGGCAAGATTTTCTTCCGCATGATGAGATCATACCACTACAGCGATATCTTTCATTGGTATTCACCTTGGGACCGGCTCCCCCCGGCGGCTGTCTTCGACCCGGCGACCTCCGGCAGAGCGGCTTGCCGCGCCTCTCATAGATGCTTGAGCGCCTGCCGGGCCAGTATCTTCGTCTCCCTGATCTTCACCGGCTGATCATCCGAACCACCGATGCTGATCCGCAGCAGGCGATCTCCTTTGAGCACGTAGAGCGCACGGGCGAGGCGATTACCGACCCAATAAGCCTCCTCACCCACACCGCTGACTCTTTCCGGCGGTCGACCCTCCTCCTCCTTGTCGCGTGCCCGGTCCTGATCACGTCCACGCTGCTCACCCTTCTCCCGCTCACGCTTTTCATCCCGTTCCGCGGCACGCTGGAACTTTTCTCTCCAGAACTCTTTCAGAGTCTCCGCGCCGGGACGCGCCGGGCCTCTCTGCGTCACCTCAACGCTGACAGATCTGCTGAAGGTTGGGGTTGTGTAAAAGCACTGCGAGATGAGAAACGGTCCGCTTCTCCGCTCGCTTCCTTTCGTCTCTCTGACTGCTTCCCCCTGCGCACTCTGAATCCCTGCCGAGGTGAGCAGTTTACAAGTATCGATCGCTGATTTAACCGGCGTGGATTTCGGACTGATGGTGGGCTGTTGCGTCGCCGCAACTTCATTACCTGCCTCGGGCGAGATGGTCGATGCTGATTGTGGTGCCGCCCCGGATGGTTGAGAAACTCCTGCCTGTGGAGATGCCGTTGATTGCGCAAGAGGGTCAGCCGGTCGGGTACGATCATGTGGGTTACATCCGAAGAGCAAAAAGAGAGAGCAGAGCAGCAAGAGGTAAACTTGTAAGCGCATCAACACAAACCCCTGTCTCATCACTTTACCTGATGGAAATTACTGAAAGTTAACATTACTGTTGTCACAATTATCTAACAGAATCCTGGCCATCGAACACTCTGATTGAGAGTTCGATGGCCAGGACGGGAGTCAGTTGTGACGACCCGGTGAAGTACCAGCAGGAAGGAGTCCAAGCCACCTGCTGCGAGCTGTCTCAGCGCTGACTACATTCTATTATCTTCCTGGGATGAGTGACACTATACAGCGTCAGGGCCACGTAATCGCGGCTGTAGCTGGCGTCCGGGTTCGGGCGATATCAGAGGATATACCACTGGCTGTTGGGCGGCAGCGCGCCCCCGCCCGCGAGCTTCAAGGTGAAGACCATCTTCTGCGCCCCGTTCATGTAAGGCTCGCCGATGTGGACGGACCAGAGGTCTACCTGCGGGACGGGCGGCGAGTTCGGCAGGGCGTCGGACAAATCCGTTGCCACCGTGAGACCCGGCAAGACACAGGGAGTCTCGAGCGGCGTCGGTTGCACGCGCGGCGACATAACGCCGGCGCCGTTGGCATTGAGGGTCTGCACCGCGTAGTAATTGTTCGCGCCGTTTGAATTGTCTGTGTAGGTGTTGATATCGCCGCCCACGCTGGCGATGAGCGTATTAGCCCCGGGGCCTATGGCGCGATAAATGTTGTAGCCTGTGATCGGCGACCGCGCGGTCTGTTGGTCGCCTGCGCGTAGTAATTAACGGCCGCGATGTTTGATGCGTAGACCTCCCAACAACCGCGATTGCCGCAGCAGCACTATGGGCCGTCCTCGCTCAATGAGGCATGACCCGCCGATCAGGCTACTTTTCCAATGAGAATAAGGAGGGTGGTTGAGAAAAACTTGAGGTAGACCAAAAGTCCCGGATGGGAAATCATTTCCCACAAATAACGTATTGAAAGGAAGCGGCTTAGAGCAGATTAAGATTGCCTGTCGGGCAGCAATGTACAGGCTCCTGCGCGGTTGTCCTCGACGAGTGCCACGGTCGCGACCAGCGGAGGCCACTCTCTGCGGCGTCGCGGCCGCGGACGGGCCTTCCGTGATCAGCCTTGAATGCCCCTGATAACACCGTTATTAATTCGCGACCACAACAAAATTGTTCAGGGCGGGACTGTCCGGCCAGCTTAGAGGAGCAGGGGCAGGTTGGTATTAATCATGAAGCACCCTCGGTGCCACGACTTGCTCCCATAACTGATAGGTGGTAAAGGGAAAGTCTTCTTTGCCCCAACTCTCAGGCGACGGAAGGGGCCACCAAGTGTTTGTGGAGTATCAGGGTAATTGCGCCGCGCAACCGCGGGTGGGCCAATTCATCCAACGGAGTGATTCAACTCGCCGGGCGATCCCGTCGTTGGCATCCTTTCCGCTCAGGAGTGAATGGACAGTGGATGCCCGGCCGCTGGCTGAACGGCGATCAAACGAACCAGGGTCGCCATTTGCGGCTCGTGCCTGGTAAATTCGACATTTATTCGGAAACAGTAAGGAGGTGAATTTGGAGCAGAAGCGAAGCTACAGAGGATTTATCGTCGGCCTCACAATCGCCCTCCAGTTTTTCATGGGGGCAACCGTACGAGCCGAGGACGGCTATCGCCTGTGGCTGCGCTACGATCCGCTTCCCGAGCAGACGATCGGCCGCTATCGGCCCCGCGTCACATCCGTGGTGGTGCAAGGCCAATCCGCGACCTTCGACGCCATTCGCACGGAACTTGTCGACGGGTTCACGGGCTTGCTCGGCAGTCCCGTTACGGTCGCCGGGGACGTTGACCGTGATGGCGCTGTGGTTGTTGGCACCCCGAATAGCTCGGCTCTCATCGCTAGCCTCAAATGGGAACGGCCGTTGGCCAACCTCGGGCCAGAGGGTTTCCGTATCCGTTCTGTCAGGCTCGGCCGCCGCTCTGTGACGGTGATCGCCTCACAGGGCGAGCTTGGCGCGCTCTACGGCGCCTTCCACTTCCTGCGCTTGTTACAAACGCTTCAGCCGGTTGACAAGCTGGACATCAGTCAAAAGCCCCGGCTGCGACTGCGCATGCTCAACCACTGGGATAACCTCGACGGCAGTGTCGAGCGCGGCTATGCGGGGCCGTCACTGTGGGACTGGAAGGCTCTGCCCGAGACGGTTGATCCGCGTCTGCGCGACTACGCCCGCGCCAACGCATCGCTGGGGATCAACGGGTCAGTCCTCAATAACGTTAACGCCAGTGCCCAGAGCTTGAGCGCCGAATACCTGCGCAAGACCGCAAGCATCGCCCGCGTCTTCCGCCCTTACGGCGTCCGTGTCTACCTCTCCTCACGCTTCTCTGCCCCCATTGAGTTGGGCGGCTTGAAGACCGCCGATCCGCTTGACGGGGAGGTGGCGGCGTGGTGGAAGAAGAAGGCCGACGAGGTTTACAGTCTCATCCCGGACTTCGGCGGTTTTCTGGTCAAGGCCAACAGCGAGGGCCAGCCGGGGCCGCGCACTTACAACCGCAGCCACGCCGAGGGCGCCAATATGCTGGCCGCCGCTCTGGCCCCGCATCATGGGGTGGTGATCTGGCGCGCTTTCGTCTATGACCCGAAGCCCGACTACGACCGGGCAGCCGCCGCCTACGACTCTCTCCAACCTTTTGACGGCCGGTTCGCGCCCAACGTGCTGCTGCAGGTCAAGAACGGCCCCGTCGACTTTCAACCGCGCGAGCCGTTCCACCCGCTGTTCGGGGCGATGCCCAAGACGCAGCTGATGCCTGAGTTTCAGATCACCCAGGAGTACCTCGGCGCTTCTAACCACCTCGTGTTTCTGGCGCAGATGTGGCGTGAGTTCTTTGATTCCGACACCTACACCAGGGGCCCCGGCTCGACCGTCACCAGGGTGGTCGATGGTAGCCTTGACGGCCAACGGCTGACGGGCATCGCCGGGGTGGCCAACACCGGCTCCGCCCGCAACTGGACCGGCCACCACTTCGCCCAGGCCAACTGGTACGCCTTCGGTCGCCTGGCCTGGGACCCCGACCTCCCTTCGCGGCAAATCGCCGACGAGTGGACCAACATGACCTTCACGCATGATCGCCATGCGGTAGAGGCCATCGCCCACATCATGCTTGAGTCGCACGAGGCATTGGTGGACTACATGACGCCCCTCGGACTGCACCATATCATGTGGGCCGGTCATCACTACGGCCCGCAGCCCTGGTGGGATAAGGAGCCGCGCCCCGACTGGAACCCCGTCTACTTCCATCGCGCCGACGCGCGCGGTTTGGGCTTCGACCGCACGAAGACGGGGAGCCATACTGTGAGACAATACCAACCGGCAGTCCGTGACCGCTTTGCCCACCTGGACACATGCCCGGAGAAATTTCTGCTCTGGTTTCATCATGTGCCGTGGGATTACCGCATGCGTTCGGGGAGGACGCTGTGGGACGAGTTAGCCCTGCACTACCAGCGCGGGGTGGATTGGGTGCGAGGCACGCGCAAAGGTTGGGAGGCTCTGGCCGCCGTGATTGACCCGGAGCGCCACGCCGAGGTGGCGAAGAAACTGGCGATCCAGGAGCGTGATGCTATCTGGTGGCGGGACGCCGTGCTGCTCTATTTCCAGACCTTCTCAGGGCGCCCCCTGCCGGCGGGCGTGGAGAAGCCACAGAAAACTCTTCAGGAGTACATGGCCAAAAGTCTTACCTGGTGAGGCTGCCACGGGCGAGAGGCCAGGAGATTTTGGACTCGAGATGAAGATCACCGACATCAGGGCGACAACCGTGACTGTACCGCTGGAAGCGCCGCTCAGGCATGCCAACGGCTGTCACTGGGGGCGCTTCGTGCGCACCGTGGTTGAGGTCGAGACCGACGAGGGCTTAATCGGTCTGGGCGAGATGGGCGGCGGCGGTGAGTCGGCCGAAAGCCTGTTCCGCGCGATGAAACCTTACCTGTTAGGCCACGACCCCGCGCGCCTTGAGGAGATGCGGTTCCTCATCAGTAACCCGACGGCCTCGCTCTACAACAACCGCACGCAGGTCCTGGCTGCGCTGGAATTCGCCTGCCTCGACATCCTCGGACAGAAGTGGGGCGCCTCAGTCTCTGACATCCTGGGCGGTCGTTTGCAGGACCGCGTGCCGTTCGCCTCCTACCTCTTCTTCCGCTACCCGAACCCGAAGGACGGCGCGGGCGAGGTCAGAACGGCCGGGCAGCTCGTCGCCCACGCTCGCGAATTGAAAGAACGTTACGGCTTCACTTCGCACAAGCTGAAAGGCGGCGTCTTCCCCCCCGAGTATGAGTTGGAGTGTTACCGCCAGTTGGCGTCTGCGCTCGGCGGCGACCGCTTCCGCTTCGACCCGAACGGCGTCTGGTCAACCGAACAGGCGATCTGGTTCGGGCAGGCCATCGAAGAGATCCGCAACGACTACCTGGAGGACCCCGTGTTGGGCATGGCCGGGATGCGCCGCGTGCGCGAGAAGGTGCGAATGCCGCTGGCGACCAACACCATCGTTGTCAACTTCGAGCAGCTCGCGGCCAACGTGCTCGACGCGGCCGTGGACGTAATCCTGCTCGACACGACCTTCTGGGGCGGCATCCGGCCGTGCGTCAAAGCGGCCGGAGTATGCGAGACCTTCCAGCTCGGGGTCGCCGTGCACTCCTCCGGTGAGCTCGGCATCCAGCTCAGTACGATGCTGCACCTCGGCGCTTGCATCCCTAACCTCTCATTCGCGGCGGACGCGCACTACCATCACCTCACGGACGACATCATCGAGGGCGGCAAGCTCAAGTACGAGGGCGGCTTCATCGCGGTGCCCGAGGGGCCGGGCCTCGGCGTGCGGCTCGACCGCGACAAGCTCGCCGAGTACAACGAGCTTTACAAGCGCCTGGGCTCGTACCCTTACGACCAGGATCCGCTCAGGCCGGGCTGGACGCCGACCATCCCGAATAACCGCTGGGCCGACCCTGCGGACTCGCGGCGGCCCACTAACATGCTCTTTTGACTTGCTGTAGGGGGAAAGAGATGACGACCAACAGGACAGAAAATCAAAGCACGGAGCCCGCCCGCCTGACCGGTAGGGCGGAGCTTCGGCGTCAGGTGGCGGATGTCATCAATCGGACTCCGGTCATCGACATTCACACACACTTGTTCGCCCCCGAGTTTGGCGAGTTGAGCCTTTCCGGCATCGACGAGCTGCTCACCTATCACTACCTGATCGCCGAAACATTTCGCTCGACCGGCACCACTTATGAGCGCTTCTGGCAGATGAGCAGGACGGGGCAGGCCGATCTCGTCTGGCAGACGCTGTTCATGGAGAACACACCTATCTCGGAAGCGACGCGCGGCGTCGTCACCGTCCTTAGCGCTTTCGGCCTCGACCCCACCGCGCCCGACCTCACAGAAGCCCGGGCCTTCTTTCGCTCGCAAAAAATCTCTGAGCACTTGGGCCGCGTGCTCGACCTGGCGCGCGTGAGCGACGTGGTGATGACCAACGATCCGTTCAATAAGCAGGAGGCGAATGTCTGGGAGAATGGCGCGGATGTGGATCGGCGCTTTCACGCGGCGCTCCGCATGGACCGCCTGCTCAACGACTGGCCGCCGACGGCGGCGAAACTCGCGTCGCTGGGCTACCACGTTGACGAAAATATGAGCGGCGAGACGGCGGGCGAGGTGCGCCGCTTCCTCGACAAGTGGATCGCCCGCATGAAGCCCCTGTACATGGCGGTGTCGCTGCCGGACGACTTCAAATTCCCCGCGGATGACGCGCGCGACCGGGTCATCCGTGAGGTAGTGCTGCCGACCGCACGCGAGCACGGACTTCCTTTCGCCGTCATGATCGGGGTCCGGCGCAGCGTGAATCCGGCGCTACGGATGGGGGGCGACGGCCTGGGCCGCGCCGATGTCGGTGCGGTCGCGCGCATGTGCGCCGAAAATCCTGACGTACGCTTCCTGGCAACCTTCTTGTCGCGCGAAAACCAGCACGAGTTGTGCGTCACCGCGCGGAAGTTTAGCAACCTGATGCCCTTCGGCTGTTGGTGGTTTTTAAATAACCCTTCGATCATCTCCGAGATCACGCGCGAGCGCCTGGAGATGCTTGGGCCGAGCTTCATCCCGCAGCACTCGGACGCGCGCATCCTCGAACAATTGATCTACAAGTGGCAGCACTCGCGTCGCGTCATCGCCGAATCGCTGTCGGAGGCGTACGAGCAGCTCCTCACGAGCGGTCGCGCCGTGACTCGGGCCGTGATCGAGCGCGATGTAACCCGTATCTTCTCCGGCAACTTCCGTAACTGGGTTGGCCTCTTTGTTCTTTGTTTCTTCTGTTTTTCCTTTGCGTCCTCTCTGGTCCTCTGCTGTTCAATTTTTTGTTTGTAGTTCGGTCGCACTCATGTGAGAACCGCTATAGGCGTGATAACTTTGCTCAGTAATCAAAGGGTACATATGAAACACTATCATTGGGCCGCCGTGGGCGTGTCGCTTCTTTGCACCTTTCTGTTACTTGCTTCACCATGGCTTAGCACCGGCGGGCAGCCATCTTTACCGCCTTATCAGGACCCTTCCCTGCCCCTCGAAAAGCGGGTTGATGATCTGGTCGCGCGGATGACTCTGGAAGAGAAGGTCTCGCAGATGATGAACGCCGCCCGGCCCATCGAGCGGCTGGGCATTCCCGAATACGAATGGTGGAATGAGGGGCTGCACGGCGTCGCCCGCGCCGGATACGCGACCGTTTTTCCGCAGGCCATCGGCCTGGCAGCGACGTGGGACACAGATCTCATCTATCAAGTCGCCGACGTGATCTCGACCGAGGCGCGCGCTAAACACCACGAGTTCGTGCGCAGGGGCGAGCGCGGCAGGTATAAGGGGCTCACCTATTGGAGTCCTAACATTAACATCTTTCGTGACCCGCGCTGGGGACGCGGGCAGGAGACCTACGGCGAAGACCCGTATCTGACATCGCGCTTAGGCGTTGCCTTCGTCAGAGGCTTGCAGGGCGACGACCCGCGGTACCTGAAGGTCGTGGCGACGCCCAAGCACTACGCCGTGCATAGCGGGCCGGAAACGGAGCGCCACAGCTTCGACGCCAGAGCTCTTGAGAGAGATTTAAGAGAGACGTATCTGCCGGCCTTCCGCGCCACAGTCGTGGAGGCTCGAGCCGCTTCGGTGATGTGTGCTTACAACCGGACGAACGGCGAGCCCTGTTGCGCGAACAAGCGCTTGCTGACCGACATACTGCGCAACGAGTGGGGCTTCGGCGGTTACGTCGTCTCGGACTGCGGCGCGATTGAAGATATTTACAAAGGTCATCACTTCGCTCAATCGGAGGCCGAAGCTTCGGCCCTGGCAGTCAAAGCGGGCACTGATTTGAGCTGCGGCAGGGAGTACGCATCGCTGGTCAAGGCCGTCAGAGATGGTCAGATTAGCGAAGCCGATATCGACACGGCCCTCAAACGGCTGATGACGGCAAGGTTCCGGCTCGGCATGTTCGATCCCCCCGAGATGGTCCCTTACGCGCGCATCCTGTTCTCGGAGAACGACTCGCCTGCGCACCGTGAACTGTCGCTCAAGGCAGCCCGTGAATCAATCGTGCTCCTGAAGAATGAGAACAATACGCTGCCCTTGAAGTACGATCTTAAAACGATTGCCGTCATCGGCCCGAATGCCGACGCGCCCGAAGTGTTGCTGGGCAACTACAGCGGCCAACCCTCCAAATCGGTCACGCCGCTCGAAGGCATCAGGAACAAGGTCTCACCCGCAACGAAGGTGCTTTACGCACTCGGCTCCACTTTGGCCGGCGAGACGGTCGTAGCCGTGCCTGCCTCCGTCTTGACGCTGACCGGGAAAGGCTCGCCGGCAGGTTTCAGGGGCGAGTACTTCAGCAATAAAGAGCTGCGGGGCCAGCCGGCTCTCGTCAGGACGGACGAGCAGGTTAATTTTGATTGGGGTCGCGGCAGGCCCGCCCCGCAACTGAATGAAGAGGGTTTTTCGGCGCGCTGGACGGGCAAGCTCGTGCCGCCCGAACCGGGCACATACCAGCTCGGCGCGACGGCCGATGGCGGCGTCCGCGTGTACCTGGACGGCCAACTTCTGGTTGACGCTTGGGAGTCAAGCAATACCGCCAGGACCGTCATGAAAGAAGCGCAGCTCGAGGCGGGCCGCTCCTACGACGTGCGCATAGAGTATTACCACAACGCCCGCTCGGCGATGGCGAAGCTCGTCTGGTCGTTCCCACGCTTCGCCGAAAAACTTATCGAGGAAGCCGTGAGCACGGCCCGGCAAGCGGATGCCGTGATCATGGTGCTCGGGATATCGCCCGCGCTCGAAGGCGAAGAGATGAAGGTCAGTGTCGAAGGCTTTCGCGGCGGCGACCGGACGGACATCAATTTGCCGAAAGTGCAGGAAGATTTGCTCAAGGCCGTCAACGCCACCGGCAGGCCCGTCGTGCTCGTCTTGCTCAACGGCAGCGCGCTCGCCGTCAACTGGGCCGGGCAACATGTGCCCGCCATACTTGACGCCTGGTATCCGGGGGAAGAGGGCGGCACGGCCCTCGCTGACGTCCTGTTCGGCGATAACAACCCGAGCGGGAGGCTCCCCGTCACCTTCTACAAATCTGTGGCGCAGCTACCGCCGTTTGAAGACTACGGCATGCAGGGGCGCACCTACCGCTACTTCAAAGGCGAGCCGCTCTACCCGTTCGGACACGGGCTGAGCTACACGACCTTCGGATATTCGGGCCTCAAGGTAACCCCGGAACGAATCGGGCCCGAGGGGCGGGCGACG
>CAYLJO010000119.1:0-18832 GCA_964383905.1 uncultured Blastocatellaceae bacterium
TAGTCACCGTAATGAGAAGAGCAGGAATGATGAGATAAAGATGGCACAACGTCCCTTTAAGCATGATCTCCTCCCGATAAGCCTTGCCCGGTAAAATTAAGACTACGGTTACCGGGTTAACACAATGTGAGAGATGGCTTAAATGTTCGTTAATTTTGGCGCTGTGCTTTCGCGTGTAGTTGGAACCGAAAAGCTTCGATGAAGCATATTCGATAATTGCCACGCCCGGTTCCGAGGCGCTACCTGGCCAGGACGAAGACGACGGAAGCACCGGGCTGAAGCGTGACCCGGGATTGCCTTTGCCATTGAAGCTCGCGTGGAACATAGTCGTGATCAAGCGTGAAGACTTTCGTCAACCCGACCTGACGGCAGGCGCGCTCCACCGCAGGCCGAGTGCCTGGGTGGCAGCGGGCGGTAATTGTCGAGACCCTTTCCGGCGTAACTCCGTGGGGTAGTCGAAGAGCGGTACGAAAATAGCCGTCGCGGTCGATGCGCAACCGCGCATCACCCCCATCCGAGCGGTAAACCTGCGGATCATCTTTGAGGCGGGCGTCAAAGCCGAGCGCCGTCCCTCGCTGCTCTGCGGAAGCTTCAATGTAAAGGTAATCGCGCGGATCGGCAATGCTATTTATATCTGCCGGCGCTTCACTAATGCGCTTCTCGCGGTACAGCTCTTCAGCCATCAGGCGATAGGTCCAGGGCTCGGCATCCATCTGGCTCTCGCGCGAAGATGCGTTCAGCCTTGCGCGCACGGGAAGGAGCGCGAATCTAACAGCCGAGCAGGCCAGATCCGAGAAGTTGTTGTTGTCGGAGGCGTCGGCAAGGAGCGGATGACTGCCCATGGTATGCTGACCCGTGAAAGGTTTGGTCTCATGGTCGACCCCCTGATAAATCTCCTCCAGGATTTTCCCGCCCCGCGCACGAAGTTGATAGACCCACTCGATATCGGTGGCTCGTCCCCACCGCGCCATTCGGGCAGCGGTCGGCGTTCCGCCGTCTTCATCCGTAAAGATGATCGTGTAGCGGACAATCACATCGCTGCCGGTCTCGTGCTCGATCTCGTAATACATCCAGAGGGGGACATCGGTGAAACGATCGATTGAGTTGGCGCGCGCATATAGAACGGGTGAATGTGCGAAGGCGAACAAGTCATCGGCAGTCGCGTCGCCGACCTCGACCTCCCTCCCCGGCGTGAAAAGAAGTGGCCGAAGCGCAAGAATTTCCACGCGTTGGGCCGCCGGGGCGGAGCGCGCCGGATTAAGCGTGACCGCGACCTCGTGTTTGCCTTTGGACAATCGCCCGAGCATGACGCGATAGGTGAAAGGCTGGTCTCCGGCCCACAGCAGAAGATCCTGGTTGTACTGGCCGTCAACCGCGATCAAAAGCGCCGCCGCCTCGGCGCCCTTGATGGCCCATGACGCTCCTACTGATCGGGCATGTATTTCAAGTCCAACTTCTGCTTCCGTTCCCATCCCGATTGTTTGAGAGGCCAGCGGGCTTAGACGTTGGTCTCTATTTCGTGCCGCCTTCGGCTGCGTTTGTCCGGCGGCCGGAAGAGCGCCGCATAGCGCCAAAAAGATCAAAGGGCCCGTCATCGCGCGAGCGAGAAGCGGATGATCAGCGTTTCGAGGTGAGCCCATTGGACTGCGAGTTGATCCTGACATAAAGGGGGTTCGTCAGAGCAAGCATGATGCCGTCTGATGCTCGTACCTCGACGCGGAAATATGAGCCGGCGTCGCCGTCCAGCTCTACAACCTCAGGGGTATTGTCCCTGGCGGGTGCGAGACGGCGAACCGTCTGACCGTTCGAGATGAGGACGATAGTAGCATCCAGCGGCGCCCCTGTCGCGGCGATGAACAATCGCACTCGCCCGGGGCTGCCCAGTTGAACTTCTTCGCCCATCGACCGGCGTGCGCTCTGCTTGCGCGTGACCGCTTCAGCCTCGAACGTGATGACAGGAAGCGCTACCTCGCCTGTCACGTAGACATGACCGTCGCGAATGGCCCAGAGCAAATCAGATTCGGTCAGCGCACGTGCGGCGACATGTGTGGTTGGAAGCGCGAGCTGATCGGTACGACGGTGCGAGTCGCTGGACCCGATAGCGGTAATGCGCCGGCCGTGTTGAAGAAGATCATCCCACCAGCGCAGCGATTTTTCGTCTTGGTCATCCCACGCGCCGTTCCAGACCTCAATCGCATCGAAACCCGGCGCGCTGCGGTCATAGCTCCAACCACACCCGCCGCATAAAGCAAACGGGTGGTTGATCGAGATGAGTGCGCCCTCATGATGCGCTTGTGCGACGATCCGCGACATGCGCGCTTGATCTCCAGGAAAGACGCGGAAATCGAGCCAGGCATTCGACGGAAGTCCCCAGGCGTTGGCGTGCCCGCCGTAGGTCGTGACCTCTTCGCCGCGCAGGATCAGTAACCCGTTTAACCTGCCCGCGAGCTGATCAATCTCCGCGTGGTGGCTCATCGTGTTATGGTCGGTGATACTGATAAAGTCGAGGCCAAGTTCACGCGCGGCGTTGGAGAGTTCCGCGACCGTCCAGTCGCCGTCCGAGTGCACCGTGTGCATGTGGAGGTCGCCGCGAAACCAACGCGGTGGCGACGCCGTTTTTGATGGCCGGGTCAGCGGCGGCTGCGATAATCTGCATGAGGCATATGCCGATATCGTTGATGCGCCGGGTGTGGGGACGTGTGTGGATCGCGGCGCAGTGGCAGAACTTGTCTGCGCATCTGTTTCAATGATGATTCTGAATAAAACATCGACGCCACGGGGCGCGACGCGGTAGAGACCCAGGATCACGCGCCACGTCCCTGCGGGGAGATTACCGGGCGTGTAGCCGGGCGTCGCCTCAGACGGCGAAACATAAAACTCGGAGCGACGCCCACCGCTCCAGCCGCGGAAGCCCCGCCGGTCGTCATCACGACCCGTCGACCGTGCGTCGAAAAGTCCGATATCGATAGTGTTGGCTCCATTCGCGTGATCATACTGGTAGCTGATGGTGATGCGCGTAGCCTGTGGCGGCACCTCGAAAGGCAGGTAGGCGTAGCGACTCCGTTCCGAGCCGACCGGATCGAGATGAAGCCGCCGCTCAAGGGTCTGCGTCTGCGAGTTGGTTGTGCCGGCGGCGACAATGGATACGTGCGCCGGCATCATTCCCGTGACACAAGCGATGAGGGCGAACGTGATTAAGCGTATGGCCGTCAGCATGTCCGGTATGCTGCGCTCTTCGCCGGCTCAGAAATTCAGGCGGAGCGCGAATTGCATCACCCGCGGGTCGCCGGCGAGCGTGGTGATCGTCCCGACATTCGAGCTATTGAGGGTTCTGTTCGGGAGCCCGAAGTTTGCCCGGTTGAGCGCGTTGAAGACTTCCCAGCGGAAATCCAAATAACGGGTTTCTGTGCCCAGCCCGAAGCGCCGGTGAACGCTGAGATCAAGCGAGGCGAAGCTCGGGCCGTACAGTACGTTACGCCCTTCCGTGCCAAACCGATTGGTGCTTGATGTGACCAACTGAAAGGCGTTCGGGTTGAACCAGCGATCGACCGTCGGACTGCTGACTCGTGGATCGCCGATAACATCAGGCAGCGTCGTCGAGAGGCTCCCCAGTGAGAGCGGATCATTCGATTGGGTGACGGTGAAGGGCCGGCCACTACGTACATTGAAGTCTCCGGTAAGCTCCCAGCCGCCGAGAAGTGTCGCCCCTAATCCTTTCTGAAAATAGGTGCGACCGCGGCCGAAAGGCAGCTCCCAGATGCCGTTGATCACGAAGCGATGTCGCACATCGAAATCAGAGGGTCCGTACCAGGAATGTAAATCGCGCGCATTTTGAGGGAAGGAGTTTGACCCGCCGCTGGTTAGATGCTCGAATGAATTGTCGAGCGACTTCGAAAGAGTGTACACGGCGCGCAGGGTCCAGCCGCGACTAAACCTTTTGTCGAGCGTCGCTTCCATCGAATTGTAGTTCGAGATGCCGTTGTCATCGCGATACTCGATCAGACCGAATGCCGGGAAAGGGAAGCGGGCGGCGCGGGGCAGACTGGTCTGTCCCGGCAGCGGCTGATTGAGGTCGCGCAGCGTGAACAGGTGCGCGCCTCTGGTCCCGACATAAGCTATTTCGGCGAGCCAGTCGCGACCGATCTGGCGCTCGACGCCGAGGCTGTATTGTTGGATACGCGGGGTGCTTGAGTTGGGGTTGGCGGCGCGCAACTGAACCCTTTGGAGGTTTACTGTTGACGGGTCAAGAGTATTCGGCGCAAAACCTGTCCCGAGGTTGAGCGCCGGGTTGATGGCGTCGCTCGTAAAGTTGAAATTGACGAGAAACGGCGGATTAAGCGAAAGCTGATCTTCCGAGCCGATGCGGTCGATCAAATTGTAGTAGATGCCGTAGCCGCCGCGCACCACCCAGTTGGCCATCGGCGAATAGGCGAAGCCAACACGCGGCGCGAAGTTCTTACGGTTGGCGCGCACGAGCGCGCGATCGGCCAGGCTCCCGTCAGTTGCCAGGCGAAGCGATGCCATCGCCTCGGCAGGGGTCGAGACGCTGAGCGCTGCGACCGGGTCGAAGTTTGCCAGCCGGTTGTTCAACTCGTACGCCGGCGAGCCGAAGTCATAACGCAGGCCCAGGTTGAGAGTCAGGCGGGGCGTCACCTTCCAGTCATCCTGCCCGAAGAAGGCGTACATATAGCGGCGCTGGTTGACCACATCCAGATTCGAGAGCGCCGCGTTGCGGACCGTACCGGCAAGTAAATCGGCCAGCGCGGCCCCGGTGCCCGGAAGCCCTCCGGCAAACTGCGTATAGCTTCCATCGAACGTGAGGCGACCGCGAGTGTTCGGGACATCCAGGTAATTGAGCTTGAGTGGCGCCATCACATCCACGCCAAAGCGGAAGGCGTGCACCCCGCGCGTCCACGACAGAGTATCCGTGTACTGGAATTGCTGCGAGTGCTGAAACTTGGGTAGAAAATCCGGCGAGCCGAGTCGTGGGCTAAAGCCCGAGATGAGTATGCCGGGGAGCCCTCCCTGGACAATCTTACTATTCGGTATGCCGGGAACAAAGTCGCTGCTGGAACCTTGACCGAAAGGCTCCTGCACGGTGTCGGCGTTAGCGCGTGAGTAGCCGAAGCGGAACTCATTAATCACAGTGGAAGAGAGGATGTGATTCCACCCGACGGTCAGCGAATGGCTCTTGATGTCGCTTTGCCCCCACGCTGAGGTGTCCGTGCCGTCGGCAATGCCGCCGAAGAAGCCGGGCACAAAGCGGTTGCGTGTGGTGTAGGCGTAGCGCCCGAAGATATCGTTGCCGGGGTTGATCCTGTAATCGATGCGCGTCGTGAAGCGGTTTTGATCATCTTTGATGGAAGGGGTGCGCGCAAAATTGTTCGAGCGTCCTGGCAGCGTCTGTGAGGGATAAAAAGAGATGAGCTTCGCGGCAATCGGATCAATGTTGCCGATGACATTCCCCGCGAAAGGCTGGCGGATGAAACGTGGGTTTAGCGGTGAAGGGGCCAGCGACGAATTGAACAAAGGATTTGCCACCTGCGTGCGGGGATCAAAGATCTGCCCCTGGCGCACAAATTGGCCCGAAGGTGTTCCGTCCGGGTTGAGGATCGGAATCCGCTGACCGTTGAAAAGGATTTCCGGCCCGAGGTTCGCCGAAAAGTTTCCCGCCTTCTCAACGGCCAGCGGGACGGTCGCAATGCGAAGCACGCCCTGCCGGATGCGCGTCCCTTCAAAATCGGCAAAGAAGAATGCGCGGTTGCGCAGGATAGGACCGCCGAGGTTTCCGCCAAACTGGTTCTGTACGCGCTGCGGCTTGTCCCGCCCCAGGCGGTTCGAGAAGAAATCATTGGCGTCGAAAACCTTGTTGCGGAGGTACTCGTAGGCGACACCGTGAAAATCATTGGTCCCCGACTTGGTCGTGACACTGATGACACCGCCGGCCGCGCGCCCCGTGTCGGCTGAATATTGGGATGTGATGACTTTGAACTCGCTGATGGCGTCCACCGACGGGCGCGAGACCTGGGTCGAGAGTTCCTGCACATTCTCCGAGATCGAGTTGTTGTCCTGGCCGTCGAGAATGAAGTTGTTCATCAACGAGCGGATGCCGTGGATGTTGACGGCCCCGGTGCGTCCCGAGGCCGTGCCGCCCGACTGCTCAGTGTAGGGGTCGCCCTGTGTCCCCGCCACCTGAGGCAGGAGGTCGTCCCACGAGCGCTGCAAGAGCGGCAGCGTTGTGATGCGGCGGTTGTCGACGACGTTACCGAGCGAAGCGTCTTCGCGCTGGAGAGCCAGGGATTCGCTGGTAACCGTCACGGCTTCAGAGACCTGGCCGACACTCACGGTGAAATCGAGACGCGCGCGCTGGTCAACCGATAACTGCACACCGGTACGCGTCTCGCGCTTGAACCCATTCTGCTCCACACTGATTGTGTAGGGGCCGGGGCGAAGGTTGGTGAGCGTGTAATAGCCGTCTCCGCCGGTCACCGTAGCTGTAGAGATGTTTGTGGCCTGATTAACGGCAGTGACATGTGCGCCCGGGATCGCCGCCCCGTTGGTATCCGCAACGAGTCCGGTGAGAGAGGCGGTATCCACCTGGGCGGTGGCCGTGCTTGATGCGCCTGCCGACAAAATCAGACTCGCAAGAAAGAATATCGTAAAAGTGTAGCGAGAGGCTTGCTCTATTTTCATGGTTGGCATGGCTCCTGTGTTATGGGGTTACAGGTAAGGCATACTCGGAGATGCCTCTACCGCAAGTGATCTATTTCGATG
This sequence comes from uncultured Blastocatellaceae bacterium, assembly GCA_964383905.1. Classification (GTDB taxonomy): domain Bacteria; phylum Acidobacteriota; class Blastocatellia; order Pyrinomonadales; family Pyrinomonadaceae; genus CAYLJO01. The sequence continues at coordinate 6,775 of CAYLJO010000119.1, forward strand.
TAAATAAAAGATAGGGAGAAGATATGGTTTTCAGGTTACAGGAGGGCTACGGTTGCATTTAATCAACATTAAATTTCTCGAAGAGGGCTCAATGAGAGGTTCGTGCGGCGAGGCCTGTTGGCGCTGCGCAAGGGGCCAGGACCAAGGCTACTAAGATGGCTGCTTGGCCGGACTATCATAGCCATTCTTGATGGTCTCTAGCGGTCGCTCGTATGGTGAAGATTGCCCGCCCGCTGTTGGGCGCGAAGATGCTCACTCAGTATGCGGTAGTAACAGCTCAAGCACATCCCGGGTGAGTCTTCTTCGGTATTTCGCCGGATCGTCGCCCCGCACCAGACACAGATCGTTTCGAAGCCTGATCCCCTCCGCGCTAATCCTTTGTCCACGGTATTGCTTTGTTCGTCAAACACAACTATGCGCCCCCTGTGGGATCGAATTTCTACTCCTGGCCCGTGCGACCGATAGGTAATGCCATATATTTAGAAGTTGATTATTCGACAGCCGGGGGCTTAATTGTTGAGCGGCGAAAAATATGCACAGCCCGGTAACGTAGTCGTCACTTGTGCCTATGAGTAATACGCCCTCTCGAAAGATCATAAGGGGACATCTCGATCGTCACACGATCACTGAGAAGGATGCGTATGAAGCTTTTACGCATCTTGCCGGAGATACGGGCGAGCACCTCATGCTCGCCGCCGTCGAGTCGAACTTTAAAGAAGTCGTTGGGCAGTTTTGCCACAATCACGCCCTTTGCCGGAATCAGGTCTTCTTTAGCCAAACATCCTCCTCCGCTTTAACACAGAATCGTTCGAGAGCAATTCGGTAACTATCCCATTCGATGCCGTAGAATTTTGGTGTCACGAACACCCCAGATTATGCGCTTCGTCTTTCCTTAATGTTTCATCGAGGCTAATTCTTCGTAAATTGTGGACTGCTCTACGGAGAAGTGCACTGAAATGACCGGCCGCGCCCGCCGCTCAATCGGGGAAAAGCACAGTTAAACGCTCCCGTATGTATTGCCAGATGAAAATCGGGTCTGATTAACAGGAATGTAACAAGGTCGCAGTAAGCGGGTGGTGTACTTCCACCTGTTTCGAAGAGGGGAACCATTATCCTGGCGGATCGAAGATTTAATTGATACCGGACGGACTCAGATCGGTCGCAGGCGCTCGCGGGAAAGCCCCGGTTAAATCTATTGCCGGGCTGATATTGTAACGGACATTTAACGCGCCTTTAACCGTAGGTTAGCAACCGGCGCTTATGATCCGTCCATGTACTCATTACCGGTCAAAGAGGAAAAGGAGTTACGTGCAGCTTTAAACGTAACGTCCAAGCTGGAGGCGCGACGCTGCCTCGGTAACGAGGATACGGTATGGATCAGTGGTCGCGAGCGGCTCGAAGTAAAGAGGTATCTGTAATGAGTATGCCCCCCAGTACTACCCAACTTGCTTGGTAAGCAGATCCATCCCAAACCGGGCGAGTTGCGGCCATCAACGGCCCTTCCACTGCCTGAATGAACGCCCCGACCAGAATGCGGACCTGTCGGGGCGTTTTAATCTAAACCAGACCGGATCAGCCAACATAAAACCACGAAGAGCTTGAACCACAGAAGTACACAGAGGAAAGGCCTGGGACAAATACGGGGATGCTGCCGATTCCCGCTGCGCGTTGTTGTTCAGCTTATTGCTTTCCCTCTAACTTCTCTTTCCTTCGCGAGCCCCTGCGGTCCATTCCTCAACAGTCGGCAGACTCATGCTCCGGAAGAAAAGGCGCTGACGGATTGATAGTTTTATGCGGCGGTGCGCCTTTTCCTGCGACCAATAATCATGCGTATCAGCCAGGCCGCGACAGACCAGCTTTTTCCGTCCAGGTCTCGTCTTACTATCACCTGTTGCGGATCGGCTTCACACACGCCGATCACGATGATCGTCGTAGAGCCGTCGAAGAAGCCTCGACCAATGAGGTCGTCGTTGGCCTGCTTCTCCCTGATGCTCTGTCCGCCGATTAATCTGAGTGGGAGGGCAATCTGTTCCGCCTTCATGATTATACCTGGGCCGTAAGGGGAGTACTCATCAAACTCGATCCAACTGCTCTGGCCGTCATTAAGCCGATGAGATGAGGCTATCTAATTGCTCTTTGGTCTGGTGGGGCAAAGAGCCATCCTTGCTTATCTATAAAAGAGGGGTGTTAACTTATGATGAACAAGATAATAAATGAGGGTTAATTATTCCGGGGCGCCGAGAGAAGAAGCCCCATGGGCCTTAAGCTCAGAAGCGACAGCATCTTCAGCGGGCGGCGCGATAGTTGCAGGTTCGGTTGCGGTCGAGCCTGTCACAAGACTTGCGAGTCGCCCCGCAAAGTCACCCGTCTCCCACTTATGCCAGCGCGCAAGCGCATCGCGGAAGTGCCTGGTGCGTGATTTGGTGAAGTGACTTAAAAGCCAGGTGGCGGCGCCCCGTTGCTCGGGTGGAATGGCGGGGTGATCAGTTAAGATTGAATCACCCTTTTGTACTGAAAGACGTGCCCCCAGGTGCTCGACCCATACGTCGCAATCGTGAAGCTCGCCCAGGGATGCCTGTTGCTTTGCCACCTCTTCAGCAAAATAAGCAATGGGCTTCCCCCAACATGGCGTGAACAGTTCTAACGCATAGCGCAGCCTTTTGGCCGCAATGCGCATCCGGTGTAACGGCTCGGGATTGAGCGGCTGGTAGAGGCTCACACTCAAGGACCGCAGATCCTCAAAGCGCTCGATAATAATTTCGCGCCCCATCTCAAGTAAGCTGCCGTCACACGCCGCCCGTCGCCGGCCCTCGACCAACTCGCCCTGGTCCCGGGATCTTGTCGCACGTTGAAGCGCATCAATGAATTCTTTCTGCAAGTTGGCGAGCGCGTCTTCGGCCAGCACTTGAAGAAGCTGCGCGCGCGCACCTTCGCGCCGTGCGCGGCGGTCATCAGCAAACCATTCAATGCCTGTGGCGATCTCAGGCGGTGCGCCCGCCGCGAGTTTCTCCAGTGCCAGAATCGCCACGTCCTGATCGCGAACTGCGCCGAGCGCGCCGGCGACCTTTTTCAGGCGGTTACGTACAGGGGCGATCTGTCTCTTACGTAGGTAAGGCGTAAAATCGCGCAACGCACTGCGCAGCCGGCGAGAAGCCACGCGCATACTATGCACACCCTCCGGGTCAGTCCAATCAAGGGCGTCCACACGCAACGCGCGCATCTCCTCCATGCGCGCTTCGAGCACCAGCCGGATGCCGCTCGCCCCGTCGGCGCTACAATCGAAGCCGGCAATTTTGTTCGCTTTTGCCATACGGACGCATCAGGCGCGCTTTACGCCGGCGCGGCGAAGGCTGAAGCTTAATTTACAGCCATAAGCTTGCTCAAGCATATCGGCCTTACGCTCGGCCGTCAGCGCCTCGTTGTCGCAGTTAAGCGCAGACCATAGTTGTATATGAACAATCTTTTCCTCGCGCGCGCAGCGAATATCATCCACACGGTTGTCATGACTCCGGTCAAGCGCATCCGCAACCCGCACAATTGCCCCGAGCCGGCAAACCGTCTCGCGGTCCGAAGGATTGAGCGCCGCGTAGTCCGGATGCCGTTCTTTCGGAACCGCCCCGCGATGATAACGCGCAATGTTGGCGATGACGTTGCGTTCGGCCTCGGAGAAACCGGTCAATTCCGAGTTTTTAATCAGATATAAAGAGTGCTTATGGTGAGATTCGTGCGCGATGTGATAACCGACGTCGTGGAGCAGCGCTGCGGCAGAGAGTAGCGTGCGCTGGTGGCGGCTGAGGTTATAGGCCGCCGCGAGGGAGTCGAATATTCTCTCTGCCAGGCGCGTGACCTGTTGAGCATGCGCTTCCTCGTAACCAAACCGGCGGCCGACTGCGTGCACGCCGCGCAGTCTCGGGTCGGCTACGTCCGGTAGCGGCGGGCGCGCCTCGGCCTCGATGTCACGCAGCCGGTCGATGATCACGCCTTCGCGCAGGGCCCAATCGCAGGTCCGCAGGAGATTGATGCCGAGCGCCCCCATCGCACCTTCGAGTATCTGCCCGCCGGCGATAATAATCTCAGCACGTTGCGCGCTGATGCCTGGTATGCCCCGGCGTTCGCTGACGCTCAGCTTGGCGAGCTGCTCGTTGAATCGTTCAAGTTGGCTGAAGATGACCTCCGCCCCGGCCGGTTGTGCCCCCTGCTTGCCAGGACTCATTTCGCTTAGAGCCCGCAGCCGCAGTGCTTCACCGGTCGCCAGAATTGTGCCGGATGTGCCCGTCGCTTGCTGCCACTTCGCGCCGCGCAGCTCACGACTGGGCCGTTCGAGTGCCGCGCGGATTTCTTCCCTCAGCGAGCGTACCTCTTTCGGCTTGGGAGGGTCATTAGCAATGAACTGGTCTGTCAGGCCGACTGCGCCGAGCTTGACCGAGAAGAGCTCGGCGGGAACCCCGTCGTGGACGAGAGATATTTCTGTTGAGCCGCCCCCGATATCGATATTCACCAGCGAAGCGCCCCGCTTGGCACACCCCTGCGCGACGGCGAGACCGATCAGGCGCGCCTCTTCAATGCCCGAAAGAATCTCTACGCGCACGCCCGCCTGGCGCTCCACTTCCGCGATAAACTCGGCGGAGTTATTGGCCTCGCGGACTGATGCCGTTGCCGTCGCAATGACACAGGCGGCGCCGCGCGCTTCGGCAATCGAGCGGAAACGCTTGATCGTATCCGCCGCGCGCTGGATGGCGGCGGGCGCCAGATATCCCTCACGCAGAGTGTTGTGGCCCAACCGCACGAACTCTTTTTCGCGCGCCAGGACGGCAAAAGAATCGCTCGCGGCTGCCTCGACAACCACGAGCTTGATAGAATTTGAGCCAATATCGATGGCAGCAATCTTCACTGAAGAGATGTCCCTTTTAACTGTTCCGGGCTGAACGTGACGGTTTTCTTCTCTCGAATTCTGGTCGCCTGGCCTGCCGCTTTTGCCGCCACATTTTCAATCGAGGCGCTCGCCTCCGTCTCTTCTACGTCTATCACACCGGCCACCGCGCGGCGCAGGTCGGACGCCACACGCCGCACCGAACGCATGGCATCGACCACTTTAAACCCGTACTCCAGGCTCATCTTATCAAATTCTCGCAGCAATCGCGTTTGATATTCAATAAAGCTATCGTAAAAATCCTCCCCGAGATGGAGATCCATCCCCGATTCCCAGTAATCGAATTTTCGCCCCGACGAAAGTACCCTCTGAACCAGCTCTTCGGCCTTACTTGCCCGCAGGTAAAAGATCGCATCCGGCACCAACGCGACCCCGTAAATCGAACGTATCCATTGCGGGTCAACGCCGCGGACCACGGCCCGCGCGATCGCGGAGTAGATGTAGCGGTCAGTAAGTACAATGAATCCTGCGCGCAACGCCGGCAGCATCTCATTCTCCAGGCGGTCGGTAAAATCCGTCGCGTAAAAGAGCTGCATCGTGATACGGCCGAGCGTATGCCCCGTTTTGGCCTCTTTAATGCCGCGCCCGGCCATCACCGAACGCGTCATACCCGTATCCAGCACAGCATGCCCACGAGACTCGAGCCACGTCCGCAGCAGAGCGATCTGGGTCGAGCGTCCGACGCCATCCGTGCCTTCGATGACGATTAGTTTGCCGCTATAAGGCTCCAGCTCAACGCCGGGCAATGCCGTTCCGTAGAAGGCCATTTCTCTCATCCCACGATGGCCGCCTTTCCATTAAGATGACGACCGACGATTCTTCGCACTTCACGCTGCTGCCTGACGATTGAATGCGTGGCATCGATCACCGTCAAGCCGAACTCGTCCACCATGCGGTCATACTCGTCCAGAATCTTTTCCTGAAAGATTGTAAAGCTTTGTTCCACGTTATCGGCCCAGTTCATGTCCATCCCCGCTTCATAATACTTTAGCGCCGGCCGCGAGGAAATAATTCTATCAACTGCTATATCCAACGGCGCGCGAAAAAAGAAGGCGACCGTCGGCTTGACGGCAAACTTATAGATCTCACGGACCCAGGAGCGGTCACACCCGCGGGCCACATCGCGGGCGAACGCCGTGTAAATGTAGCGGTCGGCCAGTACGATCGCGCCGGCCTTCAGCGGCACGATAATGTCGCGTTCGGTCCGGTCGGCGAAATCTGTGGCGTGTAAAAGCGAGAATGTTGCGGGGGTGAATAGACGCCGTTTTTTGGCGCGCCGCGTTGTATCTTTGACCAGCGGCGAGGAGTTCCATTCGGAGAAGGATACCGGGTACCCCTCAGACTTGAGCCACTGGTAGAGCAGGGCCAGTTGCGTCGATTTGCCACTCCCGTCTGTGCCCTCGACGACAAAGAGCTTTCCAGGAAAACGATGGTTACCGTAAGAAATCATCGTCGCAAATTTACTGACCTTGTGTGTTACACCTTTGTAACACGTCGGAATTCAGCTCAATGGCTGCCGGGGAGGATCATATGCACGGCGCGCTTTGACGCTGGCGAACTCACCTTTTTCGATCATATAGGCGGTTAACTTATACCCGTAGACGCAGCCGGTATCAAGGCCGATGGCGCATCGCCCGCGCCGCGGCTCACGCGCCGGCCAGTGCCCGAAGAGTACCGTCTTGTCGCCGTCGTAGACCTCATACCACGGGACGCCCTCACGGCTTGTACGGTCTGCCCCGAGCGTGCGAAGTTCGGTTAGATCGTCTGTTGATTGCGCCGCGAGCCCGACACCGGGACGCATGCCCGCATGCACAACTATATACGAGCCGAGATCAATCATAAACGGCAGCGAGTTTAAGTATTCGCTATATTTTCTCCGGTCCGATTCGAGCTCGGAACGGCAGGCCTCCTGCGCGCGGGTCAGTGTGACAGGCTCGCCACTCCAGTAGCGCCGCAGTGCTCGATCATGGTTGCCAAGCACGGCAGAGAAGCGCTCGTCAGCAATAAACAGATCCAACACATCGCGGTTCTTCTCACCTTTCACAATGAGATCACCGACAGAGATGACGCGATCCTCCGGGCCGAACGCAACTTCGTTGAGAAGCGCCATAAGCTCATCGTAACAGCCGTGAATGTCTCCGATGACGATGGTTCGAGGCATGATTCCCTTTAGCTCAACGCGTACGTCAGACCTTACGATCTGCCGGGCGTCTTCTAGTAAGATAAGGATTCTGTCATTAGATGTAAGCAAGTTCAAGAGTGTGAGATGCAAATATCAATCATGAGGATATGCGAGCAAAGGGGATTAAATGAAACGCAGACCACCGTGGTTCTATCAGCAGTCGGGCGTCATACCGTACCGGGATGTTCAAGGAGCAATCGAAGTTTTGCTGGTAACCTCTCGCCGCCGGGCACGTTGGATTATCCCGAAAGGGGTTATTGATCTCGGATCGACAGCCGAGGATTCGGCCCGCAAGGAAGCGTATGAGGAAGCTGGGATCATAGGAGAGATGTCCCCCCGCCCGATCGGGGAATACCAGTATCGTAAGTGGGGTGGCGTCTGTACCGTCAAAGTGTTCGTGCTCAAGGTGCATACTGTGCTTGAGGCGTGGCCCGAAGCACTTCAGAGGCGGCGGCAGTGGATGACGGCGGCGGCTGCCGCACAGGCGGTCGAAGAGCCTCAACTGCGGGACCTTATCCTGAGAGTTCCGAATGTCAAAATTTAAGCGGCTCTTGGCATACTGTGGCTATCAAACGCCAAACCGGTAAGCGGTTGTGAGCCCCCGGGTGCCCGTTGGCCGAAGGGCGCAACCAATTGATATAATGCTCGTGAATAAGGAGAAGATAAATATGCCGGTCATCAAACGTAAAACCAAGAAGGCAATTACCAAGCAAGTACGCAAGCTTGTAAGAAAACACGGTCCCGAGATCGCCACGGGACTTGTGACCAGCATCGTCACCGGCATCGTATCTCATACGGCCGGCAAGCCGAAGAAGAAGAAATCAAAGAGTAAATAACTATCGGTAGGAAAAGACCTGAATCATAAGGAGAAGACATGGACCAGGAACAGAGTGTAGGCGTCGCGCGGGCGCACCAAACCGCGAGTGACGACGGCCCGACAAAAGTGGATCTTCAGCGCCGGATGGAAGAGACGCGCGAAGCGATCGCCCAGACCGTCACGGAAATTAAAGACACGGTGGCGGATCAATACCAGTCGGTCAAAGACAGCGTCGCCGAAACGCTTGACTGGCGCGAACAGTTTCGGAAACATCCAGCGGCCTGGTCTCTCGGCGCGCTCTCGGTAGGCTACGTCATCGGCAAGAGCGTCGCTGCCGCATTCAACGGCACGAAGCAGGAAGACCAGTTGCTATCGCAACTGGCCGCGCTGGGGGATCGCTTTACTGACGAATTATCCAAGAGGGGGATGAATATTCTAGTCCCGGCCCTGAGTGGAACTATTTTGGTGCCGATGCTGACAAGCAAAATCAACGAGCTCTTCGGCATCGACCTTTCCGACATCCCGGATCAATTGCTGGCGCAGGCTAACACGAATCCTAAGGGGGGCTCGAAAGGCAAAAAGGGAAAGAAGAATAACGGTACGAAAAAGAATGGTAAGAAAAAGCTTAAAACGGTATGAGGCTCTGCTGAGCCCCGGACGACTTATCACCCCTTATCAGCCATTGATGGCCGCAACAGGAGACCCGCCGCACTCGGGGCTCGCTCGCCCGGCAATATCTGTTCAGAAATAATCAAGGGGCCGAACTGTCGCGGCTGTTGAAATACTGTTGACTGTCAGTCCGATCTTCGCCCTGAGCCGGATAAACTCGCTCGTACGTGCCGTCGGGCCGCAATCGTCGCGCTTTCACGTTGTCGCGCAGGTAGACGTCCAGGATCTCATCTTTCAAGCACCTCTTTAGTCGCGGATCGTTGATCGGGGTGACGACTTCGACGCGGCGGGCGAGGTTGCGGTGCATCCAGTCGGCGCTGCCGATGTAAATATCTTCATCGCCGCCGTTGGCGAAGTAGAAGATGCGGCTGTGTTCCAGGAAGCGCCCGACGATGCTCCTGACGCTGATCTTATCCGAGAGGCCCGGCACGCCGGGGCGGAGCGCGCAGATTCCGCGCACGATGAGGTCAATCTCAACCCCGGCCTGTGACGCCTCGTACAGCGCGCGGATAATCGTGATATCGGTCAGGCTGTTGATCTTCGCGATAATTCGTGCGGGACGCCCGGCCTGGCGATGACTGATCTCGCGCTTGATGAGCGCGGTCATTCGCCCTCGCAGGTTAACGGGTGCGACCAGCAATTGGCGGTATTGGAACTGGCGTGAATAACCTGTCAAATAGTTGAACAGGTCGCTGGCATCCGCGCCAATCTCTTCGTTCGCGGTAAACAACCCGAGGTCCGTGTAGATGCGCGATGTGGTGGGATTGTAGTTACCCGTCGCGATGTGGACGTAGCGCCTGAGCGAGCCCTCTTCACGGCGCACGACCAGGGCCAGCTTACAATGCGTCTTGAGCCCGACCAGCCCGTAGACGACGTGAACGCCTGCCCGTTCGAGCCGCCTTGCCCATCCGATATTATTCTCCTCGTCAAAACGGGCCTTAAGCTCGACCAGCGCGGCTACCTGTTTGCCTTGTTCGCTCGCTTCCATCAGTGCCTGGACAACGGGCGATTGCTGGCCCGTCCGGTAAAGACATATTTTAATCGCCTGTACGTCGGGGTCTTTCGCCGCCGTGTTGATAAAATCTGTGACGGTCGAGTATGAGGTATAAGGGTGATGCACCAGGATATCTTGCTGTTTGAGGATGTCGAAGACCGACTTTTTCTGCTTCAGGGGCTCCGGCACGGTCGGCAGAAGCGGCTTGTCCTTTAATTCCAGCCGGTCTGACTGGTAAAGCGACATCAGATCGGGCACGTTCAAAGGGCCGTCGATCACATAAACATCGTCGGCCGTCAATTCCAGCGAACTCCTCAGGTAATCAACCATCTGGCCCGGCATGGTTGATGAGACCTCGAGGCGGACAGCCTTACCGAAGCGACGCCGGCGCACCTGCTGCTCCATCACGCGCAACAGATCCTTCGCTTCATCCTCCATAATCTCAATGTCTGCGTCACGCGTGACACGGTAGAGGTGTGCCTCGCCGGTACGCATCCCGGGGAATAAAAAGGCGGTATTGGCCGCAACAAGCTGTTCTAGGAAAGTAAATTTCAATCCCGACTCGCCGACCGGCACAAGCCGCGGCACGAGCGGAGGGACTTTGATACGGGCGAATCGCGGCTCGGCCTTAAAGGCCGGAGCCATATCGTCATCGGGCCCGTCCGCCGGCTCGACCATCAGTCCGAGGTTGAGGCTGAGGCTTGAAATATACGGGAACGGGTGGGCCGGATCGACCGCCTGTGGCGTGAGGACCGGGAAAACGTTCTTCATGAAATATATGTTTAGCCCGTGCCGCTCATCATCCGTTAACGCGCCGTAAGGTGTGATGACAATGCCCTGCGCATTAAGCTGCGGAAGGATCTCTTCCCGTAGGCAGCGTATTTGTTCGGCGACCATCGGTCTCAGTCGCTCACTAATCTCTTTCAACTGCTCGGCGGGCGTCATGCCATCCGGCGACGGCTCGACGGCTTCTTCATCCAACTCCTCCTTGAGCCCGGAGACCCGAATCATGAAGAACTCGTCAAGGTTGGTCGAGAAAATAGCGAGAAATTTGAGCCGTTCCAGAAGCGGCTGTTTATCGTCAAGCGCCTCTTCAAGTACGCGGCGATTGAATTCAATCCAGCTCAGCTCACGGTTGAATAGAAGATCCCTGTGATGTAACAGTGTCGGCGGCAACGCCACCTGAGAAAATTCGCCGCCCTCACGCTCGGGCGGAGTCTGTATCATTGTGCTTGACATGACGTCCTAACCTCATCTGAATATAGGGAGGCAATGTTATAACTGGAAGTAGTGTTCCGGCAAGGTAGGAATGCTTCTCGCTTGCTAACACCGGATAAACAGCTTGTAAATTATTTCTTGGTTATACGCCACATCCATCTGTTCATCTAATGCCTAAGCACCGGATTTATGATAAAACTTAAGGCTAACCCTCAAGTTGATTATTAAACCGCGGTCTGAAAAACGAAATGAAAACAGTCCTTCTGATGAGACATGCCAAGGCGGGCTCCCAGGAACCCGGGATGCGAGATTTTGATCGAACGTTGAAGCGGCGGGGCCAGAGAGATGCGCGGCTCATCGGGAAGTTAATACCGGAAAAAAGAGTTCGCTTAGACCTGGTGATCAGCTCCCCCGCGGCAAGGGCGCAGGAAACGGCCAAACTCCTTGTTGAATCCGCCGAGTTCATGGGGGCGCTATGTTATGACGAACGGATCTATGAAGCGGACGTGAGGGGTCTTCTGGAAGTCATTACCCAGGTCGAGGAGAAGGCAAACACAGTCATGCTGGTCGGGCATAATCCGGGCCTGGAAGATCTACTATCGAGCTTGACGGGCCATACTGAGCACATGCCGACGGCGGCACTGGCGAAAATCGACCTGGATCTCGAGCAATGGAGCGAAGTGCGGGAACAGAGCGGCCGCCTCGAATGGCTAGTTAAGCCGAAAGAACTTGCTAACGACTAAAAGAACCTAACGAACCTTCTAATTCCTACGATATATCCCAGGACGAATTAATAGTTGCCCGTCGCGGCCCGGGTGTTCGGCGGCGGTGGTGCCTCACCGAAAGCGAGAGAGCGCATCCGCCTTCGACGTGCGTCTACTGTCAAAGGACGCAGTGCGGAATAAAAATTACGGACGATCTCAATTAATGCCTTTGAGTCAGCTTGAGTCTGGTTCTCTTTGTGGGTCAGTACGGCTGCCGCAACATCGCTGCTCAATTCGTTGGCAATGGCCATAATAGTGTTTGAAACTCCTTATAAAAAGGGGGCTTAAAGAAAAGCATAAAATTTGGAGAGAAATATCTTAAGGGACTGATGTTACCAATATGTTACATAAACTAGATTATCGGCCGGCTCGCGTTCGCCAGCAGTAAGATTAATAGCTAAACTCTTGTTTGATTTTATACATAAATGTGACTTTGTTGGATAAATAGCTACGGAGACAGCAGTGCTGGTAATCTTATGGTGTG
>CAYLJO010000120.1:0-18728 GCA_964383905.1 uncultured Blastocatellaceae bacterium
TCTCCGCTGACGCGGATGGTAAAGTGACTGTGGTTATCCTCGACGTGGACATCGACTGTAACAATTAAGGGGTGTCGATGTCAGATTGTCCGAGCTCGGCTAGAGTGGTTCGGTAACGCCTGTGTAATGTTATTCCGTGGCAAACAGTATCCAATTCTCAGGCATGTTGAGCGGACAAGCGATGCTTAATCGATAGATGACAGCACTCATCAAATCTCTAACATTTCGGTAGCGTTTTCCAACAAGTTGTTGTATGCTGCTCCGTCGGTTGGCACAAGATATAGGATGCGATATATAGTACCTCATCACGCTGGCGCTCCAAGGTAAACGTATGAGGTGCTCCACACCTGCAAAATTTCTGAGAGTGTTCGCCGGATAAGAACGGGCGGGGGGCGGTATGAAGCGCCTCTTCCACGTGTGAGGCATTTGATTGTTTAACGAGATGATTCAAGGCTCAGGAAAAGAATCATCCGCTGCTCGTTGACGGCGGAAGCGGTTTTGAAGATTGACTTTGATCCTCCCTGCCGAGACTGTCTTAACCTCGGGCTCCCATGTTTAAGATAAGGAGAAGCAAAGTGTTATGCCCGTTGAAACCAATTAGGCTGATCCTGCTGCTTGGTATCTCGGCCGTCGCCCTCAGCCCCTCTGTACAATCGCAGGAGAATAGCAGCGCCCGAAAGGCCCCCGCTTTCATCACAATCCTGGACAGCAATAGAGAACAAGATGGTTTAACCGGGCCGGTGCGGAGGGTACGAACTGAAACGGCGAAGCTATCAATCAAGTCCAGCAAGTTAATAGAGGGACCGCGGGCCTTGCTGGAAACGACCACATACGACCCCAAAGGAAACAGGATTGACAACGCATCCTATTTGGTGAGCACCGGCCATCACGCGGGCAGGGAGGCGTACAAGTATGATAACAAAGGCAACATAACCGAGATGACATTGTACGATAATAATGGTTCTGTGGTGGGCAAAGAGGCTTACAAGTATGAGTTAGATGCGGTCGGCAACTGGATCAAAATGGTCACTTCCGTAGCGATCCTTGAGGCAGGCAAATTGAGCTACGAGCCGATTGAAGTGACTTACCGAACCATCACCTACTATTTTGATGGGACCATCGCCAAAACGAACAGCCCCACTTCATCGCCGGTGGGCGTGCCGGTCAGCTCTTCCGCCGCGAACGCCGCCGAGAAACAGAAGCCGAGAGTCCTATACTGGCCGGAGGGTGGCGCCGGCTTGAATTCTGATGACCCGGGCAAAAACCGGCCGGCCGGTGGGGTGCCCGGCGAAGCCGAACGGTTAAATGATCCTAGTAGCAGGGACGGAGCACGAATCACCGAGGGTGACAAGGGGGCGGCGAGCAATGTTGTTATCAAAGTTGATGACAAACAGCCGGCCGGTCCGGGACCTGTATCTAGATTAGTTACAGAAGGTGTACCTAACAATAAGCTTATTAACATACCGAAGCCCGGCTACCCCGAAGCGGCCAGGCGCGCAGGCATCACCGGAACAGTAAGAGTCGAGGTCGTGGTCAACGGGGAGGGCAAAGTGCTTTTAGCGCGGGCCTTGAACGGTCACCCGATCTTGCAGGAGGCCGCGGTGAAGGCTGCCCTTCAGGCCCGTTTTTCGCCGGCGCTCCTTTCGGGACGGCAGCCGACCACGTCCCGCGTGATCAGCTTCACTTTCTCTAATGTATATTAGAACAATCTACGGCCTGATCTTCACGCGAGTGTTTCATGAGCGCCGCGGGCGGCTATACGGCGTCAAAGGGGAATCAAATGCAACGAACACGTTTTATGGCACTGGCGGGGCATCTGGATGATTATCCGCTCTCGGATCTGATCGGGACTTTGCGCCGCCAGCGTAAGACCGGGCGGCTTCTCATTGAGTATCCAACGAACCCAGGCGTCTTCTACTTTAAGGACGGGAACCTGGTGGACGCTCAGCTCAATAAGCTGAGCGGTCTTCAGGCCGTCTGCGCAGCGCTGTCACAGCCGAGTGCTTCTTTCAACTTCAATCCGGTCATCCAACCGCCACGCCATTCGATCGATAACTCCCTACAGAAATTTATATTAGAGCTGTTGGGCTGTTGGGAAGCAGAGGTGTTGGATGTTGAAGCGACTGCTAAAGGCGATCAATCATCTTTAGCGTCTCCGCCCGCCCGCCCGGGGCTCTCCGTTCTGAGTAAAGAGGAGTTGGCGGAGTTGAAAGACATGCTGGCGGCAGAGTTAAAGGATATGGTGCTGGCGGAGTTGAAAGACATGCTGGCCCTGCCGTCACCGGCGAGATTAGCTTTACCTCCATCTAATCGAGCAACCGCCCGTCCCGGACGGCGAGTGTTAATGATCTGCGTAATAGCCATTCTGATCGGTCTACCGATAGGGGTGCTGCTCTCGCAGATGATCGGTAAACATGATCCGCCTGTCATGTCCTCTCAATCTTCAGTTGAGCCGGTAGCCGAACAGGCTTCCTCGACCACGACGGGAGGCGCCTCCACCGCCCCACTGAACGCGAGTGAAAGCATATCTGATGCCACCCCAATCCAGCATAGAAAAGATCAGATCAAGGAGCGTGGATCGAACCGCGAAGGATTAAGGGGGGAGAGGGATCGCGCCGCCTCGGCGAAGGAAGACGCGCCGCGGCCCCTCGGCGACGTGCCCCCGCCGGCGAAAGCTCTTCAGAGTGCCAACCCCGTTAAAGATGTCAATAATGGCGCCGATTCCAATGCGCAATCGGTGGGGGTTGTGATGAAGATCGAGAATGGCCACGTGACACAAGCATTCGTTGCCAACCATCGACCGGGTATGGAAGCTTATGAAGCCCTCGCCTTACGAATCGCGCGGCAACGCCGTTACCCTACTAAAGCGGAGGGCCAGGAGACGGTGTTAATTAAGGTCAACCCACCAAAATAACGATTCATTATATAGACTCATAACAGAGGAGATCGAAACATGTTGTTTATTGAGACCCGAACTTTAGATCATGTCGTTGACAGCGCGACGCGTATCCTTATTCTCAAGAAGTTGAAGGAGAAGGGGATGATCCCGCTCATCCATTCGGCGAGACTTAGTTGCTATGAGTACGCGCTACTGGAATCAAGCGGCGTCGCCAAGATGGAAAATGCCATTGCCGCCTGGACCGAATCGGAAAACGACTCCTCCTACATCCAGGGCGACGTGTTCTGTTTTAGTGATCACGTGCTCTTCCTCATTTTCGGGGATACTCACGACGAACCGGCCGGGATGCGTGCCGGAATCATCTACGATGCTCATACGACGGAGCCGCTGCGGAAGCTCGACGGTTTTTGCCAGGATATTAAGGATTCTCTTGCGTCCGCGCGAAGGGGAGTTAATGCGGCCGTCGAAGTGAGGGCGCAGGAGTCGATGGAATGGCGGCGAAGCGGGCCGGAGACGCCAACCGGATTCGCGCGCTTCGTCGCCAAACAGGACGCCGATTCTTTGTACGCGGTTGCCCGCAGAGAAACTGTGGTCGAACGCATACGGGCCGCGGAATTGCTGCAGGATGCTTATGCCAGATCTTTCTTACGCTGCATTAAGGAGGCGCACGCTGAAGGTTGTTACGCGCAGCTTTCGGCAGGCAATAGGGTTGAAGCGTCCGAATTTTTGATGGATAAGCTGTTGGGCGCCGGGCTCATCCGGCGCGAGGTGATGGTCAGCTGTCGCAGGACTGGGCACACGCTGTTTCATCTACCTTCTTCGGACGCCCTCGCCGTCATCACGATTAGTAATGCCACGTGCGGCGAGTGCGGCGCGGCCGTCGCGGACGAGAAGGTGGAAGAGGTGGTCGCGCCCACGAGACTTGCTTCGGCGTTGTTGGAAGACAGCTCATGGCTTGTCAACCGGCTCCATTCCATCCTGCGCGAGCTCGGGATCCCTGAAAGTGAGATCGCCATCGCACCACCTGCGGGCGACGGTGAAGCGCATATGATGGTCAATGTGTGCGGCGAACCGTTTCTCATTATCTTAAGAGATGGTGACTTGACCCCGGCCTTTGCGCGGCGTGCGATAGGCATGGAGATCGAGACGGAGGCGGCACACCTGGTGGTCGTGGCGACGGGTAGGATACATAATGAAGGGCGCGTCCGTCTGCTCGAGCACGCGCGCCGGCGCAGGCGTGCCGGCAGCGATGTTGAATTAATCTTAGTGGAAGGGACGGACGCTGCCGCCACCGAACTCCAGTACGCTTTTGAACGGGTTTCACATAAGGCGCTGGCGGAACAGTTGTGCGTACTGGATGAAAGCATTGGTGTCAGTGTGAGCCGGGTAATAATTACCCGTTTCCAATTGCTACGGATGCCCAACAGGGTCGAGAATATAGCCAACATATTCGTCGACGCGCTGTCGCCGAGCCTCAGTCATATGCCGCCCGCGCTTCCTGCAGTTGCTTATTCTTTATCCGGTGTGGGCGATGTCAGCGACCGCGGTGACCTGATGCCTCCCGACTCACTTCACCGCGATCACTGAGCTGAGAAGGGGGCCGCAATCAAACCCCGGCAACTCATCCGGACAGAGCGCGCGATTTAAAACGGCTTCTGGTAGTTCAAAGAACGCCGGGCGCGTGGTATATTAGCAGTGATTCTACCTACCCGAAAACGGATGAGCAGTAATCTGACAGCTCAAGCGAGGGAACTTCACGCGAGTGCCGTTCGTAATCTCTCGAAGAGCATGAACGTTGGATTGTTCCCGCGTCACGCTGATTCATCTTTGCGAATAAAGCCTCTACCATTTGGCTGAACTTAACAGGTGCAGGAGGTTCAACATGAAAAGTACGACAGATATACTGATCTGGGCCGTAGGCGTACTGGCAATCGCGGTGGCGATCTGGCAGGCCCTGACCTTCCTTACGTCACGAGACCCCGCTACCGGGATTCCAGATATGATGGCGGGTGTCAGTCATCTATGGTGGGCCATTGTCGCCGGTATTATTGCGATCGCTTCCATGGTCCTCTACTTCGTGCGTCATCCGCGCGTCGAAGAGGAGATCCACATTAGCAGATAAGAAGTGTCGCACCTTGCCAGCTACAACAGATAGGCAATACCGGTTAGACGGCCGGAACGTCGAGGGCGTTGAGTATATAATATACTCACCGCCCTCGACCTAATCAACCCCAGCCGCAGGCTTAGATTGCGGGTACTGATAAAATATAATTCGTGAAGATTTGCTGGTGACGGGAAGGTGCCTCTATCGCGCTCCTCTCATCTCACCGTCTACTTTTTCGCCCTCTAACACTTCCACAATGCGCAGCACAATGATGAGAGCAGGCCTGTGTGCCAACTGCTCTCGACTGAAAGAGGAGCGCCCCGGTTCGCTATCCGACTCGGGGCGCATCCACATGTTGTCGAAGCCTATTGCTGCGCGGCGGCTTCCTTGCTATTGCCCCCACTGGTGATGGTGGCCTGGTTGCCATCTTTCAAAGTGACGCTCAAGAGGGCGTTACTATCCGTGTGGCTTGAATAGGTGGTACGGGGGTTGCCGTTAACTTTCTCAAGTCGGGCCGTTGTTTTGGCCACAATCTTCTTGCCTTTAGCGATTGTCAGCTCGCCGCTCTGGTCATCGAATACCACCTTGTAGGTGCCCGCTTTGACCAGCGTACCGTTGACCATGACGGCCTTATTGAAAGTAACCTCTTTACTTATTGTCTTCGCCGAGGCCATGACGCACGTCATAGCACAAAGCGCAAGAAGGGCGACCATGCGATTCATCAAAACTTTCATCCTGCACTCCTTTCATCTCTGCTTTCTTGCCTCTACAAACTCTTACGTAAAGAATCCAAGTGGGGAGCTATGGGGTATACGTAAGAGACCGGGTGGGCGGACAGACTTTGTGACGAAAGGGCCGAACCGAAGGACGGACTGGCCTGAGGGTTTAGAACAGCGACCGCCAATTGTAAATAACAGGCCATTAATGGAGTATTCTCGACGCCAAGAGATCTACAACGGCCGGTGGTATGGCGGTATCGCTTTCCGGACCATTTAAAAGCTAAGCTCGACCGCGCAGGGATTGAATAGTCCCTCTTTGCGTGTACACTATCGTTGAGCGTATTACATTCGGAGGTGTAAAAATGACACATCTGGAAAAGGCCATTCTACTGGCGACACAAGCACACGCGGAGAAGGGACAAAAAGATAAAGCCGGTAAGCCCTACATCCTTCACCCACTCAGAATAATGCTGCGGATGAGGACTGAGGCGGAGATGATAGCCGCAGTCCTGCATGACGTGGTTGAGGATACGGATTGGACTCTCGATGCCCTGCGGAAGGCTTCCCTGAAGAGGTGGTTGAAGCGGTAGACTGCCTGACTCAGCGCGAGGGAGAGGCGTATGAGGATTTCATCGAAAGGCTCAAACCGAACCTGATCTCGCGCAGAGTTAAGCTGGCGGATCTGGAGGATAATATGGACGTTAAACGGATCACCCAATTATCCGACGAAGACACACAAAGAATTAACAAATACCTGCGATTTTGGAAAGTATTAAGTGAAATTAACTGAAGCCCCTGATCAATCGGGTAAGCCGTCAACGCGGCCGGCTCTGTATCGCGAGTTCTGTTCGCCTCCTCCCCTCGTCGATTAGCATTCTCATTCGTGCCTGAGAGCAATCATCGGGTCGACCTTCGTCGCCCTGCGGGCCGGGATGTAACTGGCGAGCAGGGCCACGCCGGCTAACAACAGTGCCGTACCCGCAAAGGTAATAGGATCGACCGCCGTTACCCCGAAGAGCAGTTGTGAAATGAGGTGGGTGAGAGCCAGGCTCGCGACCAGCCCCATTCCGACTCCGGCCATTACGAGAACCATCCCCTGCTTGAGCACCAGCTTGAGCACGTCACCGGTCTGGGCCCCCAGGGCCATCCGCAGGCCAATTTCGTGCGTTCGTTGGCTGACGGAATAAGCCAGGACGCCGTAGATCCCGACAGATGCCAACACCAGCGCGAGCAGGCCGAAAATCGCCAGCAGCGTGGCCCCCATGCGCGGCCCGTACAGGGCTTGGCCGAGCACTTCGGAGATGGTCGAAACAGCCACCAGCGGTAGGTTCGGATCCAACGCCTGCACCTCGCGCCGCACGGTGCCGAGCACAGCCGCCGGATCACCATTGGTGCGGACGTGTAGCGTCACATTGGCGGCGTAGTTCTGCAAGAGCGGCAGGTAGGCGACGGGCCGGGGGTCTTCACCCAGATTAACGACATCGCTGTTTCTCGCAATGCCGATCACCTCTTCCTGGAAGTCATCGCCGAAGAATTTGAAACGCTTACCGATGGCGTCCTCGTTGGGCCAGAAGCGGCGGGCCATTGCCTCGTTGATGATCACTACCTTGGGAGCGTTTTCCCGGTCAGTCGGTCTGAAATCTCGACCCCGTAGGACCGGGGTGCCGAGTGTCTCAAAGTATTTCAAGCCGACCGTGTTAACCAGTGTGAGAATCCCACGGCCACCCGGCGGCTCCTGGCCTTCGATAAAGACGCTTCTCATAAAGCCGCCGCTGAACGGCTGACCGGTCGCCAGGGCGGCCGAGCGGACGCCGGGAATAGTTTCAACCCGCTCCTGAACTTGCCGGTAAAATTCCTGCCCCCGGGTCTCGTTATAACTCTGCGCGCCCACATCGAACGACATCACCAGAAGCTTCTCGGTCTCGAAGCCGGGATTGATGGCCTGTGCGTTGCGCAGGCTGCGCAGGAAGAGTCCGGCGCCGATTAAAGAGACGAGAGACAGGGCCACTTGAGTGACGACGAGGACACTTCGTAGATTAAAGCGGCGCCTTGTCTGATTGATCTGACTGCTCTTCTCCTTGAGCTCTGACACCGTGTCGGAGCGAGTCGACTGGAGTGCCGGCACCAGGCCGAAAATCACACCGGTGAGCAGAGACAGGAGCATTGTGAATCCGAGTACTCGCCCGTTCAGATCAAGGCTCAGGGCGTTCTGATTAAAGAAGGGAGGGCGGAAGTACCACAACAGGTCGCGTCCCCAGTAGGCCAGAAGGAGACCTAAGGCGCCACCCAGCACGGACAGCAAGATGCTCTCGGTGAGAAGCTGCCGGACAATGCGCCACCGCCCCGCGCCGATGGCGACGCGGATCGCGATCTCCTTGCGGCGGGCGGTCGCCCGGGCGAGCAGTAAATTGGCCACATTGGCACAGGCGATAAGTAGAACGAGGCCGACGATGGTGGTCAGAAGGCCGCCGGCACGAACGAACAGCTCTCGCTGGTTAGGATTGATCGTAGATTGTAACAGCGGCAGCAGGCTGACGTTCCGTTTCTCATTCTCCTTGGGATACTCCTGCTCCAGCCGGCGACCGACGGTTTGCATCGCGGCCTGGGCCTGTTCCGTCGTGACGCCGGGCTTAAGGCGACCGACGACATTGAACAGAAGCGCGCGCCGCTCATTGAACCACTGACGGAAGACTCCCGTCAGCACCTGATCATGCATCATCATCGGCACCCAAAAGTCGGAAGCGCCGATGGCAAACGTGCCCCGGAAGTTCTCAGGGGCAATGCCTATCACGGTGAAACGCTGATTATTCAAGGCCAGCGTCTTACCCACCAGAGAGGGATCGCCGCCGAAGCGGCGCTGCCATAAGCCGTGACTGATGACGACAACCGGATGGGTGCCGGGCGTGCCGTCTTCTTCGGGCAGAAAGGTGCGGCCCCGCGCCGCCTTGATGCCCAACACGTCAAAATAGTTACCCGAAACAATCAACCCGTTAATCTGTTCGGGCTCGCCGGTGCCGGACAGGCTCATCGCCACCCCGCTAAAAGCCAGGAGCCCTGAAAAGACATCATTCTGGTCCCGGTAATCCATATAATTCGGATAGGACACCGGCATGAAATCGAGGAGGTTCCCCTTGTTCTTCTCATCGGTACCGTAGACGGAGACCAGTTGAGCGGGCTCCTTCACCGGCAACGGCTGCAGGAAGACAGCATTGACCAGGGTGAAGATCGTCGTGTTAGCGCCAATTCCTAAAGCCAGGGAGAGAATCGCGACGGCGGTAAAAGCGCGGCTCTTGAGCATGATGCGGAAGCCAAAGCGCAGGTCCTGCCAGAGAGTTTCCATCGACACACCTCCACGCTGTTTTAACAATGCGCCAAAGGAATTGCCGTGCCATCTTGGACCGCCCAGCTTAAATGATAGAATGAATCAGGTTGATCAAGTTTGGACGGCGAGGGAGAGGCTTTTGGACGTTCGCTTCTGGGATCACATAATCCCAAAATCGAGAATCTTCAACCGGCCGAAAGCAACAAACCATTTCACCCCTTACCTTATTGAAGACCGCCGGGAAAGCGAAATGGTCAGAATCGCGACTCACTGGGCAAGGCTCATGCGCCGCAGCCACTCTTTGAGCATCCCCCGCGCTTCACGCTGCTGACTCCGGCGTGAATTCTCCAGGTTGTGTTACAAAAATTAGTTCAGCTACACTAGCCTGGAGTTATGAAGACAGCCGGCGCACAAGAGCTTGTGGGTTGAGAAAATTTTTACAACACGACCCCCCTATCTGATAGCAGTTTTGTAGCTCCTTAGTGTTAATCTAGCGAGTTATAGATGCAGGGAGCGGCAGTGAAAGGTAAACATGACGAATACTTCTCAAACTTCCCGCACAATCCTCGTCGCCGATGATGAACCGGCAATCCTGCGCCTGGTGACGGCCATTATCAATAAGGAAGGGTACTCGGTGATGCCTGCGCGGGACGGCCGCGAGGCCTACAAAATCCTTCAAGATAATCCTAACCTCACGGCAGCTATTTTTGATGTGACGATGCCACACATCACCGGCCCCGAGTTGGTGCGCTACATGAAGAAGGAGCAGCGTTTAATGACCATCCCGGTCATGATCATGACGGCCGAGCAGGACTCCAAACTCTCCGCCGATAGCTTTGACGCCGGGGCCGTCGTTTTCCTCCCGAAGCCTTTCACGCCCGAGCAACTACAGTTGATGCTGCACACGATGCTCAGCAAAGGCAGCTCATAACAGTGAGTTAGCAGGGCCGAGGCGGCTGGGGCATTTCTAGTGGGATGAAAGATAAGACAAAGGGCGAGGACCAGGCTCGATTCGTCAGCGGGATCAATGATCTCTCTTACCGGTTGTAGGTGACAGAGCGTAGGGGGGAATCGATGAACTCCGCGGGCGGGACCCCGAAAAACATCCGGTAATTGTCCGACACCATCTCGGCAGAGACGCCGATGATAAAGGTGAGCAGCGCCACGACGAGATGAGCGATGAGCCGTTTCATAGGGCATAGTATATCACCGCCGTAGATCTGTGACACTAACAAATTGGGATGAATATATTGACGCCATGAGAGGTCTGTAGTAGAAGAACCCAGCGGCGCCGGGGCGAGGGCGGTCAGCGGGTCACCTTCCTCGGAATCAGCAGCCTCCTGACGGAGGCCGTCGAGATGAGGTCGGGGTCATCGCACCTCGTAAATAGAGGGTGCAAACAATTGTCTATTTGACTTGGTACGAGAGTTAGCTTAAAAGGCGGGACAATGTTCTCGGCCTTGTGGCTGCAGTGCGGTCAGGGCGGAAGATACTTCTCAGGGAGATTCAGCTATGAAAACCGTCAAAGAGATTCTACGGTCCAAAGGCCACACCATCATTTCCATCACCCCGGATACCACCGTGTACGAAGCATTGAAGATCATGGCCGACAAGAATATTGGGGCCTTAATCGTGAAGGACGGAGAGACCGTGGCCGGCATCATGTCGGAGCGGGATTACGCCAGAAAGGTGATCCTGCATGGAAAATCGTCCAAGGAACTTCAGGTCAGGGAGATCATGACGTCGAAGGTGTATTACGTGCGCCCCGAGCAGAGTGTGCAGGAATGCATGGCCCAGATGACTGACCGGCGTGTCCGGCACCTGCCGGTACTGGACGGTGATCGTTTGGTCGGGATCATCTCGATCGGCGATGTGGTGAAGGCGATTATCGCCGAACAAGAGTCGACGATAAAGCTGCTGGAAAATTATATTACAGGAACCCCTTAGGGAGGGGACTGCTCTTTCACAACCGGTTTTCATCGGGAAGGCCGTATGCGCTCCATTCTTCCGGCCGGCTGCTGAACCCGCAGGCCGTTCGGCCCTCGCTTGATTGAGATAGACGTGTGCAAGGATTAAAATCACAGGAGGGGGTGAGTAACATGCCGGAAGAGCAACCTCAGCTTGTAACGTCAGACGCCTTAGACTGGTTCCTTCAGCATCTGGTCTCCATGACCAACCAATTCCAACTCTTCTTCCCCGTCACCCTCAGTGTCGGCGGCGTGCTGATCTCCGGGGAGATAGTGGATGGCAAAACGTACTTTGACGAGTTTGCCGCGCTCATGAAAGAGCGCCTGTCAAACATCAGCGGCGAGCAGTTCGCCACGCACATGGGGGAGATCTACCGGAGTGCCGGCGACAGGTATCTTCAATCGGCATCGGAAGGGGAAGAACGTCCTGCCGTAAGCGAACCGAACTACATTCATCTGAGGAAGGCGAAGCTGTTTCACGCCGGGGGCGCTTCGATCCCGAGGGGCGAAGGTGTTTTATGGCGGGTGCGGTTGGGAGCGATAGACGGGTTTACGTTGGGAAGCCTGTCGCTTGATTAGCTCAGGCGTACCGGCGCCGGAATCGCATCAACAAGGTAGCTCGGCCGGCGCAAAAACGAAGAAGGGAAGTCAGGTGGCAGAATATCCGGGTAAGTGGGCTTCCCCGAGATTTCGTTAGAATCGAACAGGACTTCCAACAAATCCTTTCAAGTTATTCGGCCCAGTGCGTGAGCCAGCCTGCGCGAGGCGATCAGCAAATGAGCATCTTGAATCAGGCCGAGCCGAGTGCCGATCTCATCAATGTGTATGAAACGGAGGTCAGACTCCGGTGCGTCGCTGAGCTCCACTTCGGCCGCGAAGGGATAAACGACTTCCGGGGTTATTCCCGGCGTAGGGAAATATGAGCCTCCCAGCTCCCATGAGCGGCGGACGCTGACACGAAAGTCGCGGCGCATCGCTTTCATGAGAAACGAAGGCAACTCCGACCGGTGCTTAACCGCGAAGGGCAAGCGCCACGCCGGGGCCGCCGCCATCTTCGAACTCCCGGTGACAGATTGAACGGCCGGCAAATCGCGGTGCTCAAGGCCAACAAAGATCCCATGCCCGGTCCGCGCGACGGGTAAGGCGACAAGGGTGTTGATGCTTAAATGCTGAGGCAACACGTATTCAAACGGAACTTCAGCCAATATCCTGCCGCCGTGATCGCGCTCGGCAAAGTTACCTTCCCGGAGCGAGAGAAAATCAGGCTCGGCAGGGCTGGCGCACGGGTCAAAGGCTGCATGAGCAGGGGGGGGCAGGGCGGACTCGTCTGGTGTGAAGGAGAATACCGGGGCCTGCTCCGCCAACGTAATAGGCGCCCCGATCCACGGGCCGGGCTTCATGCCGAGGCCGCTCAGGAGGTGGTAAATATTCACTTCAAGTCGCGCATCGAACATTCCGCCGACGTGACAGGCCCGCAGGACTTGAGTGGCGTCAAGCTCTCGCACCGTCCCGGCATCTTTGAATCGGGTGTAATTAGGAAATGCGACCGCGGCAGTTAGTCCGGGCCGTACCTCGATCAGGCGGGAGACGACGCGCTCGTTAACTCCGCCGGGAGATGTGTAGTACGAGAATGGATCCCCGCCATTGATAATATCTGCGCGCTCAAAGCCGGCCCGCTCCGTAAGAATACGGCTCACGGCTTCATCAGGATCTTCCGCCGGATCAACAATCGCGCTGATCGGCTCGGTGATGTATCCCGAAAAAGAGGAGCGGTTCAGCCGGGCCTGATCCGTGCAGGCGTTGACGACGGGGCGGGGAAACCCCTTCTTCGCGAAAACAAAGACCTGCCCTTCCCTCTCGAACCAGGGCACTAAATCAATCGTCAGGTTCGGTCGTTCAACCAGTTCGAAGACCTGCCCGGTATCTCTGTGCCGGTGGGCGGTGAGGCTCAAGAACTCCGGGGACGGCAGGGTTCGGCGCCGCCGCTCGGTGATCTCCACCCCGTCACCGGAGCGCACCTTCTCCCCGACGATGAGATAGTTAGTCGGGGGCGGGGGCAGCCGTTTCTCATCCGGATCAGAGAGATAGAAGCACCCCTCAAACCGGTTCTGCACGATCCACGGATTCCATATCGGCATCGAGGTGACGATGCGCAGGCCCCGGCGGCGAAACGCCTCTTCGAACTGCGACTGGCTCAGGTAGGTGTATTCCTCCAGTAATTCTGTATCCCAGTCCGCACGGTAGTCCTTGCGCAGGACGAATTCGGCGGCCGTTCGCAGCCTCAATCTGTAACGAATGAACCCCTCGCGCGGCGATTTTGTCCTGATGAAGGGGACCGGACTCTGCGGATTCGTGCTGCCGCGCCAGTCCTGAGCAAACCGCTCAAATAGCGCCGCCGTTGAGAGCCCGCCCACGCCCCCGGTGTCAGAGCCGTTACCGGCCGGCAGATCAAGAAAGACCTGTTCGGGACCATCCGGAATCACGAAATCTCTGATGATAATAACGCCGCCCGTTTTAAGCTGCGCCACCTGATTATCCAGAGTCTTGAGCACACGATTCACGTCGAAGTTGTTGAAGCTAGTGACGTGATGCATCACCGATGAGTCGAGAATACCGTCCAGAGATTCGGCGGGAAAAACCATGGCGGAGATGTCGCCGACCACGTAAGAGAGGTTCGGCCGGCGGTATTGACTGCCGGCCATTTCTACCGAAATCGGATTAATGTCGACGCCGACCAGCTCCTGTCATTGATAAAGGCAGGCCAGGTCATAGGTCCCGCGGCCCGAACCACAGCCCATGTCGGCGACCCGCCCGCGCGTCGGAAAATGCGCCGTCGTCAACGCCACCTTCTGCTGCACGGAGGCATCCATCCCGGCGAAGTATGCCTCGTAGGCCTCTTGCGTGCCCCGGTGCTGTTTTTCGTAGCGTCCTGATTGGCTGGTGTTATCCATCTGTCAATCGTTCAGGCGCGTGCGCAACTCATGCCGTTTGTCGCCGCATCCTGAGCCCATAGAGCTTGCGGGCCCGAGCGATCAAGGCTTGTGAGCCTTTGGCGAACAGCTTCACGTCGCCCCGGAGTGCCGGGTCGCTGATCACTTTTATCTTCGTGGAGCCTTTGAGCCGAGAAAAGACCTCCAGCTCACCCTCGTCGTTCAGGTGTAAAGCGACCCCACTCTCGAGCACCGTGAAGTTGATATTTGTCAAAGTAATATCCGTCGCCGGCCGCACGTCATAATCACTGAAATCTGCCAGGAAACGAAAGATCAGCTTGTCATACCGGCCCTCTTTATTTCCGATCACAACCAGGAGTTGGCCGCAAAGCCGGGCGTCTATAATCTGGTACCCGTCGAGCTCCCGAAGGCGAATCTGGTAGCAAGCGCCGGGGGCCGGAAGAACGGATGCGTAGTATGCCCCCAGAAGATTTTGAATG
The DNA here is from genome assembly GCA_964383905.1 of uncultured Blastocatellaceae bacterium. Taxonomy (GTDB): domain Bacteria; phylum Acidobacteriota; class Blastocatellia; order Pyrinomonadales; family Pyrinomonadaceae; genus CAYLJO01. The sequence goes on from CAYLJO010000120.1 coordinate 14,442, forward strand.
ACTACGCCTTCAAACATCCGGGTGGACTTCATCATAACATTCCCCACCACTTTCGTGCCCAACAAACTTTTTCGCGGCAGCTCGGTGATGTCGACCTCAAGAAGATTCTCTTTCCGCTTGAGGTAGAACCGGCCGTCACTTAGCATGACCTCCTCAGCCTCCACTCGGGGACCGAGCTCGCGATCATCCGTGAGATCGCGGAAGCACACTACGGGGCCGTCCACGTAAGCGACGACGAGGTGCCGCAGGCGAGGTGTGATTGCGGCTTTTACTTCAAAGGATGGCTTCGGGTATCTCTTGTCGCCGAAATAAATGCTCTTCTGTGTCATAGTGAGACATCGGTCGTGCCAGATTATCTCGCCGTCAAACTCTTGTAACTCCGTGACCTCGAAGTGATCGCTCCCGCAATGGCGCTCGACACTCGACGGTGCGGTCACCAGGGCCGATTGCGCGCTTTCGGGCGGTGGCAACCGTTTGCCCCCTTCGAAAACGGCTCTGAACCAGTCAAGATAGGCGGGAGGGATAACGGTGAGAGGTAAGCACGAGGCCGGGACCGAGACGCCTTCGTGCAGGATTGAGATGTTGGCGCGCATTCTGGCGTCAAGCTTCTGATCTTTGCCGGGCAAATTCTGCAAAGGCGGGTATGTGCTTTTGAAGGGGTGGATGCCGACGAACATTTGGAAGGAGACGACGGCGAATGAGAACCAGTCTGTGTTAACCGTGAATGCCCCGGCATGTCTATCTCGCACGCTCTCCATCAGAACGGTCGCGGGGAATGACGGTGTCTGGTAGCTGTCAACGTCGATGAAGAAGACCTCCTCGAAGTTTTCGGAAGCCAGGAAGTTCATCTCGTTCAGGTCAACGATCAAGATTCCCTTGGAGTGGACGTGGCGGATCCCGTCCTGAAGCTTGCGCACGAGGCGGAAAACCATCTCGGGCGTGAGATTCATGCGGTTGCGGAAGGCTTTCGGGAAAAGCTGGCACAGCGCATAAGCGTTGCCGATATGGCGCATGGAATACCCGACGGGCCTGTTCCTCCCGTCGAGCAGCACGTCCAGCGGGCGAACAATACGGGGGTCAGTTAAAACCGACAGCTCAAGGATTTTGGCCGGCTGGATCATCCGTTGCGGGTCGGCATAGAGCTTATAGGCGGTCGAGCCTTTGATGTAGATGGCGCCCTCCCCGCCCTGCGCTTTGAAGTCAGCTTTGGTCAGGTGAACTTCGCCTTTACCTTGAATGAAATACCCGGACATCGTGTGACCCCTTTGAAGGTAAGATTTGAGATTCGGGAGGGCGATTCTGATAGGCATTCTCAATCTCCCATATAGATCACTCCTACCGCCAGGTCATCCAGGTGTCGCCAACCTTTGAGCTGGCAATGGCCCTTAAATCGCTTCAGACGCCGCTTGACGAAAGCACCATGCGTACTTTTGAAAGACACGAGCTCCTTAAGCGCTTCCCACATCGGAATGGCCTCGACCCTTTTGGTTGTTTCCGTCTTTCGGGCCGTAAAGAAGGAGTGAATCCCGTCGGAGAGCACGGCCGCGAGCTGACATTCCTGAATCTGCCGGGTGAAAATTTCGACCCGCGAGTCGCTGATCAAGCTGTCCTGCAACCGCCAGGATTTCCCATCGGAACCCACGCGAAAGTGCTTGACCTCTTTGGCGTTGCTGCTCCCCCCGCCTTCGATGAGCCGGAGCCGTTCGGGTTGATGGGCGTAACTCGGGTAAAGCGGATAACCGGAAGTGTAGGAGATGGAGTAAACGTCTGTCAGACCGGTGCGAGACTGCAAGACGACTACGCCGTCCCCGGAGCAGGCGATAATCGCGGTGCCGTTGCAGAGATGAGCGGTCAGAAGAGTTGCGTCCACCGCCTGCGGGCACAGCCCGATCAAGTCAGCCCGTGCGAGGGCAAGACGGGCGGCCTCTTCATGGATACCTTGTAAACAATCTGCGGGTAGCTGCTCGGACGAACGCATCAGACCCTGTGCGGCTTTAACCAGCAGGCGGGCGCCGGTGTCCGTGTCGGGCGAAGAGGAGCAACCGTCCGACACGATGACGTAAGGCCCGCCCGACGATGCGGTGTCGCCGCCGTGATGAATTACTGATCCGCCGCCCGCGACCGCAAAGTCCTGGCACACCTCGTGGGTCGCCCCAATGATGAAAGCGCTGTCGGAATTCATTTCGTTCAGAACCTTGGCTAATAATGGCTGGGCAGGAGGGACATCAACATTGAAGCTAAAGAAACCGATGCCCTTCCTGCCCGGTGAGGCCCTTTAGAAGACGAGGGACTGTGATGGCCCTCCCGTGCCGAGCGCCTGAGAATGGGCGCTAATGCTTTGCGAAACGAACTCCGCCAGCCGCGCGAGCGTCTTGGCATCAGCTTGATCAAGCTCAACGTACTGTGTGAAGCCTGCCTCGTTATGAAACTGGCGAAGATGGCGGCCGGCCTCCCGGTCTCGAACGTTGACGCCGATCAGGATCGAAATGACCGATTCCAGCACTTCGCCGGTGACGGCTTTGCCTAACGCCTCCTTGACTTTTTTCGTGGGGAGCTTCGAGGCATTGTCCATCCCGTCGGTGATGACGAACAGGATGGCGTTGGCGGAAATCTCCGGCGGAGAGCTTCTGACCGTAATTGATGACCGAAGAGACGGCGTTCTCGGCAGCTTCGTAAAGGGCGGTCGATCCGCCCGGGCGTAAGACGCCGCCGTAATCCGCGAGATTACAATTCTCCAGAAGCTTGAAACCGTGGACCTCACTTAGCGTGTCGTCAAAGACGACTAACCGGAGCAGGAGGTTGTCGGCGCGCGGCGAGTATTTGCACGATTGCACGATCCGGGTGATGGCGGATTCCATGTCGAATGTGAACGAGGCGGTGCTCCCGCTCACGTCGCAGACAATTGTGGCGATGGTGTACTCGGTCGCCCCCAAATCTTCGATACGCGTGGCGGAGTACCCGTAGTGGCTGTTGGGGAGATCGATTTGATCGAGATTGATATCATTGAGTATGGGCATGACGCGCCCTCCTTTCTTTAGGCCGGAAATTCGGAAGTGGTTGACAGCCGCATGCCCCGCCCGGTCATCTCGCGCATGAAGGCGTCGGCGTGCGCTTCAAATCCCGGGATGTCGCTCGAGGCGTCGGTCAAGAGCACGAGTTTTGAGACCAGGCGGTCGTCGCCGAAGCTGTTAGCGATGTCCCGCACCGTATTAGCCAGGCAGTGCGTTCGCGCTTCACCGGCGATGGCGACGATGTCCGCATTCTCAAGGGTATGGATTAGACGCGTATTGATCTGCGTCGAAGCGTCCGAAGGGTCGGGGACGTCGGCCTGCACCGCCGAGTAATGCTCGGTCAGGATGTTGCTCCCTTTAGTGACATAATCCACGACCGCGAAACCCTCCTCCCACTCCGTGAGCGCGGCGAACAACTCGGGGTAGACGGTGTGGCCGGGGCTGCCGATGAGGCAGTGGGGTGGCCAGACGGTGAGTTCGTAGCGCCCGTTCTGCTCAAGCTTGCGAACGTAATCGAGCGCCCGCCGGTACATGCTCGGCACCGTCGGGGTCCACCTCCCCTCTTCGACGTCGGCGCGGCCGATCCTGGTGAAGACGGGCGGGTGATTGCCGTGAGAGTCTTTCCAGAAGATCGGGAGCGCGATGTGAATGAAATGGTGTGAATCGAGCGTGACGTGGATGTCGTCAAGCTTATCTTTGAGCCGCCTGACCATCACGGCCAGACGGCGCATGTCATCCTCGGCGCCGGGCACATATAATGCGCCCCGCTTGGGGTCGCAGAAATCCACCTGCGGGTCAATGATTAGTAGTTCGACTCTGTTGCTCATACGCGGCCTCCTTTAGGCTGGCTTAGCGTCTTTCGTACGCTAAGGGTTCGGGGTAAAATTTTTTCATGGGCGCATCTTCACCCGACATCAAGTCATAATGTATTTGGCGGGCACGTGCTCGGTGAGCCATACGCCATTGGCCGAGCGGAAGAACACATAACCTTCCTCGCGCATCTGAGCGCTCGCTATCTTCAGCACCGCCGGCTTCCCATAACGTTGACCTACTGCTTTCGCCGTCTCCGTGGTTTCGGAGAGGTGTACGTGGTGCCGCTCGCCTCTCATCAGTCCGTGCCGCTCGATGGACGGCAGAAACCGCTCTGCCGTCCCGTGATACAGGACGGGAGGCGGAACGGCGGGCTCGTAACCTAATTCGACCTCCACCGAATGGCCTTGATTGGCTCTGATGAACAGACCGTCCTGGCTGAAAGAGAATCGCTTTTTGTCATTAG
>CAYLJO010000121.1:0-15294 GCA_964383905.1 uncultured Blastocatellaceae bacterium
GGTTGGCCTCGCGCAACTCGGAGATCAAGCGCGCGTTCTCCAGCGTCGAACCGATCTGCGTGGCGACGGCGGACAGCAGGTCAATATCATCCTCGGCCCAGTGTCGCCTGTGGCGGGTCTGGTGTGCGTTGAGCATGCCGCTCACGCGACCCAGATGCATGATGGGGACCACCGCCACACTCTGCAGCCCGCTGCGCTCGATCAGGTCTTCGACCCCAACGGCGAGCGGGTGTGTGTGAATATCGTCGACGACGAGGGGTTGGCGGTGCGTCATGATCCAATGGGCGGCGGGTGAGCGCTCCTGTATTTCCTGGTCATCGCTGATCGGCGTCACACCGCCGGCACACCATTCGCCATAAACGCTGGCCCGCTCGTCCTCCCCGAAGAGAAGGGCGATACAGCGATCCAGCCCCATCACTTCGCCGAGGCGCTCGACCACGACCTCAACGCCGCGCTTCGGCTCGCTGGCGCGCTGCAGCGCCAGGACGAGGCGATTGACGACGGCTTCGCGCTCGGCCTGGGCCTGAATCGTCGCGAACAGTCGCGCGTTGGCGATGGTCTCCGCCGCCTGCGCGGCGAATATCTCCAGCAGCCGCACATCGCGCTCGCGAAAGCCGCCGGGCCGGTTGGCGACGTAAATAAAGCCGATCAACTCGCGCTTGATCAGCATCGGCACGATGAGGACCGAGCGCACGCCGTGGCGCACAAGAAAGTCCTGATTAAAACGGGCGTCACTGCCTGGGTCGTTGGAGAAGAAGGGTTCGCCCGTGCGGTAAAGGAATTCGCTTTCCGCGCTCCGGTAAGTGAATTCGCTCGCGTCCTCTTGTTGATTCAAGTTGAAACGGAAATCACGGATCATCCCCGGCGGCGTGTTGTAGCCGGGGGCTTCGGCGCGCACGAGCTGTTGGCGGCGATCATAGGTGGAGAGCATGCACATCTCGCCGCCGACGAGCTCGGCGATGGCGCGCGTCAGGCGCCCGTAAATCTCCGACGTGTCGTTCAGCGTGGAGAAGGCGCGGGAGATTTTATAGAGCCCTTCAAGCTCTTCGCTCCGGTGGCGGCTGGCCTCATAAAGCCGCGCGTTCGTCAGGGCGACGGACACCTGCGCGCCCACCGCGCCCAGCAATTTCCGGTCGTCCTCGGTCCACGCGCGGGGATGGCCGTTAACGTGAAGCTCCAGCAAGCCACGGTCGACGCCGCTGATGACAAGGGATGTCGCCAACACGCCGCACACGCCGAGGCGCGTGTATAAACGTATCAAATCATCCTGCGGAAGTTCTCGGACGTCGCTGACGGCGACCGCCGCATCGGATTTGAGCACCCGCTGGGCGTATTCGCTCGAGCGCAAAGGTATCCGGTGACCGCGCAGCGAGGCTATATCAGGGCGCGCACGGAATTCGTAACCGACCAGCGCGTATTCGTCGTCGCTGTCAAACAACGTGACGTGGCAGCGATCGGCGTTGAGCGCCTGACCCAGCGTATCGACTGTCTCCTGTAGGACTGAGGTCGGGTCGAGCGACCTTGAAAGTTGACGCCCGATGCGCCCGGCCAGCTCTTCACGCCGCGCCGCCGCTTCCATCTCGCGTGAGCGTCGCTCGGTCTGCTCGAGCAGCAGGACCTTTTCAATGGCGATGGCAAGGGGCGGGGCGAGGCGTTCGAGCGCGAGCAGATGATGGCGGCCGTAAGCGTTCGGCGTGCGGCTCGTCAGGTTGAGGCTGCCGATGGCGCGCTCGGTGGAAAAGAGAGGCACACAGACGGCGGAGCGAAATCCCTTGCTTTGAAGGTCCTCGTAAACATTAAAGCGATGCTCGGCGCTCAATTCAGGAATGACGACCATTTCGCGCTGGCGCAGGGCGAGCTCCGTGACGGAGCCGCGCATGGCGGCCACCGCCCCGACGGCCAGCGGCCCGGCGTGCGCGCCGGATAAGGCGAAAACCCGCAGGTGCGCGCCGTCGTCTTCGCAGAGCGCGATGGAGGCGCGGTCGAACGGGATCAAGGCGTGCATCTGCTCGCTCGCGAGATCGAAGACCTGTTCAATGGTGCGACTGGAGTTAACGGCGGAGACGACACGGTTAACGACTTCGAGCTGCTCGGTCGCTTCACGCATGTAATTGAAGAGCGCACGCATCTCGGCGCTCGTCAATTCTTCGCGCTCCGGCTCGGCCCTCAAATTCAATTCCGGGTTGCGGTCGCTCATAAGAAACGTGGGTTCGTGAGAGGCGGTGAACAAATCAACGGTGCAGAGATTCCATCAAATTGAGTGCCAGGTTAGAGGCAATTAACCACAGAGGGCACAGAGGAACACAGAGGAATTAAATAGGGATTATTCATGAATTATCTTTCCTCCGTGTCCCCTGTGGTAAATGCTCGTTCACTGACAGACTCGACTGATAGCCTCTTACCTGAACTTCTTACCGAAGTAGCGTTAAGAAGCCACCCGCTATCATACGCCATTTGTTAACCTTTCAATAACAAATTTGTCGCTCCTGTTCAAAAAATTAGCGGTTATTTTATGAAGTGGCGCGGGCGCGGCGGTGGCGCTCGACGAGGCGGAGTGGGGTGGCAAAGAAATCGAACTCTTCGCGGAGTCGATTGAGCAGGTAACGCTGGTAAGAGAAATGCAGGCCGGGCTTGCCGCCCGCCGTAAAGAGGACAAAGGTGGGGGGGCGCACGCCGACCTGAGTCATATACTGAACGTGGAGGCGCGAGACGCCGCCTTTGACGGGTGCGGGCGCGTTGCCGCCGCGGGGCTGTGAGACGGCGTGCTCGAAAAAGGCATTCAACTGCGAGGTCGGAATACGACGGTTGCGGGCCTCGTTGGCGCGCAGGGCGAGCGGCAGTATTTTTTCCACGCGCTGACCGATGAGGGCGGAGATGGTCACGACCGGGGCCCACTCTAAGAACTTCATCTTGTCGCGCAGGCTGCGCTCGAAGGCGGCGGCGGTGCAGGTCTCTTTATTCGCCAAGGCATCCCACTTATTCACAGCGATGATGATTGAGCAGCCCGCATCGTGGGCGTAGCCAGCGATGTTGGCGTCAAGGGCGGCGACCCCTTCGACGGCATCAACGACGACAACGGCGACGTCGGCGCGCTCCAGGCTGCGGCGGGCCATCATCACCGAAAGCTTTTCCGTCATCTCGTCCGTTCTGCCTTTACGCCTGATCCCCGCGGTGTCAATGATGCGGAATGTTTGGCCCGAATCTTCGAGCACGGTATCGATGGCGTCGCGGGTGGTGCCGGCGATGGGCGAGACGATGACGCGCTCCTCGCCCAGAAGGCGATTGAGCAGAGATGATTTCCCGACGTTCGGGCGCCCGACAATCGCCAGCCGTATCTCGCCCAACTGGCCCACTGTTTCCTCCGCAGGCTCGGCGAGCGGTTTGAACCCGGCGACGAGCGCATCGAGCAGTTCGCCGACACCGTTGCCCTGCTCTGCTGAGACGGGAAAGACCTCATCGAATCCGAACCGGTAGAACTCTCCGGCGTCCGCATCAAGGCTGATGGCATCGGCCTTGTTGGCGGCGACGAGGATGCGTTTGCCGGTCGAGCGCAAAAGCCGCGCCAGCTCTTCGTCGAGGGGCGTGGCGCCGCGCCGCGCATCGACCACCCAGACGAGCGCTTCGGCCTCATCGATGGCGGCGGAAGCCTGCTTCAGGATGTTGGCCGGGATGACGGCATCCTCATCGGGGACGATGCCGCCGGTGTCGACAACGGAGAATCGCCGGCCGGCCCATTCGGCCTCACCGTAGATGCGGTCGCGGGTGATCCCGGGCTCGTCACCGACGATTGACCGGCGCTCGCCGACGAGTCGATTAAAGAGGGTTGATTTCCCGACGTTGGGGCGTCCGACAATTGTGACTAGCGGCGCGGCACGTTTTCTAGTGTCTTCAGTTTGGGTGGCCATCTCGGTGCTGTTCATACTCGATTATCCAAGCGGATTATATGATAGGACTGATCAAAGTGTCAGTTGAGTGTGTGGTGAAGGGTTATTTACCATAGAGGGCACAGAGGAAAACGGAGGAATCAAGTAAGGTTGTGAGCGGTCGAGGTGAAGGGCTATAGTTAATCAACGTGCAACTCGTTAGATGGGAGAGAGGGTAATCGGATGCGATGGCCCAGCTTCATGCTGAAGATACGAGGAAAGAATGTAGCCGGGGTGGCGGGCGGCGAGGGACCGGATGAGGTGACGGCGCCGCATCTCGCGCTCGGACGGCGGGGCGAGGGGTGGGCCGCCGAGTATCTGGAACGCATCGGTTATCAACTCGTCGCCGCCAACTTCACGCTGCCGGTCGGGCGAAACCTGCGCGGTGCGATGGTCAACGCCTAAGTGAATAGCCAAAAGCTATTGAGGGCGTGAGACCGGATGAGGGGCTAACTTCACGCTGCCGGTCTATGCAAAATGCTTTGGCTATTCACTTAGATAGATCTGATCGCGTACGAGGACGTGACGCTGTGCTTCATCGAAGTCAAGACGCGCCCTTCGGACAGCTTCGCCGCGCCGGAAACCAACGTCGACCTACGCAAGCAGCGGCAGGTCGCCCGTGCGGCGCGTGTTTATCGCCGGATGTTTGATCTTGAGAGTGCGCCGTATCGTTATGACGTGGTGAGCATCGTCCTGCCGCCCGCGGAAGGTGATGAAGAGGCTTACCCGAGCCGGCTGGATGTGCTGCGGAGCTTTTGGACGGACGAGAAATTTCGGAAGCGCCGCTGGTCGGACACGTCATTCGATTATTAATGCCGGAAAGCTTGAGCCTTTACTCTCGTCCAGGTGCCCGAAATAATTTTATTTCGTCGGGATTCGTCCGTTTTCGTCGCCCTGGAGGAAACGGGCGACACCCAATGGCCTTCTGCTAAAAGTGGCGTTGATGGAGGGATCAACGCCGCCTCTATGATTATAGCAGGTGCGCCGGAATTATTATGCATGGCAAAATCCGGGCGGTCACTTATCTTCCTACCGAGCATTGGCGGTCTCGATTATTCTCTCGATGAGATCCCTGACTCTCCTGTCATTCTCTTTTTCCATGATACGCTTGAGAATGGGTTCGGCGAATCGCCCGTATTTCCCGAAAAACTCGGCCGCTTTCGCCCGGCTGTCTATCCGCGTATCTTCCGTACTCACCACCTGCCGCCGTATTGTTTGCTCCATCTCCGGCGTGATGATCTCCACCCGGCCGACAAGGACTCGCGCCAGCTCAGCCGGCTGAGGATCAATCGTGATCGGCAGAAGTTCATCGGTCACCCTGCGCGGGAGCACATAAAAGAGGCGCATCCCCTCTTCGAACCAGGTGTCGCGCCAGGTCCTGATCATAGCCCTGGCCTCCTTTTGATAAAGACCTTCCATAATGAGGGTCTGCTCCAGCTCCGATTCAAGAGATTCGAGTGACTGTCCGAGGGGGGGCCTCTCTATCGTCGCACTCCCACTGAGGCTACTGTAGACGCTAAAGGCAATCTTCCCACCCCGATTCTCAAAGAGGATCAGCCGCGAGATGCCTTCCAGGCCGGTGTTCGTGATGACAACTCGATCGCCCTCGGATTTGACGGAGAGCGGCGGGCGGAACGTGCCGACGCCGCGGTAGAAGAGGAATTTCTCGTACTCATCAGCTTTGCCAACCCCGCAAACATGGACAGGCGCGGCGTCGGTTTCACGCGCCGGGTAATAGTGGCTCTCTTTCGCTTCTACGGGAAGGGCGACCTGCGCTCCCGGCTGGACTCGGAACCTGCCCCAGTCGATGCCGTTGGAGACTGAACGGGCGTGTGGGTACCATTCCGTGATCAGGCCCTTCGGGAAATCGACCTTGACGGAAACGGTTGCTTCACGGTCGGCGTAGAAGTAGATGACGGGGGTCTCCATGCGGATGAGGCCCTTCAAATCAGCCTTGCCTATCGGATATCGCAAACCGCTCCCCAGCCCCTGCATGTTATAGACAAAGCCCGGCAACTCGCCGGGGGCGGTCAGCGGCCTCCACTCAAGGGCAAGTCCATCGCTCCCGGTAATTGAAGTGAGCGTCCCCCATTCATGAACGATCAAGCGATCTTGGGAGAGGACTGGCCCCTGGGCCACGGGATGCCGCTTCAGATTGTGATCGGCGATCACCTTTAATCCGGCGGTCATTCCGAGCACAAAAGTCTCGATGAAGACCAACCCATACAGTCTGTATCTCTTAAAATTCTGATTGAACATACGGTCACCCCTGTATTGTGATCTCGCCGTCTGATCTCCGCCGTCTCATTCAAACCAGGCAGACGTCTTCCGAGACGACCCCTGAGAGGCTTGTACAAGCCGGCGATCTGAAGAGACGGGTCATCGGGTCGCACGCGCTTCAACCGCGGCTGAGCGTAAATCGGCGATCAGCTATTAGACGCCGGAGGCCTCGGTTTTCTTCCCTTATGATCTCAGTATTGGTAAGCCTTCCTATTGACGCACGATAGGTTGAGCTGTATACTCATCTCCTATCGCGTGTCGAGAGGAAAAGGTATGATAAGGACAGAAGAAAGCTGATCTTCGACAAGGCACGCTCGGACTCCTGGTCCTCTGGCCTGCTCCGGTCGGGCCAGTTAGACGGATGAACAGAAGGTGCGGTGATGCTGAGGAGAATAAAGAGGCGATGGCGTGCGCTCGTGCGCAAGCGGGAGATGGAGCGCGAACTCGACGAAGAGTTGCGCCATCACCTGGAGCGTGAGATCGAGTTGAACGTTAGGGCAGGCATGAGCGCGGAAGAGGCGCGTTACGCGGCGCTACGCAGTTTCGGCGGGGTGGGGCAGGCGAAGGAAGAGTGCCGGGAGGCGAGGGGCGTGAGGCTTGTAGAGGAGGTCTGGCAGGACCTGCGGTATGGGCTGAGAATAATACGTAAGTCTCCAGGCTTCACTGCGGTAGTAGTGGCGACGTTCGCGCTGGGCATTGGCGCTAACGCGGCGATCTTTTCAGTGGTCAACGGCGTACTGCTCAATCCGCTGCCCTACCCGCAGCCTGAGCAACTCGTGTCGCTCCACCAAAGCAAGCCGAATTTTGAGACGGGAGCGATCCCTTACCCGAATTTTCGTGACTTGCAAAAGGAGAACCGGACGTTCTCGGCGATGGCCGTTTCGCGCAGCTACGGCTTCAGTCTGAGCGGTACGGGCGAAGCCGAGCGCCTCAGCGCGCAGTTCGTCACCGCGGACTTCTTCTCTGTGCTCGTGGTCAAACCGGCGCTGGGGCGGACCTTTTCCCCGGGCGAAGATGAGCCAGGCGCGGCCCCTGTGGTCCTCATCAGCGCGGACCTCTGGCAGCGCAAATTCGGCTCCGCGCCGGACGCCCTGGGCAAAGGCATTACCTTAGACGATCGAAGCTACACGATCGTCGGCGTGATCCCGGCGGGCTTCCATCTTCAGGTCAATATCTTTAGTAACGCCGATGTCTATGTGCCGATCGGCCAGTGGGATAATCCCGCGCTGCAGAACCGTGGCGCCGCGTTGGCGCTCCACGGGATCGGCCGGCTCAAGCCCGGTGTCAGCATCGAGCAGGCGCAGGCCGACCTGGACAGAGTGATGCGGGATCTGGCCGCCGCTTATCCCGCTACCAACAAGGGCAACGGCGCGAGGATTCTCCCGCTCAAGGAAAGCATGATCGGCCACGTCGGGCCGATCCTGTGGATGTTGCTGGGCGCGGTCGGGTTCGTGCTGCTGATCGCCTGTGTGAACGTCAACAACCTGCTGCTCGCGCGCTCGACCGGCAGGACGCGGGAATTCGCCATCCGCGCCGCGCTGGGCGCGGGCCGGTGGCGCTTGCTCCGCCAATCTCTCACCGAGAGCACGCTGCTGGCCCTGGCTGGCGGCGGGCTGGGATTGGCCGTCGCAGGTTGGGGAACGCAGGCCGCGCTCAGCCTGCTGCCCACCACGCTGGCGCGTGCGGAAGAGGTCGGGCTGGATGGCCGCGTCCTGCTCTTCACCGCGGCCGTTTCGCTGCTCACGGGGATGCTCGCGGGGCTGGCTCCGGCGCTGAAGACTTCGCCGTGGCGTTTGTCAGAAACGCTGAAGGAAGGCGGGCGCGGGGCGAGCAGCGGGCGAGTGCGCGCGCAGGGCATCTTTGTCGCGGTTGAGGTGGCGCTGGCGCTCGTCCTGGCTGTAGGCGCGGGACTGATGATTCGCAGCCTGAATGCGCTCTGGAACATGGATCCGGGCTTTCGTCCGGACAACGTGCTGACGTTCGAGCTTAACCTTCCGCCGTCAATGCGGACGGCCAGCCCCGAGGTGGTTCGTGCCGCCTGGCGCGAACTCAGTGACGAGATGAACTCCACGCCGGGTGTCCGGGCAGCTTCACTCTCGGATGGCGCATTCCCCCTGCTGGACGAGGACGACCTGTTCTTCTGGCTGGCTGACCGGCCCAAACCTGCGAGTCAGGGCGAAATGAGCATGGCGGTCGTCAGCAGGGTCGAACCAGCATATCTGACAGCGATGGGAATTTCGCTCAAGCGTGGCCGCTTCTTCACCGAGCAGGATGACGAACGGTCTCAGCCCGTCGCGGTGATCGACGAGGCCTTTGCCCGCAAATATTTCCCGAACGAAGACCCCACTGGCAAGCGAATCCACCTGGCGGGCGACCAGGGACCGTTGGAGATCATCGGAGTGGTCGGGCACGTAAAGCTGTGGAGCCTCGCTTCGGACGAGCAATTGCTCCAGGCTCAGCTCTACCTCCCGTTCAGGGCGTTGTCAGATGACTTGATGAGCGGGGCGGGCGGCGTGAGAGTGGTGGCGCGCTCCGAGGGGGTGCCGCCAGCTCTCTTCGATTCGATCCGCCGCGTTGTACAAAGCCAGAGCAGACTGAATGTCGTCTCCAGACCTCAGACGATGAATGAGGTTATCGCCGACTCGCTGGCCGCGCAGCGGTTTTCGATGACCCTGCTCAACGTCTTTGCCGGGGTGGCGCTGTTGCTGGCGGGTGTCGGCCTCTACGGCGTCATCTCGTATCTGGTCGGCCAGCGGACACATGAACTGGGCATCCGCCTCGCACTGGGCGCGCAACGCAAGGACGTTCTGCGTCTGGTCTTAAGCCACGGAATGAAGATGGCGCTGGGCGGCGTCGCGCTTGGGCTAATAGCCGCGCTGGGCCTGACCCGGCTGATGGCAGGGATGCTCTACGGCGTGAGCGCGACCGATCCGGTGACCTTCACGGTCATAGCCTTGTTGCTGACGGCGGTGGCACTGCTGGCCTGCTTCGTTCCGGCACGCCGGGCGACGAAGGTTGATCCGCTGGTGGCGTTACGGCATGAGTGATTTATAGGGCGGACGGAATGGTAGATCCCCTCCGGACTGTTCGCATATCTGGGCGTGCGAATGATTGAAGGCTGCCCCTGAGTACCTATAGCAAGTGGCGAATGGATGTGGCCCAGAGCCTCACCACGGAGACATAGAGAGCCCGAGAGGGGGCACAGAGAAAACAGGCGACACCCAATTGCAAGCCGCTATAATACCGTTAAAACCTGAAAGATACACACGCCCAAAACAGATGGAGGCTGCGCTGGTGATTTCCGGACGCCCTTTCACGCAAGCCTCACTCGTAGCGTAACGCGATCAGCGGATCAACGCGCGTCGCCCGCCGCGCCGGCAGGTAGCAGGCGACGAGTGCTACAACGAGGAGCAGCAGCGCAATCAAGATAAACGTCAGAGGATCGGTCGCGCTCACACCGAACAGCAGACTTGACATCAATCTCGTCAACGCAAGCGCTGCGGCCATGCCGGCCGCGACGCCCGTTAGCACCAGCCTCATCCCTTGCGAGATGATCAGTCGGAGAACGTCGCCCCTTTGCGCACCGAGCGCCATTCGGATGCCGATTTCGCGTGCGCGCTGCGTGACGACATACGATAGCACGCCGTATAGCCCGACCGAGCCTAGTAGCAGCGCGACACCGGCGAAGACGCCGGCCAGCAGCAGGCTGAAGCGGCGCGGCGCGACTGATTCCGCCACCAACGCTTCGAGCGTCCGCACGTTACCCAGCGGTTGGTCTTTGTCGACTGCCTGCACTTCACCTCTGATCGGCGCGACCAGCCCGGTCGGCTCGACGGAAGTCTTCACTATCAGGTCCATCGCGCGGGTATAATCGGCCGCCCATCGAGGATTGATTTGCGTCCATGGGCGGTATATTCCGGGGCGGCCTTCCTCGTCCAGCCCGGTCTGCCGCACGTGGCGCACGACGCCGACAATCTCCCGCCACGGTTCCCCCTCGCCCCCGAAGCGAAGCCTATGACCGAGGGCGTCAGCGGGCGAGCCGCCGGGAAAATGTCTGCGGACGAAGTCATCGTCAACGATCACGACGGGCGGGGAATGAGCCGTATCGCGTTCGGTGAAGTAGCGACCGGACAGCAGCGCTATCCCGAGCACCCGGTGGTAGCTCTCGCTCACGGATTGCGTGAAGGCCAAAGACCAATCTCCCGATTGTCGCGGCTCGGGCTGCCCTTCGATCCAGTAGCCGTTCTCACCGGCGCGTCCGAACGGGAAGCCGGTCGCCAGACTCACCTGCTGCACGCCCGGAAGCGCTTCGACGCGGCGCGCGACTTCTCTGAGAAAGGCCCCAATCTCGGCGGCCTCGCGATATTTAGCGTCGGGCAGGCGCAGCCGCAGCGTCAACACATTCCGCGGGTCGAAGCCCGGCTCGACCTGCATCAGCCGCCAGAAACTTTTAACCAAAAGCCCCCCGCCGGCCAGCAGCACGAGCGCCAGCGCGACTTCCGTGACGACAAGGGCGGCGCGCAGCCGACGCCCGCCCGCGCCCCCGGATGACCGCAGGCTGCCCTCCCTGAGCGCGTCGTTAACCTCAGTTTTCGAGGTTTGCAGGGCCGGCGCGAGTCCAAAGACGATCCCAGTCACTAAGGTCACCGTGAGCGTGAAGGCGAGCGCAGTTGAGTCCACCGAGATATTCTCCATGCGCGGTAGTACTTCGGTGGCGAAGTGGATGAGTCCCCCTACGCCCCACACACCGAGCAGCAGCCCGAACGTTCCGCCAGCGGCGGCGAGCAGCAGACACTCGGTCACCAACTGCCGCACGATCCGCCAGCGCCCCGCGCCGAGCGCCATCCGTAGCGCGATCTCTTTCTGACGCGACGCCGCACGGGCCAAGAGTAGATTGGCGACGTTGGCGCAGGCGATCAGGAGCACTACTCCGACCGCCGACATCAGCATCAGCAAGGCGGGCTGTGCCTCGCCGACGTAATCGTCGAGGAATGGGCGCAGGCGGACGCCGTTGCCGTTCATCCGTCTAACTGACCCGACGGGAGCAGGCCAGAGGGCCGGCAACTCGATAGTGCCTTGTAAAGGGTCGGCCTTCTTGCTCACGCCTCTCCTCTATACAACCAATAGGAGCTGAGTGTATAGGCAGACCTATCGGATGTCAACAGGAACATCTGTTAAACCGCTGTTACGAGGATGAGCCTTCTTAACATCGTTGTCAGATGATAGATGACTGCCTCAATGTCAGCCTTAGGCTTGGTCGCTGCAAGCGAGTCATTCGCCCCCTCACAACGTGGCTTGCCCGGCTGAGAGCTGCTTTTTATTTTGTGCGAAAGTCGGGATAGCGCTGATGTTAAAGGGTTTATTAAAATGATAACCGTGGGTGATTCAGTTCCCGGCCATTTCTCGCGTTTGTAGGTAGGGGGGTGAGAACCCTCAATCCTATTACCCGGAGACGGCCATGAAATACTTCTATTCCGTAGTGACGCTTCTTCTGCTGGCGGCTTCACACGCCTCTGACGCGCGTGGCCGTGTGCCTCCCCTTCCCCTCTATGACGGGGCGGCGAGATTGAAGAATCTGTGTGCGGGGCCCGATGACGAGACGTCGCCTCTGCTGTTGGCTGTTGATGGCGGGGGGCAGGGGGCGGGCGCCCGCAAGTCCACCTCTGATCCGCTGACGGACACCTGGGCGCCGGAGGTGACAAATATTATCGGAGGCGCCGACCCGTCGGATCTAATCGGCGAGTGGACGCGAAGCGAGGCATCGACGATCGATTTCCGTAACCCGAGTACGGGAGTGCATGCTCCCCCGAGCGGGAAGCGCTTTTCCCTGAGGTTCTTCCCGGACGGGCGCTACATCTATGTGGCGTTTATTTAGTCTTCGCTCTACAACTGCACGACGCAGGTCTTCGTGAACAAGACGGGCGTCTACACCGTAGAGGGCTCGACCCTGACCATGCAGGATAAGACCTACACGCTAAAGACCGGCGACACCTGCCACCCTGAATGGAACGCGGAGAAGCACCCGCCGCTGCACAGGGTGGTAGTCCAATGGGGGTTGGGGCAGACCGAGTACGGGCCGGCGCTGATCACGAGCAAGCCGGGCGGCCGGGATGTGTGGATTAAAGAGAAAGGGAAAGGGATGCTCGGCCAATGAGGTGTGTGCCAGGCTTGGCCTAAAAACCCGTTCCTGCCCAAAAAGTCCGCAAGCAGAACCGCCGTAAGTGTTCCCACAGGGTCGTCAGCCGACCGGCTAACATCCCTGCCCACGGCGGCTTCGGCTGATCACCAGACAGCGGGTCTATAAGCGTGACGGCGCCTGTGCCAGCACATCCGGGCAATGCCCGAGACCTGATGTCGATGGGCACAGAAAGGAGTAAGGAATAGCTGGAGGCTGACGTGGTCGCAGACTTCTATGTGTGTGAGCTTGTTTCGTTTAGCTTGAGGCGGGCGCGGCGGCGATGGAGGCTCCGCTTGACAAGACTTAACGAATCTGTAGAATCTTTATTTGCGCAAGCGGGAGTAACTCAGTGGTAGAGTGCGACCTTGCCAAGGTCGAAGTCGCGAGTTCAAATCTCGTCTCCCGCTCCAAAAATTTCAGGCACAAAACGGGAAGCGGCACGGAGACTTCGAAGAGCAGTTTCACGCGCCGCTTCCGTGCATTCATCTAACGGGCACGAAGCTCAGGCGGGATGGGCACGCCGGATGACCATCGGATTCTCGCGGCGAACCTGGCTTTTGTCGCCCGCCGCGGGGGCCTGTTATAATACGCTCCTTCAAAGCCAGGGGCGGCGTAGCCAAGTGGTAAGGCAGAGGTCTGCAAAACCTTTATTCATCGGTTCGATTCCGATCGCCGCCTCCAATAAGCCTTTTTATTCCTTAAATTACAGTCACAAGAAAATCCCCACTATAGGCTTGAAAAGCCACTGTGGGGACTTTTGTGGGTAGTACCTGCATCCATGGAGTATCATGGAGTGTTCGCCGGAATGAAAAAAGTCAGTATTTACGCGCCCATGACACTCAATGACACTCAGTGATACATGTTAGTTCGTTGCGGAATCCACACACGTAATCAGTGTATCTACCGGAGTGGATGGACAAGATACTACACAAGCTCATTCTGCCAGGATTCATGTTCGTGCTGGAAAGCATAGAGACGAATTCAACCTTGGTAAACTGTTCTCTGCCACATCCAGGTTGTTTGTGAATATAACTAATGGTTAAAGTGCAGTTGGTCCCACCAGAAATTAAAGCGATTGTCAATTTCTACATCAAAGGTGAAAGATTCATGCCCCGCAGCATCACAGGGAAGCATAGGTCAGAGCGATGAAAGTCGAAAGCAGACATGGATACGTGGTTAAAGAGTCTTAGTAGGAGACCAAGGTGAAGCGCAACCTAGCGCTGAATTTGCGCGTATATCGTTTGGGACAGCCTGACAGATTCTACATTCGTTAAGCGAAGGTTCCAGGGAGTCTCTGAGATTATGGCCGAACTAACCGTTCTTCGCTCTTCGTAGTGGTTTCCCAGTTTGTGAAAGATGTGGCAACAGACGGCACAATACAAAAGTTATTACGGCTATATGTCCCTACGCCGGGAAGTCGGCGGGATAATGTTGACTGAAGTCAGCTATCCGTCCGGACATTGGATTCCGAGCCATAGGCATGAACATCCATTCTTTTCAATCTGTCTGGAAGGGGAAGCAGGCACATTCCTCTTCTACATCGTGTCGGGCGTCGCCAGCTTGTTCATCTTCGGGCGCGACCGGCGGCGACGGCGTCGCCGAGAAGCTCGCGTCCGTCGCCCGGCACGCGGACGAAGTGCGCCTCACCGTAGTAATCGTGCTGCTCCAGGGCCACTCGGCTCTGGTGCTGGCGGTGACGCTCTACGCCATAACGCGCGACCAAGATCCCGACTTGGCGATGCTCGGCTTGGTCTGCCGCGTCGCCGAAGGCATCACCGGAATCTTCGTGGCGAGGTCACTGGGGCTGCTCTGGCTCGCGACTACAACCGGGACGGATGTAGCGGACGCCGGGGAGTCGCACATACTAGGCGCGTTCCTGCTCAGGTTGGGCGCGTGGAATCCGGGGGGGACTCTCTTCGCCGTCGGCAGCACGCTCTTCTCCTGGCTCTTCCTCAGAGGGCGGATGATTCCGGCGTCCCTTGCGTGGCTCGGCGTGCTCGCCTCGGTGCTGCTCGTCTTATTGCTTCCCGCGCAACTCGTGGGCGTCTGGATCGGCCCAGCCACTCAGTTCGTGTGGTTGCCGATGCTCGTGTTCGAGGTTTGGCTCGCGCTGTGGCTTCTCGTCAAGGGAGTCGCCGCGCCTAAGGAGGCAGGGAACTGGCCATGAAGACGGCGATACGCAGAGGCCGAATCGTCGGGGCGCTATTGGTCGTGCAGTTGGCCGGCCTTATCGTGCCCTTCGGGTAGTGTTGCAACAAATATTTTAGTCACAATGTGTAGTAGTTTATCAACCAATCTTACTACCACATCTGGTGCCTTCAGAGCATTTTTGCAACACTACCGGCAGTTGTTCGGGAGTTGGCCCTTTATTCCGTCTTCGCGGTTTCAAAGACTAACTCTTTGATTCCCTGAACGGACCGGCCCCGTTCTGTCTCCAGATCGAGCACAATGATTTCGTTACCGCCCTTCTTTAACCACCCTGCGGGCACGAAGAGACTCTGCTGCGGGCCCGTCCGCCAGTAGCGGCCCAGGTTGTGCCCGTTGACCCACACGCACCCCTTCCCCCAGCCGCGCATGTCCAGATACGTGTCGCCGATTGAGGTCAACTTAAAAGTGCCGCGGTAGAACGCCGGGCCCGACTGGGGTCTGGCGGAGAACTTCAAGCGGGACAGGTCGGTGAGCGGCAGCGGGTAAATCTCCCACCCCGTCAGCTCCTCCCCGCCCAGCGACACTTTCTCGGTGATGCCCTTACGGTCGGTCACCATGTTCGGCCCGAAGTTGACGCGTCCCATGTTCTCCACCAGGATGTCGAGCGGCGCAGCTGTGCCTAACTCCACGTTCAAAGAACTCTGCTTGAGCCGCCGGTCCAGCACGCCGAGCTTTTTGTCGCCCTGATAGATGAGCGCGTAGTCT
>CAYLJO010000121.1:15394-18699 GCA_964383905.1 uncultured Blastocatellaceae bacterium
CCGCCGGTCCAGCACGCCGAGCTTTTTGTCGCCCTGATAGATGAGCGCGTAGTCTCTCGCCTCGCTAATCTCCAACGGACCCCTGGCCGCGTGTTCAAGCCGTTTGCGGTAAAGGATGAACCCGTAGTCTTGGCCCACCGCCTCCATCGGAAGGGGGCGTGCGGACCTGACGGGGCGGCCCAGCGCAGAGTTAAGGTTCGCCGATTCCTGCAACGTAAAACGCGGCACTTCGATCATCGGCAGCCTTGCGGGCAGCTCAGGCAGCGCCGTGCCCGCGGGCAAATATTTTTTAATCACGTCGCGCAAGGCGAAGAACTTCTCGGTCGGTCGGCCGGCTTCGTCAAGCGGCGAATCGTAGTCGTAGCTCGAGATGATCGGCTTATAGGTTTCGTATTTGTTCGCCCCGCTCATGAAACCGAAGGACGAGCCGCCGTGGAACATATAGATGTTGACCGAGATGCCGCGCGACAGCATCCACTCCAAACCCTCCGCCGCGTTCTGTGCCGCGACCGTTTCGTGCTTGTCGCCCCAGGAGTCGAACCAGCCGACCCAGAACTCGCCGCACATGCGCGGCACGCCCCGGCGGAACTTGTCGAAGACGGCGAATTTCTTCTCCGGTGAATCCCTTGCCCCGAAGTTGATCACCGAGAGCACGTCCGGAAGCGTCCCCTCCGCGAGCTTGCTCGGGTCGCCGTCCGAAGTGAACAGCGTCACGTCGAACCCTGCGTCGAGGATCATCCGGCGGACGGCACTGAGATAGACCTTATCGTTGCCGAAGGAGCCGTACTCGTTCTCGACCTGGACCATGATGATGGGACCGCCACGCGTCACCTGAAGCGGCGCGAGCTGCCTCCCGACCTCCTTCATGTAGTTTGCGGTGGCCCTCAGGAATCGAGGGTCAGCGCTCCTGACTTTCATGTCCGGCGTTGAGAGCAGCCAAGCCGGGAAACCACCGAACTCCCACTCGGTACAGACGTAGGGTCCCGGCCGCACGATAACCCATAGGCCCTCCTCCTGCGCGGTGCGGATGTAAGCGGCCACGTCCAGATTGCCGGTGAAATCAGACCGGCCGGGCTTCGGCTCGTGCAGGTTCCAGAAGACGTAAGTGGTCAGGGTGTTCAGACCCATCGCCTTCATCTTCCGCATGCGGTCGCGCCAGTACTCGCGGGGCACGCGGGCGTAGTGCATGTCGCCGGAGATGATCTGGAAGGGCTTGCCATCGAGTAGAAAGTGCTCACCCTTCCAGCCGAAGGTATGGGCAGCCTTTGCGCTCGCTGCGCCGGATTGCTGTGTGGACATCGTGACAGCCAGAATCAGGGCGAGTAGAACGGTTGATAGTATGGGTTTCATATGGCTTACTTAGAATCGAATCATGGCCTCGCCGGTGACAACATCCAGGGTCCACTCCTTAGGCACGGGAAGCCGCAACCTCCCGCCGCCGATTTCCAACAGCATCCACAGGTAACGGGAAGCCCACGGCGTCCCAGGTTTCCACATGTCACCCATAAAGATCACGGTGGTTGTTTTGGTGCCGACCACTTTCAACATCATGGTAGATTGTGCGCCGTAGGTCTTGGTTTCCGGCGGGGCGATGTCCTGGAATTCAGACCAAGGGGCTTCGAGGGAGTTCGCCGTCGCGTATTTATTCGGGTTCGGCGCCCACCCGGTCAGACCCGACCCGATCACGTAGTAGAGTCCCCGGTAATGGACGAGAGCCCCGCCTTCCATGTGCACCGGGATCAGGCACTCTTGTTTCTCGACGTTCAGATAGTCAGCCGACAGTTTAGCGATGCGGAAGCCGAATGGCCGATCCTCGAAAATCAGGTACGGCGTGCCGTCGTCGTCAATGAACTGGCCGATGTCCCGGCTCTCGTGACCGAGCGGGCGAAAGCTCCTGAGGTATGTATAGTCGCCGTCCACCTTGTCGCAGACTGCCACGCCGACCCGCGCGAGACGGTAACGGGTATCGTCGATGTGCATGTACATCACATACTTTTTGGTCTTTGTGTTGTAGAACACCTTCGGGCGCTCCAGGACCCAGCCGGGGCCGAAGTTGTCCGGGTCGGACAACTTGATCACCCGGTTGCGAAAACTCCAACGAGCCAGGTCTTTCGAGGAAAAGCAACTGATGTAGCGCAGATTCGGGTCC
This sequence comes from uncultured Blastocatellaceae bacterium, assembly GCA_964383905.1. GTDB lineage: Bacteria > Acidobacteriota > Blastocatellia > Pyrinomonadales > Pyrinomonadaceae > CAYLJO01. The sequence goes on from CAYLJO010000121.1 coordinate 17,544, forward strand.
GGGCCCCGCTCCCGGTCCTCGCCGAACCAGTAGTAAGTGTCGCCGCGCTTGATGATGCCGCCGCCGTGTGCCTGGATTTGTCTGCCCTGATCATCCACCCAAATCTCACCCGGCTTAATCGTCCTTTTCGGCTTCGCGTTCTTGAAATAGCCGTCGGGGCCAGGCTGGTAGCGGTAATCGTAATAACCAGTCTCGTAAGGGTCGATGATAGTTTGCCAGCGCCAGTTGAGGTTTATCGTGTGCCGCCCGGCGATACCAGTAATTAACGGGGCCTGATGCTGGGCCTGACCGGTCGTGATGAGAATGAAGAGACTAGCCTCGCTTCTTGGCCGGCTTCGGGATAAAACCACGCCGCTCCTGGACCGACTTAGAAGAGGACGGATTCTGTTCTTTAGTGGTCTTTGCTCGTTCCAGTTTGTCCTTCTCCAGAGCTTCTTTCAATCGTTTTTTCGCACGCTTATTCATAAAAAGAATATACCATAGAAAAAATAGACTTAAATACGGTGATGTAGACTTAAGTCTATCAGCCACAGACGATGTCCGATGTTAACTGACCGATGCTGAAGCCAGTACCACCTCTTGTTCCGGACACGTCGTAAAATTATTGACTCTTCATGTGGTTTAAAGTAGAAGAATTTTGCTCCAGCTATCTATCTGATAAAGGATAAATTCAACGGTGAAAAATAGACCCGGAATTCTGGTTGCGCTTCCCCTGGTGCTCAGTTTTTCCAGCCTCATATTCGCACAGAAGACTTCTCGTCCGATCCGGTTCGCGCGCGGCCGCACAACCGCAGTAATCAGAGACACAATACTTGACGGGCAGTGGCATGATTACACATTGCGTGCTCGCCAGGGTCAGACCATGAGTGTGCATATTTCCGGTAGTAGCCGAAATCTGACTTTTAGAGTTATCCCGCCTAACGGTGATGATCAACATGGGTCATTGACCGGAGAGGAGGGAGTCAGGGACTGGCAGGGTGAGCTGCCCGAAACAGGGGAATATTATATTTCTGTGCACGGGCCTAATCGAAAGGCAACCTACGCCCTCGAAGTAAACATTCGTTAGTGGGCGCGAATCGGTGTCGAGCTATGATAACGAATCTCTAAATCGAAACTTACAACATTGGCACACTCATGCAGCCTTCAACTTTTCAGC
>CAYLJO010000122.1:0-18220 GCA_964383905.1 uncultured Blastocatellaceae bacterium
TGTCTTCAATCTACCGCGCTGATTTGGTTATTGATCGGATCGGTATGCATGCCCGGGCAAAGAAGGCTTAGACAACACCCTCAAGGTCACGGACCAAGGCGGCGGCAAGCTCCACGTCTCCCTCTCCGGCACCTATATTTATCGTGCGAACGGAGCGGAGATCAGGCGGAAGGGGAGCGGCGAGGGAGATGCAACCTTGCGCGGGAATATCGCGACCGCGAGCGTGATAACTGACGGCATGACTGCGCCCGCCGCGCGGTCGCCGATCTCACTATACCTACCCATCTGTGTAGGTCCTTCCCCTCGCAAAAAGCTGCTTACCGCCCGTCCCTGTTGCATACCGACTGACACTTGAGCCATACAGGAGGAGAGATGAAAAACCAGACGGTGCAACCGAGCGGTAATCAACCGAGGTCTTCCATGAGCTACGTGAGCATAGTTAAGCACTCATTCTACACCTGCCTGGCGGTGCTGGCGCTCCTTTGCAGCCTGGCGCTAACCGCTTCGGCCCAGAACTTTTACGTCCAGGGCAGGCAGCTCTTTGACGAATGCGGCGAGGCAGTCACACTGCGCGGCGTCAATAAGATGGCCGTCTGGACCAGCGAGGACCCGACCGGCGTCAACTTCTTCCCCGAGATTAAGAAGACCGGCGCCAACGTCGTCCGCATCAACTGGGTAACCGACGCCGACCTTATCCACAACCCCAGCGCGACGGTCGCCAACCTGGATGCGGTGATCCAGAACTGCCGCGACAACCACATGATCCCGATGATCGAACTGCACGACGCGACAGGAAACTGGTCAAAACTTGGCGACCTGGTAAATTACTGGACACGCGAGGACGTCGTCGCCGTCCTGATGAAGCACCAGGAGTACCTGCTCATCAACATCGGCAACGAGGTGGGCAATGACCTGGTGACCGACGGGGAATACTTCGACGGCTACAGCGCGGCGGTGCAGGCCATGCGCGCCGCTGGCTACCGCGTGCCCTTAGTCATTGATGCAGCTCAGTATGGTCAGGGGATGAGTTACATCCTTAACAACGGCCAGGCGTTGATCGACGCCGACCCCGAGCATAACCTGATCTTTTCACTGCACGTCTATTGGCATGACCACGCCGACCCGGCAGGGGATTTCATTAATGCGGTGGATCAGGTGGTGGCGCAGAACATCCCGTTCATCGTCGGAGAGTTCTCCGGCTACAGCAACGGCTGCTTTAACGACAGCCCCTATCAGACGATTATGCAGAAGAGCCAGGAGGCCGGGATCGGCTGGCTCGCCTGGGAGTGGGGGCCGGGCAACGGGTTCGGGGATGACCCGTGCCCGGGGATGGATATGACGACCGATGGTCAATTCGCCAGCCTGCAGGCCGGGTGGGCCACGGACGTGGCCATCGATAGCCCGTACTCGATCAAGAACACGGCCGTGACGCCGTCCTCTATCGCCAACGGGGTGTGCGCTAATTAGCCTGAAAGGTTCATGAGGATCATTCTTTGAATCAGATCGTGGCGAGGTGCCGAGCCCCCTTCTTAGTTATGAAGTAGTGGGATACCTGGACTCGAAGATCCAACCACCCGCGAAGCCTCCTCGGCTTCGCGGGTGGTTTCTCTTGGCCGCCACAAAGGCCGGCGGTCTCTTCCCACGCCTCCGACCGTACCTACCCATCTGTGTAGGTCCTACCCCTCGCAAATAACCGGCTCATGACCGTCTCCGTTGATATACAGGATTGACACTTAAGCCTAACTTGGAGGGGTTATGCGGACAGCGATGACGAAAGAGAGAGACCGTCGCGGGGAAGACCGGATGTGGTGGCGGGGCATGACGAGGCGGTCATTTTACGCCGCGCTGATGGTGTTGGCGCTACTGCTTGCCTTGACGCCTCTGACCACGACCCTGCCGGTTGCCAGCGCAGCCCGTCAGACAGGCGCTCATGAGCGCCTTGTTAGCGCGCAACCCGGCGCGGCTTTCATGCAAGGTAACGTGCTCCAGCCCTGCGGGACTTTGACCCTGAATGCGGCTATGCCCGTCGACATCTACACCGCCGACCAGTACCTCTGGTCCGACAGCAGGTGCATGCAGCGTTCGACGGCGCTGGTACCCCGCAGGGGGGGCGAGGCCATCCAGTTCACCTACCAGTTGCCGGACGGAAGCGCCCGCCAAGTCGGCGAGAGCGGTGATGACGTGGCTCGCGGCTTCGGCTACATCGTCTCGCACCTGCAGAATCCGGGGATCATCCCGATAGGCCCGGACGGTATCCCCGTCGATGACGACTCCCCCTTGGGCTCAGACAATGACGGCCAGTCCCGCACCGTCTTCGCGGGCAGGCACCACGCCATCCACGAATTTACCCTCAACTACCCGCGGTGGGGCATCGACCCGGCGACGGGAGTGGCGACCAAGTATGACATGCCGGTGACGATCCACTGGCTGTTCGCCACGGGCCGCGATCACCCGCTGTGGGCGGTGACCTTCGACTTGAGTGGGATCCCGGCAGGCGCCGTTCAGGCCGATACCCGTGCCCCCTACGGCGACATGAACTTCGACGGCGCGCCGGCCCGCACCTGGGGCGATGATATTGCGGGAGTGGCCTGGGGCGACCGCTACCACTTTAAGAGCACCACTTCACCGTTGACTCTCAACAGCTCATGGGATTGGTCGCAATTAAACAGCGGCGCGCCCTACGATGCCATCTGGACCACCGGCGACGCCGAGATGGGGATCGCCGGGACCCAAGTGATCGACAAGCAGGACGCCGGAGGGTACAGCTTCGGGCCCGAAGGGCGCGGGCATACCAGCGACGACACGCGATGCGCCGACGAGGGCCACACCATGCCCTGCGCTTCCTACTGGGCGTACCAGTCGGTCAACTATTCGTTCCAGGATGTGAACAGTACGACGCCTTCCAAGCGGCTGGCGTGGGGCGCCGACTGGGGGTACCTCGGGCAGCAGACGGTGAACACCATCAACGGCAACACGGTCCACGGCTGGCCGCGAGTCAGCTACAGCACCTACATCGTGCTTGGCCAGCACTCCGATAACCCGACCCTCAACATGGCCCGGCAGGCGGAAGCGATCAACGCGACGACTTTGACGACGCCCGTGGGATCAGTCCTGACGTCCGGCCCGGCCGGGGTGAACCGGGCGGACCTGATTGATTACAGCCCCGTAGGCTACAACCCGGTCTACGGGACGTGGGAAGCCTCGGCGGACAACGGCAGTGCGACGCTGAGCTTCTCGGTCGGCGGCGGGAACGTGCTGAAAAACCCGCTGATCGTGCTGCGCGGCTACTCAGGGAGTGAGACGCCGAATGTGACGCTCGACGGGGTGGCGTTGCAGGCCGAGGTGGACTACTTCGCGACGTACCTGGAGGGGAGCCACGACATGTGGCTGACGTTGAACAGGGAGGTGAGCGGCAACCAGACACTGGCGGTCTCGAACTGATCGCCGGAGGATGCCACAGGGGATGGAAGACGAGTAAAGGCCACCTGAGGGGCGAGTGCTCAGGTGGCCTTTGCTATCGGTTGCTTCGGCCTGCGACACCAGCGCACAGCTCAGCTCAGGTTGATGATTCAGCACCGCCCTGGCCAAGATACCTCTAATCCTTCCAGAGGTCGAAAGCGCCGTAATAACTCATCCATGAGACGGCAGATGGAAGTCTCTGCCTCACCTCAATACCTTTTGGCGCGGCCCCTCTACAGGGCGGGGACAGCCTCCATCGTGATGATCATCGCGGGCCTGTGACTGCGGGCTTCACCCTATCCTGCTTACCGCATCTCGATGGGCCAGATGTATGGGGGTGGCGGGCACCGCACCTACCCATCTGTGTAGGTATTTCCCCTGGCAAAAGAACTGCTGACAAACCGTCTCCGCTGACGTACAGGATTTACACTTTGCGACAAATTTGGAGGAGTTATGAATACAGAGATGACGCACCGGGGTGATAATCAGCAGCCTACTTCGATGAGCCATGTGAGTCCTCAGAAACGACGGCCCGCCCCTTTTAATCATCAGATCCTTCGCCCGCTCGGGTTGCTCCTGCTGCTGTTGTCGGCAGGGCTCGCCCACGCACAACAGCCTGTCGTCTTTAGCCCTCCCACCCCCTACCCGGTCGGCAGTGGGCCGCAACTTATCGCCGTCGGCGACTTCAACAATGACACCCACCCGGACCTCGCCGTCTCCAACCAGGATGGCACAATTAGCGTGCTGCTCGGCGACGGGGCCGGTAACTTTTCCCCGGCTCAGACCATCAACCTCGTCGGTCGAAGCGATACCGAAGGCATTGTCGCGGGCGATTTCGATGGCGACGGCAATCTGGATCTGGCCGCCGCCAGCTATGGCTCCGGGGCCGTCGATATCCTGCTCGGCAATGGCGACGGCACGTTCCGCCTCGGCACCCCGCTCACCCTGCCCGACGGCACCGGCCCGACCTACATCGCCAGTACCGATCTTAACGGGGACAATCTCCCCGACCTGGCCGTCGCCGACTTCAACACCAACCAGGTGCTCATCTACACGGGGAACGGTGACGGGACCTTCAACCTGTTAACATCCCTGGCCGGCAATGGCCTGTCCAACCCAGAGCAGATCGTGTTCGCGGATTTCGACCGAGACGGCCTCCTTGATCTGGCGGTCGCCAACAAGGGCAATGGCGTGGTGAGCGTGTTCCAGGGCGCGGGCGGCGGCCTTTTCAACCCGGCGGCGAGCGTTGCGGCCGGCGTCGGGTCGATCGGCCTCGCGGTCGGTGACTTCGATGGGGACGGCTTGCCGGACCTCGCCGTGGCCAACTACGGGACGGACGCTGTCCCCGGCGACGTAGTCAGTGTCCTGCGCAACAACAGCGCGGGCGGAGGGATCTCCTTCGAGGGCGCTCGGACGTTCTTCATCGGCGACCACCTGATCAACGTCGTGGCGGCCGACTTCAACGGCGACGGCCGAGTTGACCTGGCCGTGACCAGCACGGGTAATAGCCCGGCAAACAACGACGTGGCGTGGTTAGTCAACACCAGCGGCGGCCCCGGCATGATCTCATTCACTCCGGGTGGCGTGCCGGTCGGCCTCAACCCGGTGGGGTTGGTGACGGCGGATCTGAACGGCGACGGTTTGCCCGACCTGGTGAACACGAACAACCAAAGCAACACGGTGAGCGTGCTGCTGAACAGGCGGTAGGTGGCATCGGCCATGGCGAGACCCCGGTCGTACTTTGTTGCGATGACGAATTGATGAGGGACCCAACAGGCGAGGCTGGTTCGGGATGATTGACCAGGCATGGAGATAGCGCGGGGTGGGAGATGGTGAGCGCAACCGGAGAGGCGGGCGACACACGGCTATCGGGGCGCTGGCAGAACTGGGGCGCAGCTACACGCTCGTCAACTACGGGGTGGTCGAGGATCAATCACATCACGGCCAGATCATCTATTTTGATCTGCCGCGATTATCTCCCCTGCAATTTAACATTCGTACGGCCGGAATTACTGCACGCCGGCAACTGATCGAGAGGATCAAGAGGGCGATCACTGATCGGTTATCAATCGATTAATCGCACACCTCAGTTGACCGCCGCCGATATGATGCTGCTTCAACATGAGACTTCAAAGCCATGGAAAGTACTACAGGTCACTGGGGAGGACGCCCCGTTAAGAGATGAGAGATGGTCGCTTACCTTGAGCTAAAGAATGGACTCACGCCGGCCATCACGGCTGACCACTTTAATTACGTACACGCAGACAGGTAAATAATCCACTCCCGAACCCCTCGATCGCTTACCAGGATTGAACACTGCGAAGCAGCGAGAGGGCGATCCTCGTCCGACAAAACTCTTCGAGATGTAACTCCTCGTCCGACAAAACTCTTCTGCTCCTTTCTCTGTTCTGAAGCAGCCCGAGATATTCTGCTTGACCTTCAGCTCGCGTCAATCTCTTTCTGATCAGCAACTGGTCGCGCTCGACAACCCCTGATTCGAGCTCCGCCCGCGCCCTCCTCAGCATTTTCTTTTCCTTTTCTTTTGGCGAGGGAAAGGCAAAGGGCGATGCAGCCGGGGCAAACGGTTGATGCATGCGCCCTTAAACCCGTTAGAATATGGAAGAAATGGCGGGAATAAAAGTATTAGAATGGGGAGGGGAACGTTGTCCGAGGGTGTGAAGCAGGAGCGGATTACATAGTAAGATACGGCCTGTGATGGGTGAGGACTTATCTTTATGAGATTGAATGCGGGGGATCGCGCGCTCAAGGGCGACGCGCTCGAATTACTCGTGCGCATCAATGAGGGGGCGCGCCAGTTTACGCCCGAAGCTGATTCCACACAGGCGCTCGAAGAGTTTCAAGCGGTGGTCGAGGAGCTACGCCGGCTGGACATTCGATGCTCAGCATGGAACATGTTACGAGTCCAGCTCCGGTGGCTTTAACCAAGCGCCCTCAAAGGGCTAAACTGCAGGCTCTTCGTTAGTTAGTAACCACAATCTTTATTGTGTTCGATACGACTTCAGCCGTTCCTTGGCCGCTTTGCCTCGGGACTTCACGCCTAGCGGTTATGTAATAGGTGCCGCCAGTAGTCATACGGTACAAGTCGTTAACAATGAGACTTACATGCCTCTCCTGTCCGGGACCAACTTTCACCATAACTTGCCTCAAGTGCTCGCCTGCTGCACTAAGTATCCGTACACCGGCGTCGGTTAAAGGTATGCTCTCTCCCTTTCCGTTTTTTACAGTTAACTTGTAATCCTGCACGGCGCTGGATTCAAATAAGATGAGCTCTCCGTTAGTAGCGTTTTTGACGGCGAGCTTAAGCACAATCGGTTCACCGCTTTTTACCTGCCCCTTATCTAAGTGCGCGAACAGTAGAAACCCTTCGGAAAGCGCTCCTCCCGCGGCGGAAATAGGCTGGGGCTTCAATGTTCTCTTGCTTCTCTGATGCTGGCCAAACACCGTGGTTAAAACCGCCATGGTGACGATTGTGGTTACCAACATACCGCTAATCGTGACTTTCATCTTTAGCCCTCCTCAGACGTGTGTTAGCTTGGCGCGTTCATCAACATTTACTTGCACACCCTGTTTCTCCACTTGATTTTAAGCACACTGTCGCTCCATCCATACTATGACGGTCAGGTGTCTGAAGCGCATAAAAGCCCCCGTTAAAATCGAATAACCCTTTGATACTTTGAACCGGTATGCAACTGAATTCAAGGGAAGCGCCGAACGCCACTGTTCAGCCGCGTGCCTTCAATGTTGAAGCTAACAGCCAACGTCTTTGCGCGTCGGCTGCATCCCCTTGTTCTGCCGCCCCCCTATAGAAAGATCCGATTATCATCATTAAGAGGTTTCGCATAATGGTCTGCTGTGGCAACTAACATCTACTCACGGGGCAACAGAGCGGGTAATGAAAAGCTGACATCGGTGGATAGGTTTCACCCGCATCTGTTTGTCGTGGATGAAGGCGCAGGAGGATTCGGGGGCAGACGCGCGATGGCCGGCAAGTACAAAGTCATTATTCATTATGCGATGGAGCCTTGGGTGAGCGGTGGGCAGCCTAAACTAACATACGTCGCAGAATCACCAGAGTTCAAGATTGTACGATAGGGTTGCAGATGCCTAACTGTCATTGCACCCGACGCCAATCAGATTGAGTCCCCAGAGATGAGGTTCAAACTACTGGAAAGTGAGAAAGTCACGGAGCTCAACCGCTTGAGGGACTCGAATTCACATCTCGCCCTGGGAGTCTTCTAGGCCCGCGAGGGGATAATTCCTGATGCCGAGCGTGAGTTTCAGCTCCTTGTAAAAGAGAATCCAAAGTCTGGAAAGTGCGTCGCAGCCCCCGGAGGAAGCCCGCGATGGTTCGCGCCCTGAGACTCTTGCCGACTCGTTTTGTCCGCTTGTGCGGGAACGTTCTGATCAGCTACCGATATAGGATCGGTGGCAAAGAGTACTCACGCAAGGTCACAGTGGGTGGGAAGGCAAGTCGGGCGTTTAGGGCTGGTGAGACAGCAAAGGTTTGTTACAACCCTGAGAATGAGGAAGAAGCAGAGTTATTTCCAAGCGGTCATGAATGTGGTAAATAAAGGAAGGCGAGTGACACAATTGGCGGGCCGTCCAACATTCGCTGCACCAGACGCGCAATAGAGTTGCTCCTTTCCTTCTATAGTCTTCGCGCGCTGGTGAGCTTTATCGTTAGACGGCTTCGCCAGAGTTCGTCGTCGCCTTCAGGAGTAGACTAACATGGAAGCTGCAATCCGCGCCGGTCGCATCATCGGCGGATTGATAATCATCCAGATGGTCGGCGGTACGCTGGTGAACTTCGTCCTAGAGTCGCCGCTCTTCGGCGAGCCGGGGTTCCTCGTGAGTGCCGCTTCACACCCGCGACAGTTAGGCTTGGCCGTAGTCCTCGCGCTGGTCACGGAGGCGTTGTGGGTCGCCGTCGCGGTCACGGCGTTCCCCATCTTTTTTCAGCGCACCCGGACGCTGGCGCTCTGGTTCGTTGCGCTGGCCGCAGTAGTCCTCGCGGTGGCCGTAGTCGAGAACGCGGGCGTGATGACGATGGTCTCGCTGAGCGAGGCGTATGCGAAGGCGGGTGCCGCCGAGCGCGGGCAGCTTGAGACTGTCCGAGTCGTCGTGGCCTCCGCGCGGAACTGGCCGCACTTCATGGGTCGGATGTTCGACGGTTGCACGATCTTCGTGTTCTACGCCGCGCTGTACCGATCCGCGCTGATCCCGCGTGTGCTCGCCGGCTTCGGCCTGATTGCCGTTGTGCTACAAGTCACAGGGGTCGCGATGCCGCTCTTCGGCCACGACGTTGTGTTCCCGATGCTCGCGCCGCTCGGCTTGAGCCAACTGATCTTGGCGGTGTGGCTCATGGCGAAAGGCTTTCGGGATCAACCGGGCACTGAGATCGAACCAAGCGACCGCTGACGGCTCGTTCGTGTCCCGCACACTGGCCCGGTAGCCCGCGGACGCAGCCTAACACACGTCTGAGGTCTTCGAGTCAAGACTTTTTTTGATGTCACTCCGCATGCTGCGCCGCATAGCTCAACAGCGGTGATCCTTTCTTTCTCAGGCTCTCCAGATACTTCACCTCACTGTAGGGCACCCTCGTCTGCCAGCACCGGTAGATGATGCGGATCCACTTGAAGGCTAATGCTCTCACCGCTGCCTGGTGCGACTTCCCCTTGGCCCTCTGTGAGCTGTAGTACGCCCGCGCCCAGAACGAATGACGGATGGATTCTCCTGCATACTCGACAAAACTTTGCCGCATGAACTTCGGACAAAAATACCTCCATCTGATCCAGGTCAATTGGCCGTGTGAATAACACGTAACGTTGCCTATCACGGCTCTATTACGTCCACGTCCGGAAGACCTGCGCCTTGAAGCTCACGGTTCAGCGCCGGTATGCCTTGAGACTCAATAGCTCGCCAGCGCTCGATCAGCGAACGTGATTGACCTTCGACCTCAATGACTGCGGCTGTGACTTGCGTTGTGGGCGCGGCGTCTACGTCTTGCATCACTCTGAAGAGCGTCTCCAGCCTCGTTAATACTCCCAGTATTGGCAGAGCAGCGGGCGTGCGGCTCTCAGTGCCGATGAGGTCTTTCAACTGTTTACTGAGAGCATCGATTTGCGCGGCAACCGCTCCCTGCGGCGAGCGCGAGCGTAAGCTGGTGAGGGCTGTGCTTAGAGATTTAATCCGGTTGTCTACTGAAACGAGCGGAATCCACAGATCATAGAGTCGCTTCGAGAGTTCAAACTGTCGCGCCAGGTCTGCGGTCGAAATCTGCACACGCGGGTCCATCTTCAACGTGAGCGGCGCAGTATACTTCTGCTTATTTACAGTCAGCACGACCCAGTACTCGCCGGGCATAGCCCAAGGCGAAGTGGGGGCGGGCGGCGTGTTGCGATAGACGGCGGCAATCGGGTAATCAGGCTTGACGCCGGGCACGGGCGCGTAGTGCATGTCCCACAAGAAGCGGTGCAGTCCCGGCTCTTTGGAGAGCGCCTGGGGGGGTCTCACCCAGTAGGTCGGGATGTTCAAATCCGTCGGCACAGGTGGCACCTTGTCGGCACTCGAATACCGGCGAACCGCCTCTCCTCTACTATCACGTACCTCAAGCGTGACCGGCCCAGAAACTCCTTGGCCCAGGTAGTAATCAATGATTGCGCCGTCTGGCGGATTCTCCCCGGCGGGCACGTCGGGCGGCAGCGGCGTGTCAGGGTTCGTGTTCCAGCGGACTCTGAGTGCCGCCTGCGGGCGGAAGAGGATGGCCGGCGCGGTCGAGGGCTTTTGATCGATCTGACGTAAAAGAGTCATATCGTCGAGAATCCAGAAGCCGCGACCATGCGTTGCGACAACGATGTCATCACCCTTAATGATAAGGTCGCGCACGCTTGTCGCTGGCATGTTCAGGCGAAAGGATTGCCAGTGATCCCCGTCGTCGAAAGAGAGATAGACGGCGCGCTCAGTGCCGGCGAACAGCAAGCCTTTGCGCTGCGGGTCTTCGCGCACGACGTTGACGTTTTCGTTGGCGGGAATGCCGTTCGTTATCTCCGTCCAACTCTTGCCCGCATCACGCGTGCGATAAATGTGCGGACGCAGGTCGTCGAGCCGTAGCGTGTTGACAGCGGCGTAAGCGGTCTGCGCGTCAAAGTGGCTGGCGTCAATGATGGAGATTTTCTGCCAGGCGGAGAGTTCAGCGGGCGTCACGTCCGTCCAGTGTGCGCCTCCGTCCGTGGTGAGATGTATGAGTCCATCGTCCGTTCCGACCCAGATGCGGTTGATGTCCAGAGGCGAGGGAGCAGCCGCGTAGATCACGCCGCGCTGCGTGGGTTGCGCTGTCGGCTGGGAGCGGTATTTGCCAACCGTCGCCGGAACTTCAAAAGTCCTGCGGGTGAGGTCAGGACTAATCTGCCGCCAACTCTGCCCGCCGTCTCTGGTCTGCCACAAAGTGTTAGAGGCGAAGTAGAGCACGTGCGGGTCGACGGGCGAGAAGACGACAGGCTCGGTGCGCACGAAGCGAAAATCGGCCGAGCGGAAAGGCTTCGGAAGGATGCCCTGTGCCTGTGTGGTGCGGCGGTCGTAGCGCGTGAGCTTACCGCCGTACACGATGTTTGGGTCGAGCGGGTCGGGCGTGACGTAGCCGTATTCTTCAGCCGCTACGGGGTGCCACTCGCGGAAAGTAATCTCCCCGTCGCTGCCCCTACTTGAGATGCAGACCGAGCCGCTCTCCTGTTGTCCGCTACAGACGCGATAAGGAAAGTCATTGTCTGCGCCTACGTGATAAAGCTGCGCCGTCGGCTGGTTGTACCAACTGGACCAACTCTCGCCGCCGTTGACCGTAATGATCGCTCCCTGATCGCTGCCGAGCAGGATGATGTCTGTGTTGTTCGGATTGATCCAGACGTTTTGATAATCGTCGCCGCCGGGTGCGCCGCGCAATCCCGTCCAAGTCTGGCCGCCGTCCGTTGACTTCCAGCAGACGATACTCGCGCAATAGACCACATCAGGATTTTTCGGATCGAACTTCGGAACGGGAAGATCGCCGCCGCCGATGCGAAGCGCAGGACGCGTGTCTTTCGTGGCGGCCGCCCAACTCTCGCCGCCGTCGTCCGAACGGTAGAGACTGGTGCCCGCCATCGTAGCGACCGAGGCGAAGAGATGGCTGTTGAGGCTTGGCGAAATCGCCAGATTCGCCTGAACTATTTCACCGGGCAGCCCCTTCGTCAACTGTCGCCAGGTCTTCCCCCCATCCGTTGATTTGAAGATGCCGCCGCCAGTTCCGTTCCAAGCGCCGTTCTCCCAAGGACCTTCGCGCGCTTCCCATAGCGAAGCGTAGATCGTATCGGAATTCGATGGATCGATCTCAACGTCTGCGCCGCCGGTGTTCTCGTCCTTGTAAAGCACCCTCTCGAAAGTACGCCCGCCGTCGGTCGAGCGAAAGATACCGCGCTCCTCATTTGGGCCGTAAGGATGTCCTGCGACCGCGACAAAGAGGCGATCAGCGCTGCGCGGGTCAACGGCTATCTGCGCGATCTGCTGTCCGTCTCTCAAGCCCAGATGCGTCCAACTCTTTCCTCCATCAACAGATTTGTAAACGCCGTCACCCACCGAGAGGTCTGGACGGTGCAGTCCCTCGCCTGAGCCGACGTAGATGATATTGGGATTGGAGAGCGCGACGGCGATTGCGCCGACCGAGCCTGTTGGCTGTTCATCGAAGATCGGTATCCACGTGCGCCCGTAATCCGTAGTCTTCCAGACACCGCCGTTCACTTGGGCAATATAGAAGACATTGGGTTGGGTGGGCACCCCCGCAACGGCGCGTGTGCGCCCGCCGCGAAACGGACCGATGCTGCGCCAGCTGAGCGCCTGTTTGAAATCCCGATTGAACTGCTGCGCGCTTATGGGTGTTTGAGCGCTAAACACAAGTGCCAATAAGAACACGGGCGCGAGAGCTTGCCTTTGTAAGTTCATGGACTTCCCCTTCTTCACGTGGCTTAGCTGCTTCGGCTGAAAATCTACCAAGCAATTACCTCTTTAGCCAGGTCGTTCCAACGACCGGCTCAACCTCCACCGGCACATCAGGTAAGTATTCTTCCCCCGCCCCTCTCATCGCCCCGGCCACTACTTTCGCCACCTCTTCCGCTCTTTCTGCCGGGGCCTCCACCACCACCTCATCATGAATGGTATTGACCACCCGGCTCTTCAAAGCGGGTAGCCTTTGCCCCAGCAGCACCAACGCCCGTTTGAGAATATCCGCCGAGGTCCCCTGCGCCGGCGCGTTGCGCGCCGCCAGTGAGACACCTGCCACCGCCTCCCGGTCCGCAGGGTCGAAGTCGAACCGGATCACCCGCCCGGAAATCGTCCGCACGCTTCCGGTCTCGATCGCCTCACGAACCGTGCGCCTCATCCATTCATCCAGCCGCGGGTGGGCCGCATAGTAGCGCCCCATCAACGCCCGCGCCTCCTCCTCCGTCCTCCCGGAGATGCGCGCGAATCGTCGCGCCCCGATCCCGTACGCCACACCGTAATTCAACCCCTTGCCTACCGCGCGCATCTGCGGTGTGACGTCTTCGGGCGCGCAACCGAAGATCCGCGCCGCCGTCTCCCGGTGCGGATCCCTCCCTTTGAGGAACACCTCGCGCAGTAACCTCGCAGTATATTGTTGTCTCCAATAAAGTGATCAATAAGCCGGGATCAGCATCAAATCTCCAGCCGCGGCCACTTGTGCGCGCGCTGGCCGTTGCGCTGGTTTTTCTTATCGCCTATAGTTCAACGGTCGGAGCGACCCACGGGCACGGCAATGTGCCGGCTGTGAGAAGTGCGGCGGATGCTTCTTTCAGCGATCCTAGCAGTACAGACCCGACATCCAGCAAGGGTGTTCATGAAAATGAATGCCTGGTCTGCCAGCTTCACCAGCATCTCTTTAGCGGTCTCTTACTCACCCCGCTGCGGCTGCTCGTGCCATCCCAACCAGTCGCTCCGGTACTCACATTAACAGTCCCTTATTATTCTCAGACAAACAGACCACGACGCGGGCGTGCGCCGCCTTCCAGCTCTCTGCTATAAACACTCAGCCCGTCGCCTGCTCGGAGCCTCATGGCTCCCGTAGAGATTCCCAAGGCCCCGTTTGCTGACTCGCCCCTTCGCTGATCACCGAAGATCGCACGGCAAGCGGCCGGGGCCGCAGGGCATTCAGATTGTCGATATATTAGAGAGGTATAACCATATGATTTATAGAGGCCTTCGGGTAGCGGCCCCTGTCCTTCTCCTGACCGCCATCGTTGCGATGTTTGGCACACAGGGCGTGGCGCAATCCTTAGGGGCTGCGGGAACGGTGGAGGGCGTCGTGGTTGACCCCAACAATGCCCTGGTCCCAAATGCCAGCGTGACCATCGAGAAACCCATCACCGGCTACCAGCGCACGGTGACCACTGACACTGCGGGGGCCTTCCGCTTCAACGGTGTCCCGTTTAACCCGTATCACCTGAGGATCACGGCAACCGGCTTTCAAGACTCGCACCAGGACGTGACCGTGCGGACAGCAGTTCCGATCAGTGTCAAAGTGCCGCTCGCCTTGGCCGGCGTCAGCGCAAATACTGTGACCGTCACGGACTCGCCCAATGAGGTGGAAAATACGCCGACGGCTCACACTGATATCGATGAGTCGACGGTGCGCAAGCTTCCGGCGGTATCCGACCCGGCCTCCAGCGGTCTGAGCAGCGTCATTCCGCTCGCGGTGCCGGGCGTGGTCAGCGACGCGAACGGCTTTTTTCACCCGTTAGGGGAGCACGCCGACACGCAGATCGCGCTGGACAACCAGCCGATCTCGGATCAGCAGAGCAAGATCTATTCCAACACTCTGCCGCTGGAATCGATCCAATCTTTCGAAGCCATCACCGGCATTCCGCCCGCCGAGTATGGAGACAAGACCAGCCTCGTCATTAACGCGATCACAAAATCAGGACTCGGGCAGAAGAGGCCGACCGGCAGTTTAACCACACGCTTCGGAACATTCGGCACGATCGGTGAAGATTTCACCTTCGGCCTGGGTGGTACGCGGTTCGGCAACTTCCTCACGGTCAGCTCTTACCGCTCAAGGCGCTTCTTAGACGCGCCGGAATTCACCGTCCTGCACGACCTCGGCGACACCGAAAAAGTGTTCGACCGGATGGATTTTCAGCTCGGCCAGACGGATGTGCTGCACGTGAACCTTTACGCGGCGCGCTCGAAATTCCAGATCCCAAATACCTTTGATCAGCAGAGTGCGGGCCAACTCCAGCGGCAGTTGATTAAATCTTTGAACTTCGCGCCCGGTTTGGCTCATACATTCAGTCCGCGAACGCTCCTGACGGTCAACGCCTTTTACCGTCAGGACCAGGTCAAGTACTACCCGAGCGCCAACCCCTTCGCCGATCTCCCGGCGACGATCGCTCAAACACGGCGGTTAGTAAACGTCGGCATTAAAGCCGATATCGCCTACGTCCGGGGCCGGCATAGCTTCAAAGCCGGCGGCCAGTTTCAGCATAACATTCTCACCGAGTCGTTCAATTTCGGGGTCACGGATCCGACCTTCAACCCGGTCTGCCTGAACGCCGACGGTTCGCCCGTGCTCGACCCGGCCATCACCGACCCGGGGATGTGCGCGGGCGCCGGCTTTCAGGTCAACCCTAACCTGCAGCCGGGACTGATCCCGCTCGATCTCACGCGCGGGGGCCAGTTGTTAAGTTTCCGTGGGCACACGGACATCAAGGAGGAAGCGGTCTACGTGCAGGACACCATCATACTCGGTAACCTGACACTCAGCCCGGGACTGCGCTACGACCGTTACGACGGACTGAGCCACGGGCAAGGGCTGCAGCCCCGCCTCGGCATCTCCTACTTAGTGAAGCCGACGCGCACCGTTTTCCGGGCGGGCTACGCGCGACAATTCTTAACCCCGTACAACGAGAACCTCGTGATCTCAAGCTCGACGGGCGTGGGCGGCCTGGCGACGAACACTTTCGGGGCGTTCGGGAGTGTGCCGCTGGTCCCGGCCCGGCGTAACCAATTCGATATCGGTCTCCAACAGCCGGTCGGCCGGCGGATCGTCCTTGACGTCGATTATTCGGCCAAGTACACGAGCCGGGACTTTGACTTCGATAACCTGTTCAGCACGCCGATCACCTTCCCCATCCAGTGGCAGAAGTCAAAGATCGACAGCCTCGGGGTGCGGTTGAATCTGGCCGAATATCATGGCTTTATCGTCAGTGTCGTGGCGGGCCATTCGCGGGCGCGATTCTTCGGCCCCGAGACCGGGGGATTGATTTTCAACTCACCGGTGACCGCCAATGTCTTCCGCATCGATCACGATCAGAAGTTCCAGCAGGCCACCAACGTGCGCTACCAGTACAAAGGTACCGGCCCGTGGGCGGCCTTCACCTGGCGCTATGAAAGCGGGCTGGTGGCGGGTAAGGTCCCCGACTTCGCCAGCGCACTGGCGCTCTCCGGTGACCAGCAGCAGCAGATCGGACTTTTCTGCGGCAGCACTTTCGCGACCGTCACGCAGCCGATCACGAGCTGCGGCTCGAATTTGGGTGCGCTGCGGGTCCGGATTCCGCCGGAAGGCACGGAGAATGACGACACCAATCCGCCGCGCGTCTCCCCCCGCCATCTCTTCGATATCGCCACCGGCATCGATAACCTGTTCCACGGCGAGCGGACCAAGGTGAGGCTGCAATTTACTGTGATCAACCTGACGAACCGCAACGCGCTCTACAACTTTCTCTCGACGTTCAGCGGCACGCACTTCGTCACCCCGCGGCTCTTCCAGGGGGAGGTTGGAATCACGTTCTAGACGAGTATCAAAGGCTCGAAATGGCATCCCTGAGGGAGAGCAGGCTCGAGTTAGCTATGACTAACTCGAGCCTGCTCCGAATCAGGCCATCTCTCGGATCGGGCGCCGTTTACCCGGCAGTTCAAGATGTTGGCAGAGTATGGGGCGCACATGTCTTCTCCAGATCGCTTTTCTTCTCTGTGGGGCAACCGCCTCTGCCTCGCCGGCAATGGTCCGACCCGCTCATTTTCAGCAATCTGACGATGCTCAGTCATCTCACGAGCTGGGCCTGGAGCGATACAAGTCGGGTCGGTACGAAGAGGCCCTTGAGGCCTTCAAACAAACGATCCGACTGGAACCCGGCTGGGCCAGGGCGCAGAACGACCTGGGTGTCACGTACCTAACTCTGGGCCGGTTCGCGGATGCGGTGGAAGCTCTCCAAAGGGCGATCAAGCTCGCGCCGGACTATGCGCTTGCTCGCTACAATTTAGGAGGGGCGTATCGCAATATGGGCCGGTACGAAGAGGCCGTATCCTCCTACCGTGAGGCCCTGCGTCTCAAGCCAGATTATGCCGCGGCCTACAATAATCTGGGCCATCCATCGTCGATGTCAGAGACCGTCCCGCCTAAAACCAACACCTCCTAATGCTTTTCTTACACTCTCGGCGACGTGCCGCGATAGAAGGCGTTCATCACCTGCGTCAACCCGCCGTTAATGGTCAGATAGCGCATGACGCGCGCCGACGCCTTGGCCTCGTACCCGTAGGCGCGGCCCGGCCCCTTAAACTCGAAGAGGTCGTACAACCCTACATACGCGATGAGGTCAGTTCTGTGACGCGGCCGGTTAAAGAGTTAAAGGACTTCAGGCGAGTGAGCACATGCTGGATATTGGAAGACAGCCGGACTTAAGGAAGGTACTCGCGTCGCGCCTACCATAGGACGTTCGGCGGCACGGTAAATCCGTGCGTATGATTCGAAAGGTTGTGTATAATCGCCGCGCCCGGCCGACTACGACATCGGGAGGGCTCGGTTCAGCTTCGCGAACCGAAGAAGGGGAGGGAAACGATGAGTGATGCCCACAATCTTGTGCCTCTTCCTAACAGCCGAGTCAGTTTCCAGAAAGTCAAAGGCGGTCTGAGCGACGGAGAAACCAAGTCTTACCTCTCAGGGAAAGATGCTTTTCAAGAGACCGAGTACGTGATCCTGAGGAATAACTCTCAATACGCGATCGCGCGTGTCAGCAAGGAAGAGGGCGATGGCTTGTTCAGAAGGATCGTCGCCGTGGAGATCGTCGCGTCCCCGGATGAGTGTCATTTCGCGCAGGACCCAGCGATCGATTGTGCAAACCGGAGCGCGTTAGCCCGCAAGGCGAGAGAGCTGAACGTTGCGTCGGCGGAGACGCTCATCGTCGAGGGCGCGTACGGCCATGTGAACTTCATCTCGCGACCTTCTCCCGTCGTCATCGACGTGATCGATCTGGTCCCTCCCGAGTCGCGCCTCTACGGTCTGGCACGACGGGCATTGGAGCTGGCCGATCTACCTCCGATCCTGCTCGAGCTTCATCCCATCAACGTCAACGATGTGGCGCGGGGGCACCCCGCGAGGGCCCACCTTTTCCCGTGCCGGGCTTCGGGCCTGACAGGACCCGGGGCCACCTTCTACCTGGATGAGCGACCGGAAAGGATGGATTGGCTCCTTATCGGCTGCGAACGAAGCGAGCAGATCCATCGCCATTTCTATGGTCAGGCTCCGGGACGGGTGGAAACCTGCCCCAAGCGATTGTGCGTCGCGAAACAGCGTCCGACACTGATCCGATGCTGCCTGCTGGAGGATGAGGTCCGGCTCGATGGGTTGATCGCGACTATCCCTTGGAATGGAGTCTTCGGACAACTCCAAGCTACCACTTAGGGCGTAGAGTAGGAGCAAAGCGCG
>CAYLJO010000123.1:0-17807 GCA_964383905.1 uncultured Blastocatellaceae bacterium
ACGGATCTTGGAGCGGCTGCCTTTCAGATCTGCCTCACCGTGGGTTTGATCATCCGGCGGGATTCGCGCCGCCCGGCGGCGCTTGTCGGCCCAGCCGACCTCACGCAGGTGCGCCAGCGAGCGTGCGATCCACTCCAACTCCGCGTCGATGAGGGACAAGAGATGGTTAGCCGCGATCCTGGGGAGCGGCCCGCGCGTCGCAAAGTCGCTCAACTCCGCGGCGGCCCGGTCACGCCTGCCCGAAACGATCTTGTGCCGCTCATTAAGTAGCTCCAGGGCATCAGCCCGTGGCAGTTCGGAGAGGAAGACGACCGCCACATCCACCCCCGTATGAGCGGGTTCGAAGGTGCCCAACGTCTCACGCACCAGCTCAAGAAATCGCCGCCTTCCTTTTTGAGTGAGTGAGTAGAGGAGTCGCTCCCCACGCGGGCCGCGTGCGCCCGCCTCCGCCCGGACGCGGAGGTAGCCCTCCCGGGCGAGGCGATCAAGTAAGTAATACAGGTTCGCCTTCTTCAGATCTGTGTATAACTCACCGTGAGCGCGCACAATCCGGTGTAGGTCGTAGCCGCTCAGCGGATGATTGCGGAGGAGGCCCAGTATCAACAGCGTCTTATGCATATTTGATAGTCAGTATAAGCCGATGGTTCTTGGACATTTACAACGCTTTCTTTATTTCTCGTAGGTTGATAACACCCGCTAACATGCGAGCAATTCGCGGGCGACAATACTCGACTGAGCGGCGGCGCATCTGCCCGACTGTGCTCTCCTTCGCATACCGCGCGGCCCTCTCCCGTCTGAGATCGCGATCACTTCCTCCTCGTCCGGCAGCGCGTAGACGCCGCGTGCTCTCGTGTTCGATAGCTGCCATGATGTTTAGAGCCCCTAACAAAACCCCATTTTCGGGGAGGAGTAGTTTTCAATTCCTCAGAGTTTTAGGCTGTTTCTGAGGTTTTGTTAGGCGCTCTTAGTAATCGCCGGCCTCAGGCTTGCACCGCTGCAAGAGGTGGCGGATCGTTGCTCTGCGGATTTTCCGATCTCGACGACTGAGGGTCTCCTCCTCAGATCGGCTTCTGTTTCTGCCAGACGCTTCGACCTGATTCATTCGCTTCCAGTCGGCGCGTCGGCGTGATCCTCACCAACCCGCGTCGGCACAACCCCTCGATCAAAATTTTCGCCGACGACTCATCCACATCCGCATCTTCACCTAATATCCGGTCAATGATCCATCCGGCCAGCCCCACCCGCTCCGCGCCCAAGGAGACCGCCAACTGCTCCGGGCCGTAGCGGGACGGCAACTCCGTGATGATCCCAAGGAGCGCCAGTGACGAATCTGATAACTCCGCACTTTCAGGCGTCCGTTGATCTTCCGGTGTGCGTCCCCCGACCTGACCGGCATCGGTGAGGGAATCATTGAGGGGCAGGGCGCCTTGCTCGTCCGTGACCTCGGCGCGCAGCCGGTAGTCGCCCCGTAACCCACGACTCACCTGGTGCTCAAAGAGTAAGAGCGTGGCGAGGGCGTCCTGTGCCGCGTACGAGAGCTGTGCGGGCCGCAGCGGGCGCAGGCTCCAGTCGCTAAGTTGCGCCTGTTTGTCGAGCCGCAGGTTGAGATACTTCTCGGCCTGCGCCTTAAGGGAGTACCGCTTTTCGCCGCTGCGTCGTGCCGCAAGCTGCGTGTCATGGATCGGGGCGGCGCGGATCTGAAAGTGGCGCGCGAGTCGCACGGCGTCGAAGGCGGCGTTATGCATGACTTTGGTCATGGTAGTCAGTTCCAGCGGCCGGCGCAGGATGGTCGGGTCGATTTGGGCGAGCGGATCGATGAGGGCGACTCGCACCTGATCATGCATGCGGAAGGCGAGTTGGATGAGGGCGACCTGCTCGGAGTGTGGGCACCACCAGTCGGTGGTCTCGATATCAAGGGCGAGTGTGGGAAGACTCCCGAGGCTCTGGCATAATGCGCTGAGCCGGGGCTGGTCGTTGATGAGAGCGATCGGGTAGTCTAAATTCATGGTGTGTAAGAAGGGATTCTAACCCACCGGGCATCTCCCCCACTGGTCGCACCCAGCTACATCAGCTCGCTCATACTCTCCTGCTCAACTCGCTCATACTCTCCCGCTACAAAGTGCAGGCTAAGTTGCGGGCGGCGCTTCCCGGCGCCTACGGGAAAGGGATGACCAGATGGGATGAGCACTACAAAGTGCGATCCCGGCGGTCAGGACTCCAGCCATGACGAACGGCGGTCGAGCGGCACGCTCCAGCGAGTCCGCGTACCAGAGGCTGGCCACGCCGGCCACGAAGATCAAAGGCGCGAGGCACGCGGCCAGGGCGGCGAAGCCTCGCCCCCACGTCCTGATCCACGCGTTCGAAAGGCTTCCGCTGAAAGACAGCACGAATGCGGCGATCGGCACGCGGACCAGTATCTCGGATGCTGCCTCCAACGAGTTTCTCACCACGAACGCGCCCGCGTCACTCATGCCACTCGCGACAAAGGGCTCGTGCAGCCACGCTACAGCGTGCGCTTCAAAGGCCAGATTCAAGGTCAAAGCGAAACTGAGCAAGATCAGCACCCCTAACAACCCACACCATAAGCCGGCGATCACCGCCAATTTGACAGACCGCGTGCGTTGCCACGCCGCCGAACCGGCCACACCGAGCAGACCGAGCATCAGCAACGTCGAGCCGGCACCACGAACAGCCTGCACAGCTCTGCTGCTTCCCACAGGCGCGAACCACTCGATCGCATGGCTCGCGATGAGAACCACGCCCAACATAATCCCGGTTTGTGCTCCCGCAGTGAGTGCGTGCCTCAGTTGCGGACGTCGCTGGCGCCATGCCCATGCCGAAAATGCACCGTAGCCGGACAATAACCCGATGTCCGTGATCAACAGCCCGCTCCCGAGACTCGCAGGATGACGGCCAACGCTGACGATGATGAGCAGAAGCGCAAGCGACGACCCGAGGATTGCCATCCCTCCGAGCACACGGTCTTTCACCAGGCCAACGAGGATTGCCAACAGCACTTGCCGCCAGTACCAGGCCGCGGAGCGTCCTTGCCGATACTGCTCAATGAGGTCACCGGCAAGAGCATCGCCGTGTGGACCCGAAGCGAGCATCTCCAATAACCTCGTTGCCAGGATCGGCGGTTGTGAGGCTTTCATCATGTTCCTCCTTGCAGGGCAGGAATACCTTGCCACAGCTTGATCAGCGCACCTCGCGTGTCGCGAACCTGACGCAGGCCCTTTTCCGTAACGCGGAAGTACCGCTTGGCCCGCCCGCCGCGCTCGGGCGTCGGCTCACCCACTTCTGACGCGACAAGGCCCTTTTCCTCCAGACGCTCCAGAGCGGCGTAGACGCTACCCACCAGCACTTCACGACCCGTGCTCTCCGCAATGGCTCTGGAAATAGGAACCCCATAGGCGCCGTTGCCCAAACGGATCACGGCCAGCATAACCATCAGCTCAAAGTTTCCGAGGACTTCACGTGACATAATAGTCAACTATAAAGAAGAAATTAACCGGAGTCAAGCGCTAGGCACGGCGTGATGGCGGATGCGAACAACCACCGGACAACCTGTAGGTTGGCGAATGAGCGAGAGGTTACATGCGTTGAGGTCGGACGCGCCACGACCGGGCGGGGAAGAGGGGGACGCAACTGCTCTCACATGCCTTCGCCCAGAATCTGAAAGGGTACGCGCGCGAGGCCGGGATCGATCAAATTCACCCGCATCAGTTGCGGCACTCGTTCGCGCGGATGGTGGCCGAGGAGAGTGGGTCGATCATGGAGACCAGAGGAAGCGTTGATGCACCGTCCGAGTCTCGACGACTCGTGTGTACGCGCAGCGGATCGCTATGAGGAGAGACAAGCACGGCCGGAAGATCAGTCAGAGGTTGAAGAAAGTGGGTGACAAGTGATCATTTCCTCTACGACGCTAATAGTGGAACCATCGGGTTCCAACTCGTGAGGCGGCTGAGGTAAGCGACTGAGGAGCACGGCGCGGGCCGGCCATCAATAAATGTGAATTATATGTGGTCCCGGCGTGTTTGAGATCATGAACCAACTGATTGTTGAAGGTGAAGCGGTTCGGTGAGCGGCGGTTGGACCTGAAACATAATGATGTTCGCGTCGTACATAAGTCTTGCCGCCAGGGAGGTGGATAACTGGCGACGGAGGAGCGTGAGAGGTTCGAAGAGATAAATGCCGGCGCACAACGAAACAGAAAGGGGTAGAAGATGAGACCGATCAACGAGCAAGAGTTCGAGTCACTGTGTGATCAAGTCGCGGGTGATGCCCCTAACCTCAAGCGGCAGTACCGGGATTCCCCCGGCGACTCCAGAGACGCGGTGCGGCGCGAACTATATTTTCAACTGCATCGGAGATTAGAGCTGGTCACTGATCCATTGGAGTTGCCGACGAAGCATGGGTACGTAGTCGCCATCAAGAATCTGCTGCAGCATTACACGCAGCCTTCTTTCGGGTGGGATTCAACACTTACCGAGTTCGCCAAGAAAGCCGGGATCGAGTAGCAGCGGGATCTCCCTTTCCGAGGTATGAAAGGGACGAATCTTTACGGGTTGGGTTCGGGGCTTTCATGAAAGATAGAGGGGTAGTCCGGGCCGTGGTTGATAACTGGCGGGCGGGATGGCGCTCTCGCGGATGGAGTTGATCCGCCGCTCGAAGACGTCCTCAGGCGATAAGAGACAGCCCGCATATGATTAAATTTGTGGCTACTGAGGTTGAATGAATCACGCCGACCGCAAGCGACCCTCTACAGTTCGCACCCTTTTTACGCGAGGAATGAAGACAAGGCTGATCCGCGCACGGTGGAACAGTTTCGCGAGTTAACCGGTCAGGCTAAACAGCTCGCCGCGAGCGCGCCTCAAGCGTCACCCACATGCTGTCGAGGCTTCATTTCTCGCGTTCGCGATGCGCGAACACTTCATCTATTAAACCGTACTCCTTGGCCTGCACGGCCGACATGATCCGGTCACGTTCGACGTCCCGCTCCACCGCCTCGAAAGACTGTCCGGTGTGCTTGGCCAGAATCTGGGATATTAATTCCCGCATGCGGATGATCTCTTCGGCCTGGATGCGGATGTCCGTCGCCTGGCCCTGCGCACCGCCTGAGGGCTGGTGGATGAGGATCCGCGAGTTGGGCAGTGCGAACCGCTTGCCCTTCGCCCCGGCCGCCAAAAGGACTGCCGCCATTGAAGCGCACTGGCCGACGCAGATCGTCGTCACGTCGGGGCGGATGAACTGCATCGTGTCGTAGATGGCCATCCCGGCCGTGATCGAGCCGCCCGGCGAGTTGATGTACAGGCTGATGTCCTTCTCGGGGTCTTCGCCCTCCAGGTAGAGGAGTTGGGCGACGATCAGGTTGGCGACCTGGTCGTCGACCGGCGTGCCGATAAAGATGATGTTATCCTTGACCAGGCGGGAGAAGATGTCGAAGGCGCGTTCGCCGCGCGCGGTCTGCTCGACGACCATCGGGACTAAAGCCATAAGACCTCCTCGCCATTGGGCTCTGACGTAAATATCTTAAGCACGACGGAGACCCTCCACATTGCTGACGTCACCCGCCTTAGGTTGAGGTCGAAATCCTCCGGCCTTTCTTCTTGCAGGCATGGGCAGGCATTTTATGGTGCGCCATGTCCTGCTGCAGCCTCCTCAGCCGTTCGCCCAGTGTCCATTAGATCCTCGATGCGCCGGGCGGTCGGTTGGCCGATGTGGTGGATCTGTCCAGAAGCATACACCTCATAGACGGCCGGTGCGTAGGGGTAGAGCTTCCAATCCTGCGGGGTGTAGAGAAGGTAGCCACCTCTCCCGTCCGAGACCGCAATCACTTCTTCTTCATTCGAGAGTGCGTACACGCCGCGGGGCCTCAGTCCAATAGCTGCCATGATACCCTCTTCGATCGCCTCACTTCTTGCCGCCTTTCCTCTCAGATTCTAAGCGGTCGTTCCTCGCCTGCCGGCACGGCTTACACCGCTTCGACGGGTCCGTAAACCCCCTCCCGGCGAAGAAAGCCTGATCGTCGGCACTCCAGAGGAACGTGCCGCCACAATCAGCGCAGGTCATGTGCTTGTCTTGAAATTCGCTCACTTCTTGTTGCCCTTCATCCCCAACTCCACCTTTCATCAGCCTCGACGATGCCCACCTCTTGAATGACTTGCTCCAATATCTCGTGCGGCGCACGCTTTGGCCGTTCGCGTGTCAGGATACCTACCTCTGTAAAGACCTGCATCAGCGCTTCTCTGCTGACGATGACTTGTTGTTCTCGCTCAATGCTATTAATAGACCAGTTACGCTTATGCTTACGCCATGCCGACTCCAAAGCCGCGATGAGAGATGAGTGGTAGGTCTTCCGACAGCCGGGAGTAAAAGGGGCGCGGCTGCTAATCGTGTACATGGCGGCCACGTCTTCCCGCCTTCCCAGTTAACGGCCCGTGCTTGCACTAAGCGCTGAGTCACGCACTTTCTCCAGACTACCCATACTGCGATCATCAGCCTCGCCTCCCTCAAAGCTGAGATGGACTCGCGCGTACGACCCGTATTGATTGGAATGCCACGTGATATTGGCGACTGTGGTGGCCCCGCCCGCATGGCGGCCGCAGCGCACGCGAACATGGTCACCGACGATGATATTGTTTTGATTACTCACCTCTTCCTACCTTTCATCTCACCCGTCCAAAGTAATATGGCCCCGAGGGCGAGCGCCCCAACGCCTACATCAAACAGGATGCCGCCCACACGTACGTCAATCGGCGGCGGCCCGCGCCACGCCAGGAGTATGTAAAATGAGGGCGCAGAAGTGGCGGTCTGCGGCCTTACGGTTTTCTACCGGCTTCGAATCGCCTTCATCAATCGCATCAGAGCGGCCAACCTTACCTCGCCAGCTTATTCCATTGGAGCGCGCTCGCATTACCCAAGCTTTCTGGCCGCCCTGGCTGCATTCTCTCCAGCTTCTCGTTCGAGTTGTAACTCTTTCATTCTCGCGTCAAGGGCCGCGAGCGCACGCTCGAGTATTTGACGGTGTGCCGGGTTAGTCGCTCGCTCTAACTGCTGTGCCGTAAGGGAGCGTGAAAGCCTCGTTGACTCAATCTTAGACATTGGATACTCCTTGAGAATGTCTGCCGGGAGTCTGTTAGTTCGGGGGATAAGAGGGTTATGTCACCGCATGAGGCGATTAAGCCTAAGTTTCGGAGTCCGATCAGACCGCGCCCTCCGGTCAGGCTTTCATCACGTAGTTCTTGTGTTGACTCATGCTTACTTCTCGCGATTCGCCTCCCGGCTGCCTTCCCGCCGGCCAGCCTTAGCACTTCACCCGGTGGACAGTTAAGCCCGCGGCAGACCCTCTCCAAAGTTTCGAAGTTGATCCCTATATGCTTTGCCTTTCTTTAACCGCCATAGCGTCGTGTGACTGACGCCGGTCTCTTTCGCCAGCCAGTAGAAAGACCGCCCGTGCTTTTCCAGCAAGCTTGTCAACTCGAACCCCCACCACGGCGTGTTCCCTTCCTCTGACATGTTAGTTAGACCTGCGCCCATCTTATCACCAATGAAATATATTATCTATGTTATATATTTTATATTTGACATATATACTATAGTTAACATACTCTCTTAGAGAATCGGGTCCAGCCAACTCCCTTCTCAGCCCCTCTGGGATCATCCAGATCACCTGAAGCCAACGGCTCAACCACTAAGGGGCAAAGATGTTCACACGCCACGTCATCCTGCGAATTAAGGCCGATTCCGCCGGCGAGTTTGCCCGCGTTGCCGAGGGCGAGGTCATCCCACTACTGAGCCGGCAGAAGGGGTTCCGTCATGAAAGCACCTTTATCACTCCGGAGCTATCGGAAGCCGTAGTCAACAGCTACTGGGACACCAAAGAGTACGCCGAGGCTTACAACCGCGCGGGGTACCCGGAGGTGTTGAAGGCCCTGGCGAAAGTGGTGGAGGGGACGCCGGAGGTGCAGACCTTTGAGATTTCCAATCCGACGTTCCACCGGATCACGGCAAAACGGCGTGAAGCAAATAGAAGCTCTAATTTTTAGAAGAGCTGAGATGTCCGCCAAGTGTTCCCACGATTTGAATAAAGGTTATGGACCGGGGTTCAGCAATTAAGGACCCCACGAGAGAGGTGTCGTGATGGATTCGAATAGCCTGATGCTTCTGCCGGTCATGGTGGCGGTCGGCGGATTGGTCGTTACACTATTTTTCTACGGGGGACATTTTGTGCTCCGCCTCCTGGAAACACCGGACCGGGCCCATGCTCCGGGGTCCGGGCCAACGGTGACAGTCCGCCCCGATTCCAGTCCCGGCGCTTCGACGATGAGCCATGCCGATGCGGCAGGCCCACCACCGGGAGTACTTCGCGCCTGACCTTCCCATTAAAGAGGTCAGCCCCGTGCGCCTCGCATTGAGCTGAATCCGGCCCGGCGGGGCGAAAGGTGTCACAGGGTACTGCTGTCAGGCCCGCGCGACGAGGAGATGCGCAGTGAGCAGTATGTATGCCATGCGACGAGCCAACGGCGACTGGTATGCCGTGGAGAAGAACGGGCATTTGCACGTGCCGGTCTTTCGCAGCCGGCGGGCAGCGTTGTGTGCACACTGGCGCGACGCGGGGATGATGCTCTTTAGGCCGGCGGTACTCGACGAGCGGGCGCTCCAAGAGCTCGCGCCTGTAGATGAAGCATGGGCCGTGAGCTTCTGGCTGGTGGATAGCCGCGGCGCGCGCCAGCCGACGGGCCATCCGTTAGAGCACGCGCAGCTTGCCCTGCTCGTGCGTGGACCCATCGAATAACCGGCCGCGCCACATATTGGCTCTGATTCTGAGGGGATTTTGCCGGGGCTCAGAGAACGAGGAGTTGGGCGACGATCAGGTTGGCGACCTGGTCGTCGACCGGCGTGCCGATAAAGATGATGTTATCCTTGACCAGGCGGGAGAAGATGTCGAAGGCGCGTTCGCCGCGCGCGGTCTGCTCGACGACCATCGGGACTAAAGCCATAAGACCTCCTCGCCATTGGGCTCTGACGTAAATATCTTAAGCACGACGGAGACCCTCCACATTGCTGACGTCACCCGCCTTAGGTTGAGGCCGACATCTTCTTTCTCTGTTGGCACCTGAGATTTACGGCCGTGTCCACCGGTCTTTGTTCATGGCGTTGCCGGGATCGTCATCGATAGTCCTATTTATCATTGACCCAAAGCGCGCGCCCAGCCAGTTCCCGCGCAAGTTAGGCACGGGTTGGCCACGTTACGCTTGCCACTGCCTGAACATTGATGACAATGTTCTGCCGGCTGGGTAACCATGACACGACCCTTTCCCCCGCATACCAGACACGATATAACATGGCCCGCAGAGATGGCCCACTCCCCTGTCCCCGCACACCACGCACATCTTTCCGCCGCGTAACTTCTCAGCTTTCGTCGGCTCATCTTTCACCATCTTTCAAAAGGTAGCGGTTCAGCAGACCGGCCAGGTGATAGACATCTTGGAGTCCGACCGAGTGCACTTCAACCACCATGCGCCAGTTCGTTGCTGGGATCACCCCAATCCCGTCTGATCCATGAATGACATTCATCCTTTTCCTTATCCGCCATTTCCGGGGGCCTTTCCTCTACAGCACTCGCAACACCACCAGAATGACAACGATCAAGAGGACCAGTCCGAACCCGCCCTTCAGCAGCTTGTAGCCGCCTCCCCTCTGATAAGGCCAGAGCAGTATTCCGCCCGTCCCCATCAGCACTAAGAGAAGAATCAGCAGGCTTCATTTGGACACTTAACCCTCATTTCCAGCGGCTTTTTTTATTCATAGAGCCGCCGCCGTGATCCTCCCTCCCTGACCTCACCGCTATTATTTCAAGGCTTGAATGAAAGCTCTGAGTAATCGTGAGCGTGACGGATGCCGCAGCTTCCTCAGCGCCTTGGCCTCGATCTGGCGGATCCGCTCACGCGTCACCGTAAATTCCTGGCCCACTTCTTCGAGCGTATGCTCCTCGCCCGCCACGCCGAGCCCGAACCGCATCCTGATCACCCTCTCTTCGCGCGGGCTGAGCGTCTGAAGCACTTCATCTGTGATCCGGCGCATGTTTGCGGCGACGGCCGAATCGGCCGGGCTGACCCTTGATTTATCCTCGATGAAATGGCC
The DNA here is from genome assembly GCA_964383905.1 of uncultured Blastocatellaceae bacterium. Taxonomy (GTDB): domain Bacteria; phylum Acidobacteriota; class Blastocatellia; order Pyrinomonadales; family Pyrinomonadaceae; genus CAYLJO01. The sequence continues at coordinate 10,147 of CAYLJO010000123.1, forward strand.
GAGGTGGGAGTCCTCATCTTCACCGATCGGCGTCTCGAGCGAGATCGGCTGCTGCGCCATCTTTAACACCTTGCGGACTTTCTCCACCGGCATCCCACTCCTCTGCGCCAGCTCTTCGGTCGTCGGCTCGCGCCCCAGCTCCTGTACGAGGGCGCGCGAGCTCCTTCGCAGCCTATTAATGTTCTCGAACATGTGGACCGGAAGACGAATCGTCCGGGCCTGGTCGGCAATCGCGCGGGTGATCCCCTGGCGGATCCACCAGGTCGCGTAGGTCGAGAACTTGTAGCCGCGCCGCCACTCGAACTTGTCCACGCCCCTCATCAGCCCGATGTTGCCCTCCTGGATGAGGTCGAGGAACTGCAGACCCTGACCCCTGTACTTCTTCGCGATCGAGACGACCAGGCGGAGATTGGCCTCGGTCAACTCACGCTTAGCCTGGGTGGTCTGGGTTTCGCTCAATGCAATCGCTTGATGTGAGCGCTTGATCTCGACCGCCGTAAGTTTGTTGGCGCTCTCGATCTCCTTGAGGTGTCGCCTGGCTGCGACGATGCGTCGCTTGTGCTCTCGTTCCTCTGCAGGCTTGATCCTTTTCTTGTGGAGTTTTTCGGTATACTTATCGATCTCATGCTCAGCGCCGCGAATCTCTTGATGGGCGGCGGCAATCGCCGCGGTCAGCCGCCGACTCGCGGCCTCCTTCAACTTGAGCTGGCAAATCTCATGCGCGATTTCCAGCCGCGTGTACGCCACTTTCCGGCGCAGGTGAGACAGCTTTCTGTTTTTCCAGCCGCCCGCGAGCTGCTGCTCGGCTTCCAGCTTTTCCCACTCTTTAAGCCCACGATGAAAAAGCTGGCGGATGTTATGAAGCCCCTCAATCACCCATTGAAGATACTCTTCGGCCTTGTCATCCTCCCCCGTCGTCTCGGCCTGGTCGGAGAAAGAGACCACCTCGCGAATGCTTATCGAACCGGCCTCCAGCTCGTCACCGATCTTCAACAGCTCGCCGACGGCGATCGGGGAGCGTGAGATGGCCTTCTGGTTCCTGATTTGACCACGCTCGATGCGCCTGGCGATGGTGACCTCCTGCGCGCGCGTCAAGAGCGGCACACGGGCCATCTGCCGCAAGTACATCTGCACGGGATCACCCGCTTTATCATCCAACCCTGTCGACAGATCCAGCGTGTCATCTTCATCGAGGGGGACGTCCGGTTCATCCATCACCACCGCTCCGGGGGCGGCCACCTCGATGAACTGTTCATCCGCGCCGGCTTCAGTGAGGTTCGTCCCACCGATCTTTTGCAGGACGTCTTCCAAGTTGTCGGTCGAGGTCGCTTCTTCACCCTCCTCCTGACCCGCTCGATTAAGAGTCAGAAATTTGTCGCCGCCCGGTGAATCGTTTGGCATACCGCCTTCCGTATTCTTCCCAACGATGGCCAATGTTCCACCTCTCACGCGAGCCGGCATGAAGATCTCTGGAGGGCCACTCGCGCGTGGCGCCCTACCTGTTTCGCATCCCCGGAATCTCGTCCCGGTTGAGATCCGTTGTCGGCCGCCCCGGCGATTTCAGAACCCGGCTGAGACTGAAAGACTTGAAGCGCCCCCGGCAAAACCGTTTTATTGCCGGGGGCGCTTTATCTATTGACGCAATAGAGAAGGAGTTGCTGAAGACTATGATGCATTATTTCATGCCTCGGCTGCAAGGCTCAATCTACTGCCTGCCGCATTCTGACCCCTGATCCTCACTTAATACTTTTGAAAAATATCAAGCACGGGGAGGCTCTTACATAACTATTACAAACTCGGTCGAGCTAATTTGCTACGCTTGGGGTGGATGCCGATCACCACATGATGAGATGATTAGCCAGGTAATCTCAGTCGAGGAGTTCGAATGCGTAAAGCAATCATTGACGAAAGGGGCAAGGGCCCTAACTGGACCAATATCATGATCCTGTCGCTCTTTCATCTCGGCGCGGTGGCCGCGCCCTTTCTGTTTTCGTGGCCGGCGCTTGTCCTCGCCGCCTTCCTCTATTGGGTGAGCGGCGGTTTAGGGATCGGCATGGGCTATCACCGACTGTTAACGCATCGTAGCTACAGGACGCCGAAGGCGGTGGAGTATCTCCTGACGCTCTGCGGCGCGCTCGCGCTGCAGGGTGGACCGATCGACTGGGTGGCGACGCATCGCATGCACCACGCCCACGTGGATGCGCCCGGCGACCCGCATAGCCCACGCGATGGCCGCTGGTGGTCACATATCGGTTGGATCGTCAGTGGCACGGCGCAGCGGCAGGAACAGTCAGTGCTCAACCGGTACGCCCCGGATTTGGCCAAGGACGGATTTCATCTCTGGCTGAACCGACTCTACTGGTTGCCGATAGCCCTCCTCGCCCTCGTGCTGCTCGGCTTTGGAGGCTGGTCTTATCTGATGTGGGCCGTGTTCTTCCGCGTCACCGTCGAGCTGCATACCACGTGGTTGGTTAACTCGGCGACGCACCTGTGGGGGACGCGCCGGTTCGCGACGCGCGACGATTCACGCAACAGTATGTGGGTTGCGCTGCTGACCTTTGGCGAAGGCTGGCACAATAATCATCACGCGCATCCGGCGGCCGCCCGCCATGGACTCACCTGGTACGAGATCGACGTCAACTGGTGGGGCATTCGCACATTACAACTGTTGGGGTTGGCAAGATCAATCAGGCCCGCCGGTGTGGCCGAGCCGGCGTCCGGGCCTGAGGCGCTTCGGGCGGCATAAAGACGCGACACCGTGCCTCGAAAAGAGGGGACAAAGAGCAATTCGCGTTGATGGTATTCCTTCTTGCAACGAGGCCGCGGATGACGAACCATGCGGACGGGCACGTGCATGGCCATTCTCTTGATCGTGGGGCCCTCGGACCTGATTATGGCCGGGGGGTTAATTATTGGTATCCGACGCCGAGGTCTGGTCCCCCCAACCTCCTTCCCTCATCCGTAGGTCGGCGACGTCCGTGACCACGATCGTCACCGTACAGTGTTCGACCCTCTCCACATTGGCCACCTCGCCGTACGAGAAATTCCGGCTCACGACTTTGAAAGTCCTGTCCTCCCCCCCGTACCTGTAGACCACACTGTCGCCGACGTTGGGGATCAGCGCCGTGTCGCTGTTCTCAAAGCTGATCTCTTTATCCCGTTGTTCATCGTCAGGCCGCGTCGAGATGTATGGCTTGTACTGAAATTCGATCAAATATCTCACCCGGGACCTCCTCTTCAATCGCCCCCATCACCTCCGCACGCAGGCTGTGGGATCCATGAGCTTCACGCGCCTCGGACGGCCGCTCTGGTAGACGTCTCCTGTGATCGAAAGGTCTGGCGCACTCCGAAATCCCACCTCTCTTTACCCATGGAAGAGGGTGGCTGTGTTTCCCGGCTAATGGCAGAAAAGATCCATGACCCGCATTTAACCTACGAAGGGTTTTTGTGCGGCACCGCTCCTGGAGCGGGAGCGTGCCGTCCGGCCGGTGTCGGTTAAATCTCCGATGCGCCAGTAGGTGAGCCGCCCGTTCAAACGGATCTGACCCTCCCCGTCCGATTCATACGCGCGCATGCCATAATATTCCCAGGCCTCCGGTGTGTAGAGGGCATACCCGCCCCGGAAGACTGCATGCGCGATGAACTCTCTTCCGTCGGGAAGCCGGTAGACGCCGCGTTCTCTGAGCCCTGGCATAATCCCCCTTTATTTGATCGATACGGTGAGCCGCAACACAGGATTGATCTCGGAATCGATGCCCCCGGTTGCTTCACATGCGCCAGCCCAGCGCCCGTGCTCCTGCCCGGGAGCCGCGCCAGTGATGAAAGAGGTGCGACAGAATGCGCGCTAAGCCTTTCCGCCTCGCCAGTGATCGCGCGCAATGTTGGCATAAGAGGGAGCCCACCGGTGGCTCATCATACAGGCAGGGCATCGGTTTCCCGCTCGCATACGTCCCGCCTTCGTAAGGGATCAGCCCGATGTGTGCGCCGCACAAACTGGTGAGCGAAGCGCCTTTAACCTTGCCGCGCAGGCTGCTGTGGTAGGTGAACGCTATTTCCTTCGTCAGATGGTATTCGGTGCTCTGCCAGAACACTGCGAACTTTCCCGCTTCTCTCATCCCCGCGCCGCTTTCAGTATCACTAACTTCTCTCTACCGTCCCGGGCCCCCTCTGTTTCTCCTCGATCGGGCCGCGGCGGGCAGTTTAAACCCTGACCCCCTTGGCCTCAGATCCTGTCGTCGATCGTGAAGGGGACGAGGCCGCGTTTAACCTCTTCGAGCGCAATGCTGGTCGGTCTACGCCTCCCGAGATTAGCTTCGATCCTCGGGGGCGAGCCCTGCTGCAACTGCTTGCTTCTTAAAGCCGCCACCACGATCAACCGGTACCTGGAGTCTATCCCCGGCCACTGGTCTTCATTCGCGGCGCTGCCGTCGTCATTGTTTCTCATCTTAGTTGCTTCAGCCATAAGGTGCTTCTGCCCCCTCATGCGGTTGGTGCCGGAAGACGATGTCTGACAGCCACCCTCAGACAATTAATCGCGGCCTCACTATTTAGCTGCCCCGCGGTTGTTCCGTGGAATCCTGTCCGAGCAGCGCATGACCCGGAGCGACCGCGCATACACGGCCAGACTCGCCGGCGGAATTGGCCTTAAGTTGCGTGATGAAATGGCGTGTCAACATCCTGATCCCGCGGCGGTGCTTGAGCTGTTGGCTTCAGGTGATCCGGATGATCCCAGAGGAGCTGAGAAGAGAGTTAGCTAAACTCGGTTCTCCTTGATCTTAAATCAGCCATCGTATATATGTCAAACATGAGATATATTTTACAAGTAATATATTTCGATTGTGGTATAATAGATGTAGGCATGATTAATATGTCAGAGGAGGATGCGTGTCGTGGTGGAGGTTCGAGTTGACGAGCTACTGGAAAAGCACGGGCGGTCTTTCTATTGGCTGGCGAAAGAGACGGGCGTCAGCCACACGACGCTGTGGCGGTTAAAGAAAGGCAAGGCGCTGGGGATCAACTTCGGCACGTTGGAGAGGATCTGCCGCGGGCTTAAGTGTCAACCGGGTGACGTGCTGAGGCTGGCGAGCGGGAAGAAGAAAGGCAGGAAGTGAGCACCAGACATGCACAGGTAACGCATGTCGATATCGACGCCATTCCTGAGACCCGGCAAATCCGCCACCCAACGTGGCGATGCCGGTAGACCGCGGCAAAATCCCCAGCTATCTCTCACGACCCCATTCTTCCGGCACAAACTCTACGGCGATCACCTCGCCGTCAGACTTCGTCGCGCCCCTCTTGTCTGACCGGTAGGTGACAAGCACGGGGACCGGAGGGGTACGCAGGCCGCAGCTCAACCGGCCTTTAATTTCCGCCGTGTAGCTGACAAACCTGATACTGCTGAACGCGTCCCGGCGTAACCTGAGGGTGCGCCCGCCGGTATCTATGGAGAGCATGACCCCCGTCTCCGCGCACTCGATACTCACCAGACGGCCGCAGACCTGTTCGCCGTTAAAGCGGAGCTTCTTAAGCTGAGGCCCCGGCTGCGGCATATCACACGGCTCGGTCGCGACCGGCGAGAATACTTCCGTTGGCGCCTCGTTGTCCGCAGATGTGGGACGCCCCAGAGCCTCCTCCCTGGACCGGGCGGTGGCCAGAAGCTTTTGGGCTTCGGTGTGAAAGTACGGGTGAATGCTGTCGTGAATCACTGCCTCCAGCAACCGGCGGGCGGCGCTCAACTCTCCTTTGCTCAGGTAGACCTGTGCGAGCAAAAGCGTCACATCCTGTCGCCTGGGCGAAATCGCCAGCGCCTGCCTGAGCAAGGTAACGGCTTCATCCAGATGCCCGCCCCTCTCCAGCTCGACCGAAGACAGAAGCCGGTACGGCTCAACAAATCCCGGGGCCAGCTCGATGGCCTTTTTAAGCTCGGCCCTGATCACGTTGGTGGTCTCGGCATAGCCTTTAACCGAAAGCTCCGTTGCCAGCCCTTCGCGCCCGAGCACGTCGGCGTAATAGTAGTGCGCGAGATAGTACTGCGGGTCGGAGGCCATCGCGCGTTGTAGATGCTGCTTCGCCTCGCCGAAGAGGTTCTGCCGCAGGCGCAGGATGCCGAGCGAGGTGTCGGCCCTGGCGAGCTGCGGGTCGAGCGCGACCGCCCTGTGAAGGTATCCGGCCGCCTCGTCCAGCCGGTCGCTATGCAGGAGCAGGTCACCCAGATACGCCTCTACTTCCGCCTCTCTGAGAGATGCGACCTGCATGTCCGTACTAAACCCCAACCCTTCGTCAAATGTTTTGACCTGCTCGGGGTACCGGGCGAGATAAATGTAACCCCTCAACTCTTTTTCCACCGCGGCGAAGCTTGTTTGAAAAGCCTGCGCGAAACTCTCTTCGACCGGCATCCCCGACGCTGCCAGGTTCAGGTAACACGATAATTGCGCCCGGCGGGCGCCGCCTTTGCCGCTCAGTAAATAATGGACAAGCGCCCACGACTCGGCATAAAAGAGGCCGCGCTGATCTCGCTCTACGTAGTAGGGAGAGTAGTAATCCGCGGTCAAAAGCTTCTGCAGCGGCAAAAGCTCCTGGTCACGAAGAACAGATACGCGGCTCCGGATGGGGCGTCCGAGCGTAATTTTATGGTCTTTCGAGACCTCGGCCGTGCTGTAGTACTCGGCCAACCCCTCTTTGAACCAGAGAGGCGCGCCGCGCAGCTTGTTCTTGACGAGCAGGTGAAGATACTCGTGTATCCCGAGGGAACCCGGATTTCTCCGGTCCTCCAGATCAAGGCAAATCGTGATGTAGTCCACGTCCGCGTCGGCCTGAAAGTAACCGGCCACATCATCCGGGTGCTCCAAAGAAAGTGGCTTAAACGGTCTGTAGGCGTTGTTATCGCGGAAGACGATGATCGTGACAGGTACTGACGGGTCGAAATAATCTCTGCCGAGCAGGCGCTGGCAAACATCACGGAATTGTTCGAGACTCGCCGCAACCTGCCGGATGTCGCGCTCGCCCGCGTTCCCGACGAGGAAGAAGTTTTGGGAGCGGACGCTGATCCACGTCTCTTTCCCTGCCCGCGAAGTAGCGGGCGCAACGAGTAAGAGACAGGCAGCCGTGACAAGGCTCCAGACAACGTGTTTGTCAGATGGCGCTTTCATTATTGCGCGCGGGATGCGCCGGCCCTTTCAGGAATTGACCGCCTTGCCGCGATCAAGCGCGGCAACGTTCCTTGCTCCGGCCCGCTGCTCAGGGGGCGCCCGAAGGGCTACTCTTGTAAACCGGAAAATACCAGCGTTAACCCCAGAATCCCCGCCAGGACGTAGAACGCAAGCACGACCTTACTGTGTCCGGATAAAAGCTCGGTCACAAATCCGGAGACGAAGAAACCGAATAGAGCGCCGCCCGAAGCGATCAATAATTCTTTTCGGTGCCTCTCTTTCCGGCGACTCCGGAGGATATTGAGGGCCTCCTTGATGTGCGTGCTCAGGACCTCATCATCTCCCCGCTGGTATGCCAGAGACTTGGCGAGAAGAAGGAGCGAGGAGGCGAATTCGTTAACCTGCTCGCGAGCGAGTCTTGCCGCATTCGGATGGAGGTATTTTTCGATCACACCGAGCTGCCTACTTACCATAATTATATGGCTCCTGTTGCATTAAGTTGTCCAGATCCAA
>CAYLJO010000124.1:0-17724 GCA_964383905.1 uncultured Blastocatellaceae bacterium
TCCGGCCATCCAGTTGTCGATCAGATACAGATCGAACCGGTTTACCCGCGCCAGCAGCAGCGCGGCGTCGTAGCTCTCGGCGGCAACGACCGTGTAATTGCTCCGAGCCAGTACGTAAGTCACGAGTTCGCGAATATCCTCGTCGTCTTCTACATATAGGATATAACCGGCCGAAGAGCTCATGTTAAGTAGTCCACCCAGAGTTACATACCTCGTCGCGGCGGGCGGCAGAAGTATCCTCCTGCCTGACAACTCGACAATGCCTTTGCCTTGCGCCCGCGTGTCGCTTGCTCACAAGGCAACACGCTTGCCACGGACGGCTAACCGTCAGCTAACGTCAATTTCCTTTATAATCAATAGCTGAGGAAGTTGACTGAAAAGTGAGAGGGACTCGCGGGTGACCGTATTCAGTCAAATGACGGGCGGTGGTCACAGCTGCGGATGGGTCGGTCTGATCGCGGTTTTCCAATGATTGTGACCGAGCCGCGAACAAAAAATTTGAACCACAGAGGGCACAGAGGAAAAACAGAGGAGACAAGGGATAGCTTGTTGGCTATGCCGGACGTGGCCGTGTAATACCCAACTTTCGCATCCGGTTATTGAGCGTCGTCCGGTTCAGGCCCAGACGGGCGGCAGCGCCCGCGACACCACCAATCACCCAACCCGTCTCACGCAAGACCTTCATGATGTGCTCGCGTTCGACCGCCTCAAGTTTCACCGGCCTCTGAACCTGATTCGCGAGAACGACATTCGCCGATCGCTTCAACTCGGCCAGCGGGACTTCAAGCACGGAGCCGCGCGAAAGAATCACGGCTCGTTCGATGAGATTCTGGAGCTCGCGAATATTACCGGGCCAACTATACGCGGTCAGTTCAGCCATCGTTTCGGCCGGGATCGTTTCGATCGGTTTCTTCATCTGTTGCGCAAACCGCTGTGCGAAGAAGTGGACCAGCAGTGAAATATCTTCAGGTCGTTCACGCAGCGGAGGTAAAGCGATTGGAAAAACGTTGAGGCGGTAGTAAAGATCGCTGCGAAACTTTTTCTCGGCCACCAGTTGCGCCAGATCAGCATTGGTCGCGGCCAGCACGCGCACGTTCACGTGGATCGTTTTACTACTCCCTAACCGCTCGAACTCATGCTCCTGAAGCACGCGCAGCAATTTCGGCTGCAACTCAAGCGGAATCTCCTCGACCTCGTCGAGAAAGATTGTTCCGCGGTCGGCGAGCTCGAACCGGCCCTTGCGCTGTTCGACGGCGCCGGTAAATGCGCCCTTCTCATGACCGAACATCTCGCTTTCGAGCAGTCCTGTCGGAATCGCCGCACAGTTCACCTTGACCAGCGTATGTTCCCGCCGGGCGCTCAAATTGTGAAGCGCGCGTGCGATCAGCTCCTTGCCAGTCCCGGTCTCGCCGAAAATCAGAACCGTCGAGTCGGTGGGCGCCACTGTCTCCACATGCTGCAGCGCGCGCCTCAGAGTCGGGCTCGTGCCGATGATCTCTTCGAAGTTGTATTCCGTTTGAATCTCTTCCTGGAGGTAAAGTTTCTCTTCCTGCAGCTTGTTCTTGAGCGCATCGATCTCGCGATACGCCAGCGCGTTCTCGACGGCAATCGCGACCTGCTTGCCCACCTCGACGAGCAGCCCTGCGTCGTCTCCAGTGAAAGCGTTCTCGCTGAGCCTCCCGACACCCAGAACACCGAGTACGCGGTCATGCGAGATCAGGGGGACAGTGCAGGTGGATCTGACCCCGGTACGTTTACCGAGGGGATCAGTTGAAAGATCCAAGTCGCCGATGACGGGTTGGCGTGTGGTGAAAGCGCGTCCCCCGGCGGTCCCCTCCAGATCAATGATCTCACCCTCAATAAACACGTCCTCGTGCTCGGGAAAATCCAGCGCCGTGACCCGCAGCTTATTGATTCCCGGATCGTGAAGCGCGAGACCGGCGACGTCATGGGGCACCACCCGCCGGAGACAACCGGAGATGGCTGAGAGGAGTTCGCGCAAATTGAGATTCGAGACGAGCGTGTGGATGATCTCCAACAGCAACTGGCAGCGATCACGCTCGTGCGCCAGCTTCTGCTGATGACATTGCGCTTCGACGGCAACAGCAATTTGCGCCGCCAGCAGCCCGGCAAATTCGAGGTCGAGATGATCGTAGACGCCCGGTTTGTCGCTCCAGAAGTTAAGCACTCCCAGTCGTTGATGGGCGGTCGTGAGGGGCAGGCTGCATACTGCCCTGACCGGATGATCGAGCAGAGTCTTCGCCAGCGGAAAGCGATCTTCCGACACGATGTCGTGAATGACAGCCGGCTCCTGATTCTGCCAAACCCAGCCGGCGATTGAACCTTCCATCGGGACCTCGGTCGGCGCCGGCCACTTTGTGGGCTCGCACGTTTCCAGGAGGCGCAACCGCATCACGTTTCGCGAACTGTCGTGAAGCATCACCCCGAGGTGGCGGAAATTGAAGAGAGTCCGCAACCGGCAGGCGAGATCATGGAAGAGTCCCGATAAGTCGCGATGAGACGCGATCGCTTTCGAGAGCTCAAGCAGTGTGAGATATTGCTCCGGCTGCAAACCCGTGGCGGCGATTTGAGCGGTGGTTGTGGCCAAATTATGCTCCTTAGATCAGCGTCGCTCGAGCCCAACTTCTGCGGAGGCAGACCAAGTTGACCGAGCCGAAATTTCCTTCTCCCGGTGACCATAACGGACCAAGTCAAATATGGTCATCCACCCCGCGTACCCTCAAATTATCTATGTTAACCGGTGAAAACGCCAGCGGCCGAAGACCAGTCTCAAGGCGCGGATTGCGCATGCCGGGAGTAATTGTTCGAGGTGAGCGACCGTTCTCCGGTAGCGGTCGCAAACCGGCATTGTCCGAAGTAAGGCCGTGCCCTTCGATGTTGAATTGCTTATGTTGCTTGGTGTCCCGCTCCTTGTGCCGGGGCTGAATAGCCTCTGCCGTGGATCAGCCGAACGTGAACGCAAAAGCCTCCACGCCCGATTCGAGAAACTCGATCTCGAACTGTCGATCGGTGATGGGCTTCGGTTGCCGGATCAGCTGGTACAGCCGCTGTCCGGTAACCGTGCCGTTGCCCTGGTCGTCAACGTCAATTCCGTGAGCAGCGCCCGCCGGCTGCCCATCCAGAGCTACGCGGAACCGCACGGAACTTCCGCGCGCTGACGGACCCATGACGAGATGAAGATCGCGGGCGTGAAAGCTGTAGGCGATCTGCCCGTTGGCCTTGTTCAGCACAGTGGCCTGTTTCTCCACCGTCCAATCACCCGACAGGGCCCACTGATTGAGGCTCAACCGCGCGGGGGCAGCATAGACGCGACGCTTGTCCAACTGTGTGCCGCCGGGAGACGCAAAGTTCTCGGTGCGCTCATAGCCGAGATAGTTTTCCGGAGACTGCAAGCTGCCCCAATCGGCGGCAGCTTCAGCACCACGGGCATCGACCGAAACCAGTTCCTGACTGAGACGCCGATCGCCTTGGCCAGTTCGAGCACGGCTTTGCGAGCAGCTTCGTTGTCACCGGCTGCAAAGGCGGTCAGCTGTTCGCCATTCACTTTGCCCGTGCTCATGTGCTGGGCGAAAACTGTGTTAAAGGCCTTGACGACATGTGCGCGGGGAAGGACCTTCTGCAGCTTTTCGGCCCCGCTCGTCGTGAAGCCCACGGCCAGCTGAAAGTCAGGGCTGAGCGCATTGGTCACGTCGATGACAGTCTTGCCGTCGGCCGCGGTTTCCAGAGCGCGCGCCAAAGGCCCGTTTGCAGGGCGGTGCCGGCCTTGCCGGACCCGATAATGACGATTTTGTGCTTCATGTTGACTCCTGGTTAAACGGCTTCGATGCACGTACTGAAAGAGCTCTCCCGGCTGTCCACTTGCTCGGTAGTGGGCGGGGACGCGGCCTAGGGGCATGCATCCCCGCCGATGGGGTTAGCCCGGCGAGCGGAACCCCGCTTGCGGCTCGCCCTCGAAGTCGCTGGCCAGCGTCCGTCTCACCACCCAGCACGCGTCGCAGGAGTTCGGGTCAAGAGCACACGGCTCACGACCACGACCCACACGAGGCCGATGACGGGCGAGACGAACCGCGGATAGGCGCCGTCCGGTGCCCAGAATCCACCGCTCAGCCACGTCGTGCCGCCCAGCAAGACGAGCACGACGGCTGTGATCCCCGCCGCGAAGAGCGCCTTCGAGATCAGCCCGGCCCGCCAGAGCCCGAACGTCCCGGCCATGATCAGCATCGCCCGCGGGAACGAACTCAACACGACGAGGGCCCACGCGAAGTCGTTCAGTCCCGATGTGAGCGTGTGATCTCCCGTTTTCAAGCTGGGTGATATAATTATCAATCGCGTCTGGCGGATCAAACCCACCGATGTGGATGCCTACGTGCTAAAGTTCTAACATGGTTAAGCGCACACCGCACGGCGAAGGTCGCCACGCTGATGCTGGCAGGCCAACGAGCGAGGCAGCCGGCGATAAGACGACAGCGAATGAAAGCTATCTGGATATTGAGAGCGGCAACTACATTTTCATCGGCCCACGCGGTCGCACTCACGTCTTTACGCCAGATGGGAAGCATCACACAAGCTTTAGGACCACGCGAGCCAATCGGCAGAGCCGCGTGAGCAGTGGCAAGTGGGAGCGCATCGAACGTGATGACCTGCCTAACGAGTTAAAGTGATATGGAAACAATTAAAAGAGAGAAAGTGGCATCGGTCGCGGTAATAGAGGCCAGAGTGTCAGAGGATGAGCTGGCCGTGTATGAAGCGGCATTAAATTACTCGCTCAGCACTTTGAACGAAGCGGAGATCGAGCGGCGCTTCGGCGCATCCATTGACGAGATCGAAGGGATGCGCGACGACCTGCGAGAAATCTTAGAACAGCACGGCGAGGTTGTGCATAAGCCCGAGCAGATGGCGGATAAAACGTAACAAAGACTTGGCAGACCTAGCCACGCGTCTTATGATCCGCAACAAAGTGCCCGGGCCATTCCCGTCGGAGTCAGAAGTTGACTTCGATACAAACGAGGAACACGTTAGAGTTCTCGTCCGGGAGAACCGATTTGCAGCAGTTCCATTTTCGCGAGACCTCTTCAGGGGCAATTATGATGCACGTCGGGGGGGCGCAGGGTTAATTGCTTGCGAAGCGCTTGATCCGGATGAGCAATAAATACAGTTGGAGTCCTTATGTCACAGATGGAAGGGTCATAATCCATTGTCTATTATTCGGACTACGGCAAGCGTCGTTTTTCCTGGCGGGCATTTCGGCAATGAGCGATTTTTGTAGCCAAATCACAAAATCCTGTAGCCGCAGCTCGTGACCGGGATGTTGACGGAATAGCCGCTGTGACATTTGAGGGCCCTATTGTCATGGGACGGGGCCACAAAATATTGTGGAGTCCACGCGCATTCAAGCACTCTTAACAGCCCGGACGCCTCTGCTCCCCTTCTCCCTCTCGGCCTGCCGCCGGAGCTCGTAGAGTTTCATCAAAGCTTCGACGGGCGAGAGGGCATCAGGGTCAATGTCATTGAGCATCTGCCCGAGGGCTGACTCGTGCGTCGCGGGATGCGAGGGCCCATGGTCGTGCTCTGCGCTTGCCGTCTTGAGCCCTTTCATCTCCGAATGAGACTCATATTCGTTGAGGAGCTGTTCGGCGCGGCGCACGACGGGGTGCGGCAGGCCGGCCAGCTTAGCGGCATAAACGCCGTAGCTTTTGGATGCGCTGCCGCGACCTATTCTGTAAAGGAAGACCAGATCGCTCCCCTCCTCCGCGATTTCGACGTACAGGTTTTCGAGGCGCGGGAGGAAGCTCGCGAGCTCCGTCAGCTCGTGATAGTGGGTCGCAAAAAGCGTCTTTGAGCGAATGTGCGGATGGTTGTGGATGTATTCAATCACGGCGCGCGCCACCGCCAGGCCGTCGTAGGTGGATGTGCCGCGCCCGAGCTCGTCGAGCAGAATCAGGGAGCGCGGCGTCGCATGATGCAAGATCTGCGCGGTCTCGACCATCTCCGTCATGAAGGTGGACTCACCGCTGCCGATACTGTCGTAGAGCCCGATGCGAGTAAAGATGCGATCACAGACTCCGATGATCGCTTCGCTAGCCGGGACAAAGCTCCCCGTCTGGGCCATTAACACGATCAGCGCGGCCTGCCGCAGGTAGGTTGATTTGCCGGACATGTTCGGGCCCGTGATTAAAGCGATCTGCGGCTTGCCTTCACCGCCGAGCTCTAAATCGTTGGCCACAAAATTTTCGCGACCCGTAATTGTTTCCAGCACAGGATGCCGGCCCCCTTTGATCAGGAGCTCGGGCGTATCGGCCACGGTCGGCCGCACGTAGCCGAACAGGGCGGCCGTCTCGGCGAACGACCCCGTAGCATCCAGGTAAGCCACTCCGCCGGCGGCCAGGAGAATCTCCTGCCGGTTCTTACTGATTTCAGCGCAGACGCGGCGGAACAGGCTGGACTCCAGCTCGGCAATGCGCTCCTGCGCATTGATCACCAGTGATTCATACTCTTTGAGCTCCAGCGTGACGAAGCGTTCGGACTGGGCCAATGTTTGTTTGCGCGTGTAATCATCCGGCACGAGGTGCAGGTTGGGGCGCGTGACCTCGATGAAGTAGCCGAAAACCTTGTTGTAGCCGACGCGCAGGCTTCTGATGCCGGTGCGGGCGCGCTCACGCTGCTCCATCTCCGCAAGGTACGTCCTCCCGTCGCGCAAAAGCAGGCGCAAGCGGTCCAGTTCCTCGGAGAAGCCTTCGTGAATCAAACCGACGTGTTCCGACCGCGCCGGCAGCTCATCAGAGATGGCCGAGCGGATCAGGGAAACGGTCGCCTCGCACAAAGGGAGCGCGGAGAGCACAGTGCCGAAGCGTCCCGCCTCCTTCTGCAGGAGGGCACGCAGGCGCGGGAGTGCCTCAAGACTCTGGCCCAGCGCAAGAACCTCTTGCGCAGACGCGACCCCGGCGCGGGCGCGGGCGGAAAGCCGTTCCAGATCGTGGATGGATTCGAGAACCGCGGACAGCTCGGCGCGCTCTTTCCTGTGGCTACGAAACCATGCGACGTGTTCCTGACGCCTGGTGATTTCCGCGATATCCATCAGCGGCTGGCGGAGCCATCGCCGCAGCAGGCGGCCGCCGACCGCCGTGCGCGTCCGGTCGAGCGTCGCGAGCAGCGTCGGGGCGCCCGACCTGCTTTCAAAAATCTCAAGGCTGCGCATCGACTGCGTGTCGAGCGTCATGAAGCTTCCCGTTTGATAGCTCGTGAGACGGGCCAGCCTCCCGTCGGCGGCGGCCCGCGTCTCGCCGAGGTAGGCGATGATCGCGCCGGCGGCGGCCGTCGCGAGCTGCCAGCGCGACAACCCGAAGGGCACGAGTGTGCGCGCCTGGAAATGGCTCAGCACCGCGCGGCGGGCCCTTTCGTAGTTGAAATGTTCGGCATCAAAGCGCGTGATGAAGCCCGGCAGCGCATTGCTCTCCGCGGCTGAGATGTCGGCCGGGACGAGAACCTCCGCGGGCGCGATGCGCTGGAGCTCGAGCACGGCGGCTTCTGTCTCCAGCTCCGTGACCGCAAAATCTCCCGTCGTAATATCCGCATAGGCGATTCCCGCGCGTTTTCCGTCCGTGACATAGGCGGCCAAGTAGTTGTTCGCTTTGCTGTGAAGCAGACCGGGTTCGACCACGGTGCCCGGGGTTACGATACGCACCACATCGCGTTCGATCAGCTTGCTTCCGGTCTCGCCCTTCTGCGGGGTCTCCGTCAGTTGCTCGCAGATGGCGACGCGGTGGCCGCGTGAGATCAATGTTGCGAGGTGGCGTTCGAGGCTATGGTGTGGAATGCCCGCGAGCGGGACGCGCACATTTTTTCCCATCGGCTTTGAGGTCAGCGCGATGTCCAGCTCGCGGGCGAGCAGCCGCGCGTCATCGTCGAAAGCCTCATAAAAGTCGCCGATGCGGAAAAGCAGGAGCGCGTCCAGGTGACGCTTTTTGATGTCGAGATACTGTTTGCGTAGTGGCGTCGTAGCCGTCATCGTTCGAGGAATTCCGCGAGAAGCTCTCCGACCGACGTGAGGGCGCGGTGAAGCTTATTCAATTGCTCGAAACTTAAGATCGTCGTCACCTTCTCGATCTCATGAAAAGGTCCCGTGCGCGCGGGGCTGAGGCTTTTGTGGGCCCGGTTCGTGTCGCGCTCACTGGTGATGATGAGGAAGGGCTTTGAGCGCTGCGCTTCGTAGGCCTGCTTCAGCTTGGCGAGCGCGGCGTCCATGTTACCTTTGTGCTGGACTTCGAAGACGTGGCTCAGGCGCGGACTGGCTTCGCTCTGGCGCCAGATTACGTCGTAATACTCGAACTCTTTTACCGCGTGGTAACCCAGAACGCGCCCGATCTCTACAAGCATCTGCTGGATATCGGCATGAGAGAAGGCCGGCGGGCGGGCGGCAGTAGCATTCAGAGACGAGTCGGCGAGTGAGAAATGGGACCCTTCGTCCAGTGCGCGCTTGCGCCCCGCGGCGGTAATCACCCAGCGCCCGCGGTGGCGCTCGACCTGTCGCTTATCGGCGAGCGCGCGACCGGCGCGCTGGACAAGCCTGCGCCATTGCTCAATGTGACCGTTACTGAGCGCCCGTACTTCGGACTCGTCGAGCTGGGGGAAATAAGCAACGAGTCGCTCGTAGAGAAAGCACACGTCTTCAATGCCGCCCGTGGCGACGAGCTCTTGAAGAATCGGCAGTTCAATACGCGCAGCGCCTGGATAAGCCATTTCCAAATTTATCGGGAGCTAGAGCAGAAGGATACAGGCAATCTCTTACCGTGCCCCCTTACGTTACAGGAGAAGTCCTATCACAGGCAAGTATTTAGACGGGTTGAAGCGAAAAGTAGAGGCAGCGGGCGGCGGGAATTATTACCGCCGCCCCCAGCCACGTGGGCTTTTTAATATAGCCCCGGGGTCTTTAATCGGCTCGGGTCGCCGCCTGAAACCCGAAACAGTGGTGGGTGTCTTACCCATCCAGCGTATCGCGTTCCATCAGGCCGGCGACCAGACGCGCGATTGCTTCACGGCGGGTTTCAACAGCCTCACAGGCGCGCTGCATCTGAGTATTGATGATCTCGCTGGTCGCCTGCTCGATACGGTCGAGCAGCGCCTGGCTGTGCGGGTCTTCGGGCTTGCCAAGATGAATCGGGCCTAAGGGGCTCATGCCAAACTCTGCAACCATCCGGCGCGCGATCTCCACAGCGCGTTCGATGTCGTTGGAAGCGCCGGCCGTCATCGTATCGAGAAGGATCTGCTCGGCGGCGCGGCCCCCCAAAAGCATCGCGATCTGGTCTTCGAGATACTCGCGCTTTTTCATTAAGCGATCGCGTTCCGGCAACGACTGGGTCACGCCGAGGGCGCGTCCACGCGGCAGGATTGAGACCTTGTGAATGGGGTCGCCGTTCCTGACGGCGACGCCGACGGCGACGTGTCCCGCCTCGTGAACGGCGGTCGCATAGCGCTCGTCCTCATCCATCATGAAGCCGTGGCGCTCGGCGCCCATCAGGATTTTGTCGCGCGCGTATTCGACGTGCGAGCGGCCGATGGCTTCCGAGCCGTCGCGCGTCGCGGCGATGGCCGCTTCATTCAGCAGATTGGCGAGATCGGCGCCGGAAAACCCGGGCGTCCCGCGCGCGATCCACTGCAGGTCCAGTTCAGGCTCAAGGTGCAAGCCGCGAGCATGAACCTTCAAGATGGCTTCACGTCCGCGCACATCGGCCAGATTCACGGCAATCTCACGGTCGAACCGGCCGGGTCGAGTCAGAGCCTTGTCGAGGATGTCGGGCCGGTTGGTCGAGCCGATCACGACCACGCCGCTCAGTTGATCGAAGCCGTCCATTTCGACGAGCAATTGATTGAGTGTTTGATCCTGGTCGGCGGAGGCCGAATCGTTGCCGCGCCCGCGTTGGCGGCCCAGCGCGTCAATCTCATCAATGAAAATCAGACATGGGGCGAGCTTGCGTCCCTCGGCGAAGAGACGGCGCACGCGTGCGGCGCCAAGGCCGGCGAACTTTTCCTGAAAGCTTGAGCCTGAAACTGAAATAAAAGGCACGCCGGCCTCTTTGGCCGCGGCCCGGGCGAGCAGTGTTTTACCGGTTCCCGGAGGGCCGGAGAGAAGGATGCCGCGCGGGGCGCGTCCCCCCAAACGACCAAAGCGCGCCGGATCACGCAAGAATTCTATCGTTTCGGCCAATTCCGCTTTCGCTTCATCGACACCCGCCACATCGTTGAAATTTACCGTCTGCTTGCCGTTGGCATCGGTGAGGGTAAAATCTCCGCCGCGCCCGCCCATACTGGCGAATACGCGCCAGACGACAAATCCAAAGACCGCCAAAGTCAGGATCGGGATAAGCCAGTTCAAGGCCGTCGACACCGGGCTCGGCCTGAGCGACCGGAATTCGACCGGCAGATTGCTTTTGGCGAAAAGGCTGACAATCTCCTGTTTAGCGACTTCACTGGTGACAATCGCCCGTGAGATCGTGCCGTCGCGCCCGACGACTGTCAGAACCTCGCCATCGACAGTTAAAGTAGCTGCGATCCCGCTCTCACCAAGCGCGCGCATCTCCGTGTAATTGATCTGTTGAACGACCGGCTGGCGACGCTGATAAATGATAAAGACGCTCGCCGCGAGCAGCAGCAGTAACAATCCGACGGCGACAATAAGACTGGGTCTTTGGGAACGGGGGATCAAACGAGGCAAAGGGGATGGCATAAGATTCTCCTGAGCGGCAGCAAAATCAGGGGGAAGCTGCACATACTGACAAAATTTACCTATGGCAAAGAATCGGGGTTATTAAAGCGTCAAGCTACGGAGGCGTAAATTGCACGTGAGAGTGTCTGAGAGATCCTGGTCACTTGAGCGCGTTCGCCGATGTCCAGCCACGAACGCCGACTTTTACTTTACCAGCCCACAGCCCTCGAAGTCCAGAAAAAAGAGCCTAAAAGTCACCCGAAAATTTGTGCGATGGCTCAAACAGCAGCTTGATATCGATAATCCCTCGACATAAAGACGCTGTTCCGGTAGCCCTTTGCGCACAATCAAAATTTTGGTTACTTCCTGAATGAGACACTATCAAGAAGGTAAATCAAAAAGAGCAATATAGTTGGACCCAACCCGCACCGAGCTTCTTCCGCCCACCTTCCGATGATTACGATCACCCCCCGGTTGCCGCTTTTTTTCAACGGGAAACAATTAGCGTAAGAAAATTCCCACGGCATGCCTCAAATTGAAACAGGCCGCCATCACGCATGATGGCGTATTTCAATACAAATAAACCGGCCAAACGCCCTTATTTTATTTTCCGGACCTTTTGGACCGCACTTAACCGATTCATACATTTGGGTTTACGCGTCATGACGAGTTACCTTTGAAAGATGGCACGGGCCTTGCTCAGATAATCGGCGTGGTCAAGAAATCACCGTCAATTGGTGACGATCAAAAAGGAGAGGGAAATTATGTTGTGGACAATTCTGGTGGTGCTTCTGGTGCTGTGGCTTATTGGTTTGGTCGCACACATCGGCGGCGGGCTTATTCACTTGCTGCTGGTCGTAGCGCTTATTGTTTTCGTTATTAATCTAATCACCGGACGCCGCACAGTTTAATAGCGGCACATGTTACGTGGGTTTGAACGCACATGACGACTGCTATCGTTGATGTCGTTCTGATGGTCGTGGGGAAGAATTTGTTTGGGATAAAAGCAGGTTTTTCGCCAGCGACGCTTCAAAAAAAGGAGAACTAAAATGCTGTGGACGATTCTTGTAGTACTTCTGATTTTGTGGTTGATCGGCGCTATCGGCGGCATTGGCGGTAGTTTGATTCACTTGCTGCTCGTGGTGGCGTTAATCGTTCTGGTTATCAATCTTCTGACCGGACGCCGCACAATCTAGGCAGAGATTTACGATCAGAATAAATCAGAGGATCCGGGGGCGTATGCAAAAGTGTACGTCCCCTTTCCCTTTGCCTGGGCTTAGGGCATCTCACCCAAATTAAGGGCGGGCGCCGATATGATACGTCCGACCGGGTAGAGGTCTAACTCCTGATCCCAGTACGGCGAGCGCTCATAAAAAAATTGTAAGCGGTCGTGAGCGCTGGCGGCAAATTTGGGATCCGAGGCGACACGCCGTTCGAATTCGCCCCTCAGTTTCTCATCCCCGGCCAACATTTCGCGCGCCAGCTTTTCCAGCACATAATTCTCTCCAAACTCTTTTTGCTCGAAGATGGCATTGAAAAAGCCCCAGGCGACCAGTGAATCAGGCGCGTCAGGTTCCAGCAGGTGGACGGCCACGTTGGCTGATGGTTGCGACAGAGGGACGACGACCGACAGGGCCGGAAAAGTTCTGCGTTCTTTGACCGGCTTCGTTTTAAATGCCGGCAGCACACGCCCCTCAAACGGCGTCGCGGCCCATTTAGCTTCACTGAACCGGTAGCTTTCAACTTCCAGGGTGGCAGGCGCGTTGAGTCGCCGGAGGTGAAGGCCGTGCGCCGCCAGCACCTCGATGACACTTTTCCACTGCGGCGGCACGATGTAGTAGAGCGGGGGGGCGACCGCCACACTCGCACGCGCATCATCATAAAGAGGCACCGTCAGGTCCAGCGGCTTTGTTCCGTAAACCACCCGGACCGCGCCGGAGACGTCGCTTAACTCACGATGGTACTCGACCGCTTTCAGTTTGAAAGGGACGGCTTTATCCGTGAGTTCCAACCGCAGCGGGTAGCGCCGGGCCGCGTCGTAGATGCGTCCGGCAGCGACCGTCTGTTCATCCGCCTGCCGCGCCGCAAGGAGTAGGCTCGCGGGATCACGGTTTACCTCTTCGAGCGTGAACCGCAGGAGGTCATACGTGCCGCGCACACGCGAGCGGTAGTCTTTGAGCATGTGGGTCTCGATCAGTAGGCCGGGGCGGTTGCGCAACGGCGTGTAGCCGGTCGAGAAGCGGGGGGACGGGAGGAAACCCACGATACCTTTCGTCAAATCACGGTTGTCGCGAAACTCCAAGTAAGGGGAGAGAAGATTGCCGGCCGCTTCGGTCGCCGGAACAATGTGCGCATCAAAGGCTGAACGCTGCCAGGCGAGGATGGGCGCGGGAACATTTTCGTGGTGCTCGTACTGGTAGGTCACGTTGTAGCGAAAATCTGCGCCGTCGGTGACGTGGCAATCGACGAACAGGTCGGGGGCCCACGCGTTCCACAATTTGAGCCAGGCGCGTGTCTCCGGCGCATCAGCTTTCATGTAATCGCGGTTCAAATTCAGGTTCGTGGTCGTGGTGCGCCACCCCATCTCGGCGGGCCCGTTCTGGTTGATGCGATTAAAGGGGCCAAAACGTTCGTGCCCGTCGGTGTTATAGATCGGGATAAAAAGAAGCACCGCGTGGTCGAGCAGGCGGTCGCGTGCTTTAGTGATCGCGATATCGCGCAGCAAAGCAAGGCCCGCATCTTTACCATCCGGCTCGCCGGCATGGATGCAGGCTTGTACGAGCACGACGGCCTTGCCCGCGCGTCGCGCCCCGTCCGGCGTGAAAGTTTCCCCCGAGGCCGCGACGAGCAGCGGTAAAGCTCTTCCCTCCCCGCTCGTGCCGAAATCGGTGTAGCGCAGAAGTGGGGAGGAGGCGGCAAGCTTTTGACTAAAGGCGACGGTTTCGTCATAGCGCGGGGTCTCGCGATAGCCGGTCTTCTCCGCGTGTGTCTGCCACTCGGGAGGGACAGGTGGGGGGACGCTTTGAGCCATAGCAGTTTGACGGAAATCTGAATAAAAAATAGGGATGAGAAGAATTGTCAATAAGGGTCTAAAGAAGCGCATCTAAATTTTCATCGGTCGAACTGAGTAACCGCCAGTCGTTATTCAGACCCAGGCCTCTGGTTGGCGTGACACTCTTTTGTTGTAACTGACGCTATCTTGCCAGCCACTGCCCCGGAGGTACGGCATGTTTATAGTCCCAGGTAAGAATAAGAACCCAAGCCAGGAGTGATATGTCACGCGCCGTTGAGATGGTAGCTTGAATTTTATAACATGCCGCTCCTACGGAGCTTCGCCTATTATTCCTGGCGGTTTTCTATAAACATGCCGTCGCTGCCGGGACTATTTCTATTTTATATCCTTGCTGCAGGCCCGGCACTGTGTGCGGCGCTTGGCGTTCAGTGTTCCGCAGGCGGCGCAGCGGTTGTACATAGTCCGCGCGAACCAGTTGGTGATGAGCGTGCTCAGGACGAGTATCCCGATCAGAACGGCCAGGCTTAACAGCGTATCAATCAACCTTTATGTTTCTCCCGCAGGCGCTGGTGGTAGGCCCGCCCGCGATCATAGCCGCGCCGGAAGATATCTTCCGAACACACATCGCCGTGACGCTCTCGCAAATGATCGGCCGCCTCCTGGTAAGATTTGCCGCGCGTCCGGGGGTGCAAAGCCGCTTCGAAGCCGAGACGATAGAGCGGCTCATCTTTACTAAAATCGCGGCCATGTTCGACGTATTTTTCCTGCTCGGCGTCGCGCAGCCCGAGCCACCAGTTTTCGCGCGCGGCATCGATGCTTTCGGCCCCCGCTTGGGCCAGCACGTTTCGTGCGGCGTCCGCCTGTGCGCCATCTTCCGCGAAAGCGATGATGACCGAGTGGCCTTTCCTCAGCGCATCCTCATAAATATAGAGTTCATCATGCGGCAGCCCCGCCGCGATATCGCTTTCGAGTGCGCCGCCGGCCGCAATACCTGTCGCTGCGCCGCCCACGCCGAGCAGGGCCGCGCCGAGAAGCCCGGCAGCAATGACAGGTCCAACGCCCGGGACAAAAAGACTGGCGACTGCGGCGCCGATCTCCATTCCACCGGCGACACCCAGCGCGCCGCCGACGGCGCCTCCAAGCGCTTTGCCCATGCCGGGCTGCTCAGTCTCCGTGGTCGGCACGGTCGCTTCGAGCTCTTCTTCCGAAGTGCCCGGCATAAAGAGGTTGATCCTGTCCTTGTCAACGCCCGCGGCACGCAGGTTCTCGGCGGCGCGCCCGGCATCGGCGCGTGAATGGAAGATTCCGGCGACGGTTTCCATGCGAATTCTCCTTATGAAGATTTTACGTAAGTTGTATCCTTTTTCCCACGTCTCTTTCAAGCGTTTCTTAACGTACGACGCGCAACTGGTAATTGAGCGTAGGCACGCCGTCGTGTTAAATTAAGGCTGTTCGGTGCGTTCTCAAGCGGACGCGAAAATGGAGCCCAGCATGATAGAAATTATCGAAAAGCACTGGCCGATGTCGGTCGGCGACGGCAAAGCGACACGCAAGAAGAAGCCCCGTATTCTGGCCATCACTACAGACTGCTGCACGGGCTGCGCGGGCTCGCCGGCGTGTATCGAATACTGTCCCATTGAAGCCTGCATGTTCTGGGTTCCGGATGAAGACCATCCGCCGTTCGGGCGGATCGAGGTCGATCCGTATCTCTGCATCGGCTGCCAGAAATGCACCAGTAAAGGGCCCGACGGCTCGTTTCTTGACGGATGCCCGTGGGACGCTATCGAGATGGTCCCGACCGACGACTGGGAGGCGGCGCACGGCGTCGTGCTCACGGATGCTCCCCCCGAACCGCCCGCCTGAACAAACCTTATTGAGCAGGCGCACCGCGGCTCTGAATGGCTTTGGCCGTTTGGGCCGCTTGTTCTTTGATGCGCTCCGGCATACCTTCCACGCCACGCGCGTAGCGCTCCACATCCGGCATGTCATCCGGCTCCCCGATCAGGTAGAGGGCGCGCAACGATTCCCATACGCTATCGCCATCGGAACTGAGGGAGAATAATGGTGTGCCGGCGCTGACCCTCGCACCCTCCGGCGCGTTCACCGTACTGATCATCCCCGGCAAGGGCGAGCGAACCTCCTGAATTTGATCCGGGCCGAGCTTGATGCGCGCGAGCAATGTCCCCGTCTTAACGGGAGAGCCTTCGGCTAAGGTGCTGGTGATCGTTCCTTCGGCGGGGGCAGAAATTTTATAGGTTTGCAGTATCCCACGCAGCTCCGCGTGACCACGCTGATCACCGAAACGGACGAGCGAGAGCGCCGCGTTACGACGCACCAGGGGCTCCTGATCATCCACCAACGACAGCAGCGACGTATGGAACTCTTCCGCTTTATTGTCCTGGCCCATCACCATGGCGGCGACCTGTCGAATCTCGGTGACCGGGCTACTGCCAAGCGACACGACCTGTGGGTACCAGCGCTTCACGCTCGGATCGCCCCCGATCATGCGTTCGCCGAGCTGCCACAGCGCGTGCTGCACATGACGCGGGTTCTTCTCGTCGGCCAAGTATTTGCCGATCTCTTCATCAGACAAGCCGCGCCCGAACCATGATCCATGCCAGGAGAGGAAGGTGGCGACAACAAAGAGCGCCGCAACGATAGCAATCGGTAACGGCGAGCGGCGGCGCTGTTGCTGTATGCCGGCCAAGGAAGGCTCGTGCGGTTTGTTGCCGTTGCCGGACACCAATTCAGGCATAAGATAGAACGCGCCTCGGAACTCCTTATCGCGCAGGATAAAGCTGGTAAAGCATCAAGTAAACGACCACACCCGTCACAGAGACATAAAGCCAGACGGGAAACGTCCACCGGGCGATGAGCCGGTGGCGACCGAACTGCCCGCGCAGAGCGCGATAGAGCGTCATTAGAATAAACGGGGCGATCAATACGGCAAGTATCGTGTGAGAGGTCAGGACGGTGAAATAGAATGGTCGCACCCAGCCTTCCCCCCTAAATCGCGTCGGGCCCTGGTGATAGTAGTAAGCCAGCAGCGAGTGATAGACGACGTATGAGACCAGGAAAATGGAAGAGGTCACGAACGCCGCCATCATGCATGCCCGGTGAGCAGCTATGTTACGCCCGCGGATAAACAGGTAGCCGAAGGCAAGCAAAATACCGCTCGCGGAGTTCAAAAATGCATTCAAGTGCGGCAGCGCGTAAAGGTAGCTCATACAACATGAGGGCGGATCAACGTTCGACTAAACCTCTTAGCGAGCTACCCTCTTACCCTCTGCCGTCAGCGCATAGAAATCGTTGCCGCGCTCTTCGAGCAGGCCACCTTTGACCAGGCGCTCGACCGTGTCGAACACGGCGGTGCGAGCGTCGGGGTCATTACCGCCCGCCTCGAACAGCTCATGCAAATCGAGTGTCTCCTTTTTCAAATATCCAAACATATTCAAGACTTTTTGCGCCAGCGCATCCATATTGAAATTCCAGGCACGACCGCCCCACTTCAACTCTGCTGCTCAGGGTTTTGCTGACGGGCCTCACTCATTTGCGCCACCATTTTCTGCACGTCGGGGGGCATGGGTCGCCCCTTAGCGTCTCTCATTGCCGGGGCCCTGGCCGCAGGTATCGCGGAGGCAGGTCTCCCAGCCGGAGACAGAGCCGCCGGAGTGCCGCCGATTGTGGTATCAGCCTGCTCACGGCGCATGAAAGGTATGGGCAGCGCCCCACTTTCCTTGAGCGTCATCAAAGGATTGATCAGAGAAACAAGTGCCAGTAACATACAGACGGATGTAAAGAACAGACTGTCGATGCTGATAAAATTTCCGGCATCAAGGAAGTTTAATACGGCAAGGCCGACAAAAAATAGTGCCAGAATAATACAAATTATGTTTAAGAGAAGACCTTCATATTTCATTTCAGATCCCTCCCACACGGGCGATCGCCCATTTCGCCCCTTTTTCATGGATTGGAGAGTTCATTAATTTAA
>CAYLJO010000125.1:0-17542 GCA_964383905.1 uncultured Blastocatellaceae bacterium
TTACGAAATTTTTTTACGAGGACCCTGGTTTCTTGACCTAATTGTTGCGGGTAATCGACTTACAAGGGTAACGCTGGAATTTAGGTGTAACCCTGAGACTGATTCCAACTCAGTCGAAGTGTGCCCGCGCTCCACTCAGCCGAGAACATCTGATCCTTACTATAGCGATGATCACAAGGCTTGTGACATTTGGGGCTTTGCGTCTTCTTCCTCTGCGGTTCAAATGCCCTTCTTCCATTCACTCAACCAAAATACACGCTATAGATTCTCGGTAATAAAGTCGGTCATCATCTCGCGCAGGTGCTTGACAAGCAGCGGGTCGCTCACCCCGTGGCGTGACTTTGGGTATAACATTAATTGAAAGGGCTTGTCGGCCTTTTGCAGCTCGTAGATGAGCTGCATGGTGTTTTGCAGGTGGACGTTATCATCTATCGCGCCGTGAATTAACAGGAGCTTGCCGTGGAGGTTTTTGGCGGCGTTGACCGGGGCGGTTTTTTGATAGCCTGAGGGATTGTCCTGCGGCGTCTGCATATACCGCTCGGTGTATATCGAGTCGTAATCATGCCAATCTGTCACCGTGCCTCCGGCGATGCCGACGCGAAAGCTTGTGCTATGCGTTAGGGCGTAAGTCGTCATAAAGCCGCCGAAACTCCAGCCCCACAGCCCGATGCGCGAGCCGTCCACAAATGGCTGGCCGCGCAGCCAGGTCAATCCATCTTCAAGATCACGCAGCTCCAGCTCTCCAAAATTACGGTATACGGGCCAGGTTGATTCGACCCCTTTTCCGCTGGCCGTGCGATTATCGCAGATCCAGATGACATAACCTTTTTCCGCAAGCATCTGGTGCCACAGATAGGTTGGCCCGCCCCAGCCGTTGCGCACCGACTGAGTGTGCGGTCCGCTGTAAGTGAAGCTCCACACCGGATACTTCTTGTTCGGGTCGAAGTCCGGCGGCTTGATCATCATCGCCTCCATCACGAACCCGTCCCGCGTCTTCACCTGCGTAAAATCTGCCTTACCAAGCTTGTATTGCTTCAGAGCCTCAACCCTGTTCTCGTCGATCGTGCGGGCCAGAGAGCCGTCGGCGTTATACAGGCGCACCTGCGTCGGGGTATTAACATCGCTCCAGTAATCTATGTAATGGGTAAACGTCGGGTCGACGTAAATGCGGTGGCTTCCTTCCGTCTTTGTCAGACGAGTGATCCCCGTGCCATCTAGGTTGACGCGATAGGCATCGCTGCCGATGGGTGTGTGCTCCGTGCCGCTGAAGTAGATCAGCCCCTTTGCCTGATCGATGCCGTGCAGCGAACGGACTTCCCACCTCCCATCCGTCACCTGCCGGATCAACCTGCCTTCGCCCGTGTAATGATAAAGATGCCGCCAGCCGTTTCGCTCGCTCTGCCAGAGAAAAGAGCCGTCATTCAGCCAGGACGGGTTGTCGATGACTTCGACCCACGCTTTTGACGTTTCATGCAGCAACGTTTGTGACGTACCGGTATTCGGGTCGGCTAAATTCAGATCGAGCCATGTTTGCTCTCGGTTCTGCGCCTGGTAGCAGACCTTTTTGCTATCCGGAGTCCAGCTGACGCGAACGATGAGAAGATCCGGTGGCTGGTACTTATTGTTCCAACCTACCCATCTGATTTCGCCGCCGCCGGCGCCAACTATGCCCAAGCGTACCGTAGGATTTGGGTCGCCGGCCAGCGGGTAAGGTGTTAATTCGACATTTTGTAGCCGGGGGATGTGATCGACGACCGCGAATTCGTGGACGGGAGATTCGTCAAGCCGGAGAAAAACCAGTTTTGTGGAGTCCGGACTCCACCAGTACCCCTTAAAATCGCCCCGGCCATATAGCTCTTCCTGGTAGACCCAATCAAGACGACCGTTGAGGGTCTTCGGCCCGCCGTCGGTCGTCAGTGCCCGCTCACGCCCGCCCGCTATGTCGACTACATAGAGGTTGTTGCTGCGGATGAAACTCGCCGTGCGCCCGTCCGGACTGAACTCTTCGCCGACCTCTTCCTCAGGGTTATTGGTCAGCCTGACGGCCCTGTCGCTGCCGAATTCGTAATAGAAAAGGTCATTAGCATAATTGATCAAAACGGCAGTTTGAGCGCTGTTCATCGTGTAGTCGCGCTGGTGAGCCAATTGCCGGGCATCCTCACGGCTGAGGCCCGGCAACTTCGCCAGCGCCGCCTCCATTTTCGCGGCATCGAAGAGAGGCACGGCTTCGCCGGTCAGAGCAGTTACTTTAAGAAGCTGACCTGTACCGGTTTGGGGGTCCCTTTTGCTCTGGAGGTAGTGAGCCCCATCTTTAAGCCAGCGCAGGATCGTCGGAGGAGAGCCGTCGAAATTAACTTTCTTCACCGGATCATAAATATCATCAATGGTGAGCGATTTCTCCTGTGCCGGTGTTGTGGCACGGAGAACAAATAGCAACAAAGTCACAACGAGAGCGCTAGAACGGCGCATGCAAAAATTCCTCCAGAGGATCCAGATTTGATAAACGGTAGGGTCGCAAAATAACCGGTCGCCCTTATGCCAGTGCGGTACGCAGTTGCTCAACGGTGATATTGCTGCCACTCAAAATAAGCGCGACTTTCTGGCCGCCAAGTCGCTCACGCGCTTTGAGGGCGGCCGCCAAGGGGGCGGCACCCGCTCCCTCGGCCAGCGTGTGGGCCTTTTCCACGAAAAGCGCAATCGCCCGCAGGATTTCGTCTTCACTGACTAAAATGAAATCGTCGAGATGCTGCCACAAAATTCGCTGCGGCAGTTCAAACGCGACCCGCGTCGCGAGACCTTCGGCGGCCGTCTCCATCTTGTCTTCAAGCAACTGGCGCGCGCGCCAAGATTTGTAAGCTGCCGGTGCTCGTTCAGCCTGCACCCCGATGACCTGAATCCGCCGGTCGATCGTTTTGGCGACCAGGCACGCCCCGGCGGCGCCGCTGCCGCCCCCCACCGGAACAATTATCGTGTTCACGTCCGGGGCGTCCTCAATAACCTCGAGCGCAACGGTTGCCACACCCGCAATCAGAAGCGGCTCGTTGCCCGAATGGATGTAGCGAAAGCCTTCCTCCTGCGCCAACATCTCACAGTATTTGCGTGCCTCGTCGAAATCGACACCATGAACTAACACTTCCGCACCGAGGTTCTGCATGGCGGTGACCTTCAGCGGGTTAGACTTTTCCGGTACGACGATGGTGGCGCGTGCGCCGAAGAGGCGTGCGGCGTAGGCGACCGATTGACCATGATTACCGGTGGATGCTGCGATGAGGCCGCGCCCCCTCTCCGCCGGGGAGAGCTGCGAAATGAGATTAATGCCGCCGCGCACTTTGAAAGCGCCCACCGGTTGATAGTTTTCATGTTTGACGAGGGTTTCAGCGCCGATCATTTTGTCGAGCGCCGGGTAGTGAAACAAAGGCGTGCGCGGCAGGTAACGAGCGACCGTTTGCCTGGCCAGCAGAATATCGCTAAAACTCGGTGGGTTCATTCGCCTCTTATTAATTCAAGTTATGATGCTCATGGTGTGGCAGTTAAGCAGGAGCTTGATGGGCGATCTCACCGCCCCGAATCGTCATGAAAACTGAAAAGTCAGTGTTCAAAATAGCTATGTCAGCGTCCTTGCCACTTTCGAGCGAGCCCTTCCGCTCAGCTACGCCGCAAATGGACGCCGGCAGCAGCGAGGCCATGTATGCCGCATCATGCAAGCTCAAGCCCGTGAAGGCGATTGCCCTCGCAATCGCTTTATTCATCGTCAACATCGAGCTGGCAATGGTGACGCCGTCGAGCAAGGTGCACCGCTCGCCTTTGACTAAGACAGTATTATCGCCCAGCGTATAAGTACCGTCGGGGCAGCCCACGGCTGCCATCGCATCCGTAATCAGAATAAGGCCACCTCTCCCTTTGAGTTTGGCCGCGAGGCGGGCCATTTCCGGCGCAACGTGAATCCCGTCCAGTATAATCTCGGCGCGGATCGCGGGTTCGTTCAAGCAAGCGGTCGTCAGATTCGGTTTCCGGTGATGCAGCGCCGGCATGGCATTATAAAGATGCGTCGCGTGAGAGGCACCGGCCTCGATGGCAGCGAGGGCCGTTTCATAGTCGGCCTCGGAGTGGCCGAGAGAGGCTATGACATTATTCCGACGGAGCAAACGCACCAACTCAAGCCCGCCGGGCAGTTCCGGAGCAAGCGTCATGATCTTGATTCGCCCGGGTGCGGCGCGAAGATACTCGAGACATTGATCCAAGTCAGGGTTGCGGATGCCGGCTTCCGGCTGGGCGCCCTTCTTCCCGGCGTTGATGTACGGCCCCTCGACATGAATGCCGATGATCTCGGCTGAGAGATCCGGATTCTTCTCGGCCTCAACACAGGCTTCGATCGCGCGCAGCAAATCATCATGGCGTCCTGAAACGGTGCTCGGCAGGTATGAGGTCGTACCGTAGCGCAGTTGCGCCCGCGAGATTCGCCGGATTCCTTCCACCCCATTCAGCATCACGTCATCGCCGTGACTACCATGAACATGTGTGTCGATGAGGCCGGGCAGCACCAGCTTGCCCTGCGCCTCGACGATTGTCGAGCCGGAGGGCGGTTCTGCTCCCTGCGCCAAGCCGGCATAGGTGATGCGCCCATCTTCAACCAGCACGAGACCGTTCTCGATCGACCGGTCAGGGGTAACCACTGTGCCGCCCCGCACGGCCAAATTGTTCCTTGCTCTGGTCATCATCGCTGCCTCACGTGCCTCGCATGGTCGTTGGTTAAGCGGCCCCTTCGGTGACGCATGATTCCCGTCATTTATGCCCAAATCACTGGATTAGCGGTTCGTCGGTATTGTTAACACTTTCGCTTGTCGCGCGACATTCCAGCCTTCGATCTTCAGCACAGGAACGGCTCCTTCGAGATCTTTTGCTCGGTAAGTGGCTGTGACGTCTCTCTTCTCTCCCGGCATCAAGGTGAAGTAATTGTCTTGCCACAGGACGGGCAAGACCTCTTCTCCTTCCCGACCTCTCGTGATCTGTAAGTGGACAAAGAAGGCCAGATCACGGCTCGGATTGTCAACTGTCACGCGGGCCACGTTCCGCTCACCTTTACGTAGGTTTTGTCCCGAAACACTCAATTCAACCGGCTTGAGGTTTTTCAGCCCGGTCAAGTCCGCAAAGGATTGGGTTGGCGTGTAGTACCAGGTTGATTTCCCCCAGTCAAGCACATCCGGTTTGGTCGACAGCCAGTAGAAATTAGAGCTGACCACCTTGCCCTCAGAATCTTCCAGCGTCAGTTGAAGGAAATAGACCGATGATAGATCCGCGAGTTCGGGGATTACCAAGACCCGGCTGCTGCTGTCAGCCGGGGCATTGAGCATAGCATCTTTGGAAAATTTGTTGGCCAGGTTCAGGTCGTAAACCTTGGCCGTCGCCCGCAAATTTCCGAGCGGCTGATAGGTGCCGTTAACCACATAAATCGATTGATCGTCGTACGAATACTGGATATGAACGAGCTCGCACGCCTTCTTGGTGCCGAAATAGCCGCCGGCAGGTCTTAGGTAGTAGTCATACAGATGCCAGATCATGGAAGGCCATGCGTTGTTCAACATCCATTGAATGACCCCGGTCGATGTGTACTTGTTCCTCGCGTACGCTTCGAACATCGCACGCTGCCCTTCGTAGGCCATCAACTGCGACTTCATGGCGTAGTCTTCCGCGCTCGTAGCCGTGCCGTAGCGAGCGTTCAACGCATTCGTGAAAACCTGAAGGGTCTTAAATTGTCCGCCGCCCGCATGAAAGTTCCAGTAATCGTCAATGGGCCAGAGGTGTTCTTCCGGCAGCATCCGGCGTAGGCTCTCCGTCGGAGGAACCGCGGGGCCGGGACTGATCTCGGTGGCAAATCCGTGTGCGCCGCCCTTCTCCTTGTCGAGCAGCCAGTATGAAGGCGGCACCCATTCGTAAGGGCCTTCCATTTTAACTCCGCTTGCGCCGGTGACTTTCGTCACCTTGGCCGTTGCCGAAGAGATATAAGGGTTCGGCCACTGGTATTTCTTGAGAACGTCGATGTACATCTGCTCGACGTCAGGCGGCGGCGGGTTGTCGCTGCCGTTTAACCAGACCAGCAGGCTCGGGTGATTTCTCAACCGCCTCACTTGATCCGCAAGCGAACGCGACGCGATTGTATAGTCCTCCTGCTTCCATGTCGGGCCGGCCTGATAATCAGGTCTGCGCTCCCAATGTTCCCAGTGATCGCAGCAGCACCACCCTGCCATCACCAGAATTCCGTACCGGTCGGCAAGATCAAAGAAGTGATCGGATTCGAGTTTTCCCTCCAACCGGATCGTATTGAGGTTCATGTCTTTGACGTACTCGAACTCCTCTTCCAATCTGCCAGGCATCGGGCGCAACAGCATGTCGGGGGCCCACCCGCCCCCACGAATCAGAATGTTCTTCCCGTTGATCTTGAAAATCCTGTGGCTCTTCTCATCCAACTCTGAGGTTATTTCCCGGATGCCGAAGCGGGCGGTTTGCCGGTCCGACACCCTGCTCCTCGTTTCAAATTCCATTTCGAGGTCGTACAAGTTCTGCGGGCCGAGATGAACCGGCCACCATAAGCGTGGACGCCTGACGTTGAGTTGGGTGAATCTCTCCGGAGTAAACGTCACCGGTTTGGTTTCCTGTGGGCCGAGCGCGACGTTTTGTGAAAATTCAAGACCCTCGATCCGGCCTCTCAGGGTGCCTTGCACCGCACGGTTTGTCGCATTGTGCGCCTCCGCGTTAACCGTGAGGTGGGCGGTCTCAAGTGAAGGCAAATCAAAATGGGTGATGACTTGTAGGTGTCTCAGCGCGACCGGGCCGCTGGTCGTGAGATACACATCACGCCAGATCCCCATATCCTTATCCGGGGGCGTAGGATTCCAGTCCACCCACGTCCACGCAAGATCATCCGGTTGTGGCGGAAAGACTTCCACCGCCAGCCGGTTAATTCCATTTACTAGAGCGACATCGGTGATGTTGAACTCGTAGAGGCGGAATGTACCGGCCGTATCGTCTGAGCCGGCGATCTGATGACCGTTCAGCCAGACATTCGCGCGGAAGTTGATCCCATCAAAGTGCAGCCAGATATTCTGTCCACGGTAGCTTGGCGGCAGTCGAAACTCGGTGCGATACCACCATGAGCTACGGTAGGGGCTTTCAGGCGGCATCGGGAGATTCGAGAAGATTTGGCCGATCGGGTAGGTGCATCCGGGTAACTGCCGCAGATTCATGCCGAAGTACGGCTCAGGAAGCACTTTATCTTCCACCAACGTTCCGACGACCGTTGAAGGTACTGAAGCAGGGTGCCAGCCCCGGGCCTTGAAATTGGCGCCGGAAAGAACATCACCCTTCTCTTTTATTTGGGAGGAAGATTGAATGCTCCAACTTTCCTTAAGAGGAACCCTGGAGCTGATCGGGGCATTGGGCAACATGTGAGCGTGGGCGAATGTGCCGGCGGTCAAGAATAAAACGAGCCATCCCGAGCCTAAAACTTTTATTCTACGCTGCTTGACGGTGACATCCTTATCGACGTGAAGCCTGGTTGGTTTTCTCATTTCGGTTAATTATCGGGTAGTGACTCACGGAATAGTCGGGACCATCTCAGTTTATCAGATCAATCAAGACTTTTATTGTAATATTTTTCGCTCCAGAGATCTTAATCGCCTGCCGCTTCTATCACCGGCGCAAAGGGCCAGCGCTGTGCCCGCCATGACCATCCGAAGAAGAATAGTGTGCCTAAAAGGAGGGTTCCAAGCCCGAAAACTATTATGCGCCAATCTGCAGTCGCAAAGATGAAGATCCAGCCCACGAGGGCGATGATACTTGGGAGCGGGTAAAGCCAGATGCGAAAGGGGCGAGGCATCTCCGGGGCGCGGCTTCTCAGAAGCGCGACGGCAAAGATCTGACCGATGAACTGCACCAGAATCCTTGTCGTGATTAGTGCGTCAATAACCATTCCCAGTGAAAAGAGACTGCCGACAATCGAAATGGCCCCTATCACGATCAGCGAAATGTAAGGGAAGTTTTTCTTCGGATGAAGGCGGCTAAAGATTTTGAAGAAGTATCCATCCTGCGCGGCGGCGTAAGGTATGCGGGAGTATCCGAGCAGTAAAGCGAAAACCGACCCGAATGCGGTCCAGAGAACCATCGCCGTAAACACCGTCGCCACCTTTGACCCGTAGATCTTCTCCATGAAGATCGAAACGACGAAATCCGAGTTCGCGTGTTCTTCTGCCGGAACAAATTCTCGCCACGGCACGATGCCGATGATCGAGAGATTGGTCGCAAAATAGATCAGGGCCACGGCGATGAGGCTGATGATTATTGAGCGGGGAATTACTCGTCCCGGATCCTTTACCTCATCGCCGATGTAGCAGATGTCATAATATCCAAGATAGTCGTACACTCCGATCCGCGAGGCTGCGCCGAGGCCAAAGATGAAACCTACCGAGAAATCGAATGCGTGCGGCGGAAAGTCGAACGCTAGTGCCCGATTGAAATGCATCGCTCCCGTCAGAATTACTGCTCCGGTGGTCAGCAATGTTCCGACCCACAGGCTGACTGTGATCCTGCCGATGGAACTTATTTTCCGGTACAGCAGAAAGATATTGATGACGCCGACGCTTGCGGCAACCAGGAGTGTCTCCAGTGGTGTAATCCCGTGCCAGATGTATCCGACGTATTTTGCGAAGCCTATATAGCCGGATGCAATCTCCAGCGGGCCACTCAGTATGAACTGCCAGATGAATAGAAAGGCCATGAGCCTGCCCCAGGTTTCGCGTCCGTAAGCTTCACGCAAGTAAACATAAGTACCTCCGGATCCAGGCATCGCCGCGCCAAGCTCGCTCCAGATCAACCCGTCGGGGATGGCAATGAGCACCCCCACTAACCACCCGAGCATTGCTTGCGGCCCACCCAATGTGGACATCAGCAAAGGAATTGTAATAAACGGTCCGATGCCGATCATGTTCGACATATTCAATGCCGTTGCTTGCAGCAAACCGAACCGTCTCAGCAGGTGCGTGTCTCGTTCTTTTGTCGGACTATTTTCAGAAGTCATCTCTGTCACACAATAGTACCAAGACTAATAGTCCCATACCTCCTCCCAAATTAAAATAGTGGTGATCATCAAACAAGTGAGATGTTTGTCGACCACCACTACCTTCAACCGCCGGCCTATAGTTTAAGTGACCTTTTTCGCTATTTCCTGTCGCAAGCGAGGGCAGCCTGGAGTTGGTTCAACGCTCTGTTGGTAGCGTCCAACGCTGCTTCGCGATGACCATGGAAGTCGTGCGCGGCATTCTGAAGATCGACTTTCGCGCGGTCAAGAGCGCGAATCGCTTGGCGGATCTTCGGATGACGCTCGCCTTTCACTGCCCCGTAGTTCCACGAGGCCTTCTCGAACCTCACGCCGGTCTGCGTTTTCTCCATCGGTTCCACACCGGCGCGGTCACTGCCCAGAGCCAACTGCAATTGGCTCAAGGCATTATTAACGGCTTCCGCCGCCTCCGCACGATGGCCGCAGAAATCGTGCGATGCATCTTCCAGATCATCCTT
Source organism: uncultured Blastocatellaceae bacterium (assembly GCA_964383905.1). Classification (GTDB taxonomy): domain Bacteria; phylum Acidobacteriota; class Blastocatellia; order Pyrinomonadales; family Pyrinomonadaceae; genus CAYLJO01. The sequence continues at coordinate 9,568 of CAYLJO010000125.1, forward strand.
AGCTCCCCGTAGCGCTGCGATCGCGCGGCGGATCATCGGATGGCGTTCGTTTTTCTCGCGTACCGGTCTGTTCTTTCTCTGGGCACTCGCCACCGCCGGGGTTGCCGTCATCGCGCCCATCAGCGCCAGCACTGCCACCATCATGAACATACTCTTTTTCATATACTTTCCTCTCCTTCTTCCACTATTGGCCCCCATGGCCAACATCGTTTTTCAAAGAAAATCACGTGCCAAACCATCGCCGATCCTTTGGCTTAGTAAATGTCCGATAATAAGCGGGTTAGCGTGAGATTGAGAGGGGCGAACCGGTTGTATCTGGTGGGGCGGAAGCGCGTGTCCGAGCAAAGACGCCACAACCGTTAAGGGGTAACGTAAAAGTTGGGTTAAGTCGCGGCGCATTCCGTCAGCGGTCTGTCCGCGAACACCGCCGCAAGATAAAGTTTAGTACCATGTTATACTGCTGCCATCTTCACCAGTTACTTTTGTTATCTCTAGTCTTGATTCGGCTTGGGTCGTGAGGGCCAGCTTTAGGCTTGCCGCCATGTAATGGCATGAATCGACAGGAGAAATAGATAAAAGGATTCTCTTCGATGCGTCTCTTACATTCATATCCCGCCGGGAGTGGCTGGCTGCGCTTGTCTATTCTCGTTGCCACACTTTCTAATGTGGCGTTGTTTTCTGCTTGCGCTGCGAGCCAGGAAGTACATTCGGAGCAGCAGCAAGTCGCTAACAGGCCGGCGGGAGCCGGCGGGGTGCTTACCGGACAGGGTGCATTTGGGGATTGGACCACAGACGCCCCAGGCGTGCGCCGCCGCATCACCTTAGCAGACTTGCCCAAACCTTTTGCCACTCGCTCGGTTGATAGCGGATCAAGAGTTATTCGACGACCACCTAACGCATGGCCGCAAGTGCCTGCCGGTTTTAAAGTCGAAGAGTTCTTAACGGGTCTCGACAACCCGCGCCTGATTCGCACCGCGCCCAACGGCGACGTATTTCTCGCCGAAAGCTATCCGGGGCGCATCCGTGTGCTCCGCGCTCGCGATGGCGCAAGCAACCCTGAAGTGAACGAAGTTTTTGCCTCGGGTCTGAACAGACCTTTTGGAATTGCGTTCTATCCGCCCGGCCCCAATCCCCAGTATGTTTACATCGCGGACACGGACGCCGTCCTGCGCTTCCCTTATCGGAATGGTGACCTCAATGCTCGTGGGCCCGCGGAAACAATCGTGCCGGATCTTCCGGGTGGTGGACGTTTGCGCGGCGGCGGCCATTGGACGCGCGATATCGCCTTCTCCCTTGACGGCAAGAAGATGTTTGTTTCCGTCGGGTCACATTCCAACGTTTATGAGAACCCAGATGAGAACGAAGAGCGACGGGCAGACATCCTGCAATATAACCCGGACGGGACCGGCTTTCGCCTGTATGCGATAGGCATTCGCAACGCAGTCGGCATCGCGATCCATCCACAGACAGGAGATCTATGGGCTTCAGTCAACGAGCGTGACGGCCTCGGCGATGATCTTGTTCCCGACTACATCACGCGCGTCAAAGAAGGTGGCTTCTACGGGTGGCCCTGGTTCTACATGGGTCCCAATCAGGATCCGCGCCACATGGGCGCGCATTCAGAGTTACGTGACAAAGTGCTCACGCCCGACGTCTTGTTGCAGTCACATTCGGCCTCCTTGGAGATGCTCTTTTACACCGGGCAGCAGTTTCCAAGAGAATATGCGGGTGACGCCTTTGCCGCCGAACACGGGTCGTGGAATCGCTTGCGGCGGACCGGCTACAAGGTGATCCGTGTGCCGGTACGCAACGGAATCGCGACGGGCGAGTACGAAGACTTTATGACCGGGTTTGTCACGCCTAACGGGGAGGTGTGGGGACGCCCTGTTGGGGTGGCGGTGGCCAAAGACGGGTCGCTGCTGGTGACGGACGACGGCTCAAATATGATTTGGCGCATCTCTTATCAGGGCAAGTAGAAAGTGTCGTGTTAAAAATTACTTGAAGCGAGATACGGCTTAGAATGACTTCTTATCTGTTAGTCTCCCTCTATCATTAAGCCGTATTACTGTACAGTACCGCGAACGGATTCACCTAAGATTCCGCAACCGGATCAAAGCAGCGCCGGCTAATACTCAACCGGGTGCGCCAAAACTGACAAAACTATTATCGATCGATGAAAGAGCCAAATCCCTCCGCGTCTCAAGCCCAAGTCACGCGCCGGGGCTTTTTGAAATTAACTTCAGCCGCCATGGTGGGTGGAACGGTGTTCAGCGCTTTGTTTTCCAATCGTACTGGGCGGAAAAGCCGATGGTGCACATTTATGGACATTCCTGGCCCATCCGCTGGGTTGGGCAGAATGATCTCAGAATGGTGAAGGTCTACTCAAACTGTCCGACTGCGGAATTGTTTATCAACGGGCTTTCCTCCGGGGTGAAGAGGCGCAATAGCCAAGACTTTCCCGCGGCAGGATTGCGCTGGCTCGTTCGGTTCAAAGATGGTGAGAACCATCTGATGGCCGTAGGCAGGAAAGAGGGCGTGGAAGTCACGGACGAAATCAAACTCCTGTACCAGACCCAACAATGGGACAAGCCGGCGAAGCTTATCCTGGAAGAGATCGGCCGCCAGGGAGATACAGTGACCATACAGGCGCACGCCCTGGATAGAAACGGCGTCCTTTGTCTAGACGCGCGCAACGTTGTGCGGTTCGGCCTGACCGGTGACGGGCGACTGCTCGGTAATCTGGGTACCTCGACGGGTGCGCGCAAGGTTGAGCTCTATAATGGCCGCGCTCTGATCAGTGTGCGGCAGAACAACGGCGAATCCATCGCGAGCCTCTCGTCCGACGGACTGCCGACGGCGTTTCTCACCCTTGGCGCTCGGGGCGAAGGGCGAAAGAGTAACTCCTAATGTCGAGTGCGGGATTTGTCATGAACCGAAGGGCCTTTCTTTTCCTGCCGGCCGCATACCTGTTGACGCACGCGGTTCCCGCCAGCAAACCTGACGTCGCCGCCATTGACCGGTCGCGAATTCTTAAGGCCGCTAATCAATATCTGGAGCAGTCTCCGATCACGGTGACCGCATCGCAAAGCCCCCGGAGTGCGGGAGGCAAGCACGACTACTTCTCGGAAGGTGATTACTGGTGGCCGGATCCGAAGAACCCTGGCGGCCCCTACATTCAGCGCGACGGAGTGACAAACCCAGACAATTTCACCGCCCATCGACATGCGCTCATCCGGCTCAGCCTCCACGTCCCTGCGCTCACCGCCGCATGGTTAATCACGCGAGAACGGCGGTACGCCAACCATGCTGCTCGTCACCTGCGCGCCTGGTTTCTAGATGAGCCGACCCGGATGAATCCGAATCTTCAATACGCCCAGGCGATCAAAGGCAGGGCCACGGGGCGGGGGACGGGTATTATCGATACTATCCATCTAGTCGAGGTCGTGCGCGCCGCCAGCCTCCTGGAGAATTCCGCCGCTCTCTCATTTGGCGAACATGCGGGTGTACGCAACTGGTTTACGCAATACCTGAACTGGCTGACGACGCATCCTTATGGGAAAGATGAGCGGGAGGCGAAGAATAATCATGGCACTTGCTGGGTAATGCAGGTCGCCGAGTTCGCGCGCTTTACCGGCAACAAGGAACTGACTGCCTTCTGCCGCAACCGGTACAAGAGGGTTTTACTGCCGACGCAAATGGCCGCCGACGGGAGCTTCCCGTTGGAATTAGGGCGGACGAAGCCTTACAGCTATTCGCTCTTCAATCTCGAAGCGATGGCCGCGGTGTGCCAGATCCTCTCCACATCCGAAGATAACCTGTGGACCTTTCAACTGCCAGACGGCCGGGGCATGAGGAGGGCACTGGAGTTTATGTTTCCGTATATCACCGACAAGAGGGGTTGGCATTACCCGGCAGACGTCATGTACTTCGACCAGTGGCCGGTCCGCCAATCGAGCCTGCTATTTGGCGGGCTGGCGCTGGATAAACCGGAGTATATCGATCTGTGGCGCACGCTAAATCCTGACCCGAAGGTGGAGGAAGTAATTCGCAATTACCCGATCCGCCAACCTGTCATGTGGCTGCGCGGCCAATATACTGTCCCGGGAGCAGTAGCGACCAGATAATAGGTGCGATGATTTTCGCATCGCCGGGGCCCGACGGTTCGCTCCCTTAATCGCCGGTGTGCCGAGGTGTTTACTTTCAGTCAAAGCCATACTCACACCAGGAGAGCCTTTGTCGCCCCGCATGATTGCCTCACGATCAACTCCGGACTCACAATGATCTGCTGACCTTTCCCCTTGCTTTTTCCCCCTTCGATCATTTCTATCAGAAGGCGTGCCGCGGCTTGCCCCATCTCACTCTTCGACCACGACACGGTGGTAAGCGGAACTTTCAACATATCGCCGTAATGAATGTTACCGCCGCCAACAATGGCTACGTCATCCGGTATTTTCAGCCCGGCATCTTCAATTGCGCTCATCGCACCGATCGCCGCAGGATCATTAGCCGCGAAGACGGCTGGCGGCACAGTCCCCTCTCTAATCCATGCGCTCATCGCCTCGCGGCCCTCACGTTCAGAAAAGCCGCAGTCGCGCACGAGTGAGTCCTTGAAAGGCAATCCGTGCTTGATCAATGCTTGTTTATAACCCTCAAACCGCCCGACCGCGGTAGACACGATCGTGCCGCGGAGATGACCGATCCTATGATGACCCAGCTTAATCAGATGCTCTGTTGCCAGCACCCCGACCTGCACGTCGTCAGTCGTGACTATAGGGCAGCGTAAGCCTTCTTGAAGTCGATCAATTAGTACGATCTTCGCGCCCTCTTTAATTAAACTGCGGTAAAATTTCGCCCCTTTGGGCGGCAAAGCTGAAGCGATAATGAGTCCGTCCGTTCGAGGCAAGAGGGCTTCGACTTCGCTTAATTCTTTGGCCGCATCTTCATCAGTGTTGCAGATCAGGTTCTGGTACCCGAGGGGTCTCGCGACATCTTCAACTCCTCGGCAGATTTCAGCAAAGTATGAGTGCATGAAGTCAGGAACGACGATGCTAAGTAGATATGAGTGATTTGTGGTCAGGGCACGCGCGTATTGGTTCGGCCGGTAATTCATTTTCTGCGCGGCTTCAAGTATACGCTCGCGTGTTTCCGGACTGATTTCCGGGTGGTTGTTGATGGCGCGCGAGACGGTCATCTTTGAGACGCCGAGAGAGCGCGCGATATCAGCGAGAGTCGTCGGCATGGTGTTTCTGAGGGCTCAATGACATGATTGACCTGAGGCTATTGTATACCCAAGTGATTCGACGAGTTTCGTCCAACCTTTACCACGATCAACCGACGTCCCGCATTTGGGAAATGGTTTAGTCCGTCAAGGCCGGCACTACCCTACTGACGTCACTATTCAGCCAACGGCCTCCAATCTCCGGACTGAATAAAGCTTGCCCAGAAGAAGGGATGGCTCCGGTCCACGGGCTTATTTGGACCCTTATCCGAAAGTGCCAGGCCGTGGCTCTGCCGTTCACGGCTTTGCTGAGCGCCCATAAGCATCTCCAACTGCACTTGCCTCAGCGCTTCGGTTCGTCCTTCCCCTTTGTGCAGTCGCCGGTAGTACTCGACCATCAAATCGCGTGTCGCCTCATCGCTCACCTGCCACAGGCTCATCACCTGGCTCTCACTGCCGGCCAGCACCAGCGCGCGCCTCAGACCATACACGCCCTCTCCATTCTTCACTTCTCCCACACCCGTCTCGCAGGCCGACAGCACGACCAGCTTAGTCCCCCACAAGTTGAGCCCCGACGCTTCCAGAGCCGTCAGGATGCCGTCTTCTCCTTCCCCTCCCTCCCGCTGATTCGCCCCGGCCAGTACTAGGCCTGAGCGCAGCAACGGATTCTCGATCCGTGTGGTCGCAGGCGCGCTGCTCATTGAAAGTCCTAAACCGCGCGCTTCAGTCACCGCCGGTGGCGGCTGGTCGGGCAGAAAAAAGCCGTGGGTCGCGACGTGTAAAATACTGGGCGACCGCACCCGCTTAAGGGCCGCTTCGGTCGCCGCCGCCCCCGTCAGCACCTTCGCGCCCGGTAAGAAGATACTGATTGCTTTCGCCTCTCCGGCCGTTCCGGGCAGGGGGTTGAAGATCAGACTGCGCAAGTCCACCGAGCGTCGCCCCATACCGCGCTGCTCCGGAGCCGCACCGCCCTCATCCCCTGATCTGTCAAAGGTGGGGTTGGCGATAATGGTCGGTTCCTGGAGGCTTTGCAGGTGCGTCTCAAAACGCAGTAAATCGCGCCCGCTCGTCAGGTAAGTGATGGTGTAGTTTTCAACAAGATAGTGGTTATCCTCATCGACCAGAGCGCCGAAAGGGACCAGATTCAGTGCTCCGTCGGGAGAGAGAAACAGCTTCCGCGTTTCACCGAGAAGCTTGCGCACCGGTCGCATTACTCTCTCGTCCACAGCACGCGCCGTCTGCGTCACATTAGTACTCGAAGGCTTTGAGAGAGCAACGCGCAGATCGTTTACATCGCGATCGACGGGGGCGGCATCCCCCAGGTCGACCCAGGAGGGCGGTCCCTCATGGTGAAGGAGGTAGGCGGCATAGTGTGCGGCGGTAAACGCGCTGCTTCTTTTAGCTCGAAAATCGTAGGGGTAATAACGCACTAGCTCGACGAGTGCGGCGTCCGGCGGGATCGCCGCCTGTACACGCTCAAGGGTGACGGGCTGCGTCCCGGTGCGGTATTCCACACTACGTGCGCTGACCTCTCTTTCCAGGCGCTGCGCTTCGGCTTCTAACGACTTAATGTTGGCCTGCCGCTCATCCGCACCAGCCTCGTCATTGGATTTACCCAGGGACAGCGTTGCAAGCCTGGAGCGGGTGGAGGCCAGTTGATCCAGCAACGCCTGGTCGCTCGGATTTAACCGGCGGCGCAGTGCCCCGATCTGATCACTCATTGCATCCAGCGCACGCCCCTTGCGCCGCAGCACGGTGGTGAGCGCCAGGCGGGCGGCGGAGGGGTCATTGGGCGCGGCCTGCAAGTGGAAGGAGAGTGTGAGGTTGGTCTCCCCAAAGAGCGTGTCCAGGTAGAGCTGCTTTTGTTGCTCCGAGCCGGCGGCCAGGATGAGAGCCAGATTCTGTTCGCGGACGTCATTAGCGCGGGTCAGAAGAGTGGTGGTTCGGTTGACGTCCCCTCTTTTGGCGCTGATCTGCGCCAGGCTAATCAGCGTCCGCGCGACGTCTGGATGCTCGGCGCCGAGGGATTTCTCGAAGGTGCTCAAGGCGCGTTCGTACAGGGATTCGGCCTCTGAATTCAGACCTCTCTGCTGATCGAGCAGCGCCAGGTTGTGCAGCAGGGCGGCGGCATTCGCATGCTGTGCGCCCAGCCTCTTCTCGTATATTGCCAGGGAACGACGGAAAAGGGGCTCGGCCTGCGCGTAGTCCCCTTTCGCTAAGTGTAGCAGGGCGAGATTGTTGAGCGTCAGGGCGAAGGCCGGATGATCTGCCGGGTAGGTTTTCTCCAGGACGGCGAGGGAGCGGCGGTAGAGCGGCTCGGCGCGAGCATAGTCATCCTGCTCACGGTACAACTCGGCAAAGTTATTGAGCAGCGTGGCAAAGTCGGCGGCATGTTCTGAGTTTGCGGCCTTTTCGTAAACGGTGAGGGCCTGTTGATAAAGTCGCTCGGCCTGCTTGTAGTCTCCCTTCGCCTGTGAGGTGAGCGCCAGGTTATTGATGATTGTGGCGGTCAGAAGGTGCTCGCGCCCGAGTGTCTTTTCGCTGACCGGCAGGGCGCGCTGTAAAAGCTGTTCGGCCTGCGTGTAGTCGCCCTTCTGATGATAGAACTCGGCGAGATTATTGAGCGTCAAAGCGGAAGCCGGGCTCTCGGTCCCGTCGAGCTTTTGGGCCAGCGAGACGGCGCGCCGGTATAACTGTTCGCTCTGCGCGTAATCGCCGGTCTTCTTGTAAAGGAGTGCCAGATTGTTGACGAGGGTG
>CAYLJO010000126.1:0-2622 GCA_964383905.1 uncultured Blastocatellaceae bacterium
GATACTTTTTATCGCCACCAAAACTGACCGAGAGTTTTTGCGCGCCCTCGATCACGTGATAGTTGGTCAGGATGTCGCCCTGATTATCGATGACGGAGCCGGAACCTGACCCCTGGCCTTCCTGCACCTGACCGAAGAAATCCTGCCTGTAAGATGTCGAGGTGATGAAAACGACGCCGGGGGAGATGGCCTTGTAGACTTCGATGTTGTTCTGCTCATTTGTCGCTACCGACGGGTCTGTGATTCCGTGGGGCGCGTCTGCCGAAGCGAAAGTATTAGGCTGCCAGCGATTGCTGAAATGGTCTATGCAGGCGACCAGCGCGGCGGCAAAGACCCCCGAAAGCAACGCGATGACTAAAATCTGACGGGCGGACAGTTTATACATGGCTTAATTCCTCACCTCTCCGATTTAACGACTCGTGGCGCGAGCCATTAATTTAGATGATCCTATGCGCATACACGGTTGCGCGTGCTACAGCGCGTTACGCTCCCTGTTACCTCTATCACCGGGAACTGCCCTCAATAGAGAAATCAATTTTGTCGCAAGAGTGCTCCTGCTGCAAGAGCGAAGGTGGGACTAGCGGAAGTCGTCAAGCAATAAGTTTTTGGGCGGGGTGACCTGAGAGACCTTAATGGAAGAAAGTTTGTGGCGTGGCCTGTAAGCGTAGCGGGCGGATGATAAAGGAGGCGTTTGTTAGGAAAAGAATGCCAGGACAGCGTTTGGTAAGCTGTTCAGATAGGCGAGCACTGCCTCAGGCCCGTGCCAGCCGAGCGCAGACATACCCGTCGCCGCATGTACGAACATCAGCGCAAAGTAGATTCCCAGCACTAACGTCATGCCGCGTCGCGCCATCGGCCGATGCGCGCAACGATAGAGCACATAAGCCGCGAAGGCCCCGATGGCCAGTTTCGCGCCCAGAAAAGGGGCATTCCCTAATTCGAGCAGGCGAGCCATCAGCCCGTTACCCTCGGTCGCCAGATGTGCGCGCACCCATACGATCGTCAATTGCGCGTCAAGCCAGTTCAAAATGAAGAGAAGAATGCTTTTAGAAAGGGCGCTCATCGTAACCTTTCCTCCGCGTATAAACCTTGTTTAACCTGCCTCTTTAATGCCAGAACCCCCAAACCTAGATGGCTGGGGGTTCCGGGGCACTAGTAGGAGACTCCGATTCCTCTTGTATCCAGTAGAAAGTTCTAATAGACGAATGATTCCGAAACCAGGAAAAGTTCGGTTTCCGCATCAAAGACAGTGGCCGAACTCGAAAAGCCGAATCCGAAACTGGAAACCTGAACCTCCAAACTTCTAGGACGCCGCTGCTGCTTCGGGCGTGATGATACGCAGGTTGGGTGAATCTTGCAAGACCCGTGTGCCGGGCGGAACGCTGTGAGTCAGCCAGACATTGCCGCCAATGACACTGCCCCGACCGATTACTGTCTCGCCGCCGAGGATGGTCGCGCCCGCATAAATAACTACATCGTCTTCAATTGTCGGATGGCGCTTGGTGTTGCGCACGAGTTGGCCTGTCGCGTCTTTGTCGAAAGAGAACGCGCCAATTGTAACGCCTTGATAGAGTTTGACATTGTTCCCGATGACGGCAGTGCCGCCGATGACAACGCCCGTGCCGTGGTCTATAAAGAAGCGCGGTCCGATCAGTGTCCCCGGATGGATGTCGATACCGGTGCGGTGGTGCGCGTGCTCGGTCATGATGCGCGGGATGAGCGGGATACGCATTTGGTAAAGCTCATGCGCCAGGCGATAGACCATGATGGCGAAGATGCATGGATAGCTGAAAATGATTTCATCGAGACAGTTTGCTGCCGGGTCACCGTCGTATGCTGCCTGCACGTCGGATGCCAGAACTCCGCGCAGGCGCGGGAGCGCCGCCAGGAAAGCTGCGGCGCATTCGCTCGCATCCCGGTCTGTGACGGCGCAAGCCTCGCCAATCTTTGTGCCATGACTGATGGCACGCTTGATCTGCTCGGTCAGGATTTCGTAGAGCCATGTCATGCGTGACTGAACGTGAAGACTCAGACTCGTGCCCGTCAAACCCTGCGCGCCGATGTAGCCGGGAAAGAGAAGTTCGTGAACGGTAACGAGCACGCGGATGATCTCGGCGTGTGCCGGCAGGGGCTGACGATCAAGATGGTGAATCTTGATGCCCGCGCCCGTGTATGATTCGACGAGTTCGCGTGCAGCTTTATCTATCCTATCTTTCATAAATCAGGGGTCAGAAGTGGGATTAAAATTTGGAAGCCAGCAACCGAATATTACGCTCAATTGCTGACTTCCGTGTTCCGTCACCCGGCTTATTCAATGGTGATTCCGCGCTCCTTGGCAATCCCGCGCGCTTTCATAATCACGTCATCATCGACGGGCTCGACTCCGCCCGTCCACGCTTCCACCTCTTCTATGGGGCGGCCCAGCGCTACCGCCAGCTTCTCATCGCTCGCGTCGAAACCCTGGTCGCGCAAACTTTTAAGCATCGCGCGACCTTCCGTTTGATTAGTCCCGCGATCATCTATCGGATCCTGTTTGTTTTCCATCTCGCGTCCAATTGCTCCCTTCATGCTCTCGCTCCACTTTGCGATTCATCCCCGACGGTCGCCTGATAGCCCAGGTCT
>CAYLJO010000126.1:2722-17425 GCA_964383905.1 uncultured Blastocatellaceae bacterium
GTCTCTTTGATGTCCACGGCGCATGAATCGCAATGCATGCCCTTGATATGAAATTCCGCTTTCACCTTTGCCTCCTCGAAGTCTATGGCGCTCGCTCAAGTCTGATAATCTCAAGGCGGCCGCCAGTTCCGATATAATTGTTATCCTGTTCCGTAGTAAAGCGTATTATAAAGCACAGGAAAGGGCAAAAGGAAAACGTCAAAACCGATCCGGGATAGATGCTTTTTACCTTCTCTTTCTGTCATATTTCTTCCGGATGAGCAAACAACGCACCCTCTCCATCGCGCAATCCATGCTTGACGGCGCGCAGATTTTACGCAAAGCGGGCGTAGCCGAATCCCGTCGTGAGGCCGGATCGCTCCTTGCATACGTCGTGGGGCGCGACCGCAGCTTTCTCATTATCAATGAGGAAAAGATACTGGCCCCTTCGGAGGTCGCGCGCTTTCGAAAATACGTCGAGCGGCGGGCGGCGGGCGAGCCTCTGCAATACATTACCGGTCATCAGGAGTTTTTCAATCTTGATTTCGAGGTGACGCCAGATGTGCTGATCCCGCGACCCGAAACTGAGTTGCTGGTTGAGGTGGCGCTCGATCTTCTCGGCCAGATGAGCGAACCTTCGCTCATCTGCGATGTCGGGACAGGCTCAGGCTGCATCGCGATCTCGATTCTCCACGAGCGTCCGGACGTAAGCGCGGTCGGCCTGGATATCTCGCCGGCTGCGCTGCGCGTTGCCGCCCGCAATGCCACGCGCCACGGGGTGCAGGAGCGTTTTGCGCTCGCCGCCTCCGATTGCTTCGCGGCGCTTAACGCATCCCTCGCACGTTTCGCGATGATCGTTTCAAATCCGCCTTATATCTCGGAAGATGTGCTCGCAGTGCTGCAACGCGAAGTGCGGGAACATGAGCCGCACGCAGCTTTGACGCCCGGGGCGGACGGTCTTCTGATGATTCGACGTTTACTGGCGGAGGCGCCACACTTTCTCCTCCCCGGCGGTCACCTTCTCATGGAGATCGGTTTCGATCAGCACGAAGCCGTCAAACATTTGATAGATCCGCAGGTATGGACGCTAATAAACATTTACAGAGACCTGCAGGGTATCCCACGGACAGTCAAATTAAGGAAAAGGTGAAGGGGAGAAAGAGTTTACCGCACTGCTTTTACCCTTTTACTTTCCCCTATGATAAAATTCACATGAATTTACACCCCAGTAAGTCATAGTCTTTTTGCCCCCTTGCTCTCCGGTGGTGATTTCAGCGCTTATGCCAGCGTGTAGGCGGTTGAGAAAGGAAGACGCTCCGGGTCTCGCGGGTCTTTACTTTCACCGTTAGCGGGCGCAAATGGAGCGCAGCATTCATGGATAAGTTTCGTATCACAGGCGGACGTCCACTGCACGGTCGGGTCGAGATCAGCGGCGCGAAGAATTCCGCGCTGCCCTGTATGGCAGCCGCCCTGCTCACGCCCGAAACCATCACGCTGCATAACATTCCTTATGTACGCGACATCATTACGCAGCGGCGCCTCCTGGAAGATATTGGTGCTACGGTGCTGACGCCCGAGTTGCGCACGCACAAAATCACTGCCTCTCACATAGAGCTTTTTCAAGCGCCATATGAGCTCGTCAAGACAATGCGCGCCTCCGTTCTCGCGCTTGGGCCGCTGCTGGCGCGTTTTGGCAAAGCAAGAGTTTCGCTGCCGGGTGGCTGCGCCATCGGCACGCGCCCGATCGATCTGCATCTCGCGGGATTTCAGCACCTGGGCGCAGAAGTGGGCCTGGAAGCAGGAGATGTTGTGGCACGCGCGCCTAAAGGGGGGCGCCTTCGCGGCGGTGAAATACGTTTCGATAAAGTGACCGTGACCGGCACGGAGAATTTGATGATGGCCGCGACGCTGGCCGACGGCAAAACCACGATCCACAATGCCGCCCGCGAACCGGAAATCGCGGACCTCTCTGAGCTCTTAAACAAAATGGGTGGACGCGTGCGGGGGGCCGGCTCGCCCACTATTCATATCGAGGGCGTTGAAGCGCTCGGCGGCGCAGAGCATACGATCATTCCTGACCGCATCGAGACGGGTACGTTTCTGATTGCGGCCGCAATCACGCGCGGCGAGCTGGAAGTTAAAGGCTGCCGCCCGGAGCACTCAGCGATTACGATCGCCAAGCTGCGCGAAGCCGGCGTTGAAATCGAAGAGATCAATCAAAGCACACTCCACGTCCGCTGCTGCGCGCAAGGTTTGCGGGCGCGTGATGTCATGACCGAGCCGCACCCGCGCTTCCCCACCGACATGCAGGCGCAGTACATGGCATTGATGACGCAGGCCGAAGGCCGCGCCGTGATTACCGAAACGATCTTTGAAAACCGTTTCATGCATGCTTCGGAGATGCAGCGCATGGGGGCGCGGATTATTATTGAGGGCCGCACCGCGACCGTTGAGGGGCCGACAATGCTGATGGGCGCGCGTGTACAGGCTTCGGATTTGCGCGCTTCGGCGTCGCTTGTGCTGGCGGGGCTTGCCGCGCGCGGAGAGACGATCATTGACCGCGTTTACCATATCGACCGCGGCTACGAAAAGATCGAATCCAAATTGCGTTCGGTCGGAGCGGGCATCGAGCGTATCAAAGATTCAATCACCGCGCCGCTTCCGAGTGCGCCGCACCCAACTGATGTGGCTGCTGAAGCTAGCTGAGGTCACCCGGACGATTCAACGTAAGGACTCGAATAATACCTATGGCTGAACAGAATTGCCTTTTTTGCCGGATCGCCGCGGGCCAGATTCCCGCCGAGATCGTTTACCAGGATGAACGAAGCGTCGCCTTTCGCGACATCAACCCTCAAGCCCCTGTCCATGTACTCATCATTCCGCGCGACCACCTGGAATCACTTGACGAAGCCGCGCGACGGGACGAAGCCATGCTGGGTCATCTCCTGCGCGTCGCCGCGCGCATCGCCAATGATCAGGGGCTCTCCGAAAGCGGCTACCGCGCAGTAATTAATACCGGCCAGGGCGCCGGCCAATCCGTCTTTCACCTGCACGTGCACATACTCGGCGGGCGCACAATGACCTGGCCACCGGGTTAATAGAGCTTACGGTGATTTGGGGTCCCGGATGTCAGATCTGACATCCGGGACCCGGTCAATCTGTCACACCGGCTGCCTCGCCCTGCGACTGCTCTAAAGGTTTCTGTACTTGTTGCTCGCTCTCCGACTTGAGCAGGGACGTTTCATAGCGCACGTGGCCCACCAGTGTATCGACGACGGCTTTGACAAAACCGAGAATCGCCGGGCCAAGCACGATGCCGGCGATTCCAAACGTCAGCACGCCCGCCGCCAGCGCGACCAGCATCCAGTAAAAGTTAAAACGGCGTGCGCCCGCGCTCGCCAGTCGTGGACGCAGCAGCAGAGATGAGCCGACCGTCATCAGAACGCCGATGCCAAGGTAAATGGCGGCGCTCGTCGGGTCGTTGCGAAAGACAAGCAAATAGATGCCGACCGGCACATAGACGGCCCACTCGCCAAGCGGCGGAAAGAAACCGGCAAGAAACGTGACAATGGCGAGCACCATCGCCAGCGGGACGCCGAGCAGGATATTCAGCATCAGGATTACGAATGCTTTAAGGGACTGGTCGATAAAAACGGCCAGCAATACGCCACGCAATGCGCCGCCGATATTGAGCACGAGCCTCTCGTAAAGGGGCAGGTATTCACCTGGAACGCGCACTTTGAGATAAGCGGCAATACGCGCGCGTTGTGTCAGGACGTAAAAGACCGTGAAGAAAAAGACGACAAATGAGGCGACAAGAATTGCCGAATTCTTGCGCAAATCTTTGATCGCTTCTCCGGAGCGCGCGACGGCTTCCGCGAAAGCAATCCTCAGACCCGTGCGGGTCTCTTCGCGTGCGATAGGGAGGTAACGCGAGAGCGAATTGCTGATCGAGAGGATAATCGCATCGTGCTTTTCATGAACGAGATTCGAGTAGCTGAACATTTCATGCCAGGTATAGCCTGTGAGGCTAATGAGCGGCACGACGATTAGCGAGATGGTGATGAGCGCACTGCCGGCGCGCGCACGTAAACGCTTCTCCAGCCACTCTTGCACGGGCAGCAGATAAATGCCTGCCACGATGCCCAGCAGCAGCGCGACAATAACTTTGCTGATGAGCAGTGCGAAGAGACCGATGGCGAGTACGACGGCCACTCCATACACAAGAATGCGTTTGGCATCACCTACGGTGAGTTCGCTCAATCGCCTTGAGTCGTTATGTGACACAATGAAATTAATATATCATCCCGCCATGCTCCGGTATAGGAACATCACCAGGCTATGTGGTGGTTTTGTCCCACACAAGATCTTCCCGGCCTGCTTCGAAAGGGCGTTCGCCCGGGGTGGCCCTTCTCGAATAGCCATTGTCATGAGGGGTTATCCAATCCTGGGTGAAATATTGGGGCTCGAAGGGGTGAGGTGCCACACAAGGCGCAATGCAACAACGACTGAACCGGACTCGCAATCGAGAGGTCACTAATCTTACAAGGTGATAGCTCGCCGGTTAATTTCGCGTTAGCTGAACTGTTCTATCCTCATGCCAAGTCACGACGACAGCTCAACCCGTTCGTGGGAAACCATCGCCGAGGACTGGGTGGCCCACGCGGACAAGAACGATTATCGAAACTACTTTCTGCTTCCGTTGATGCTTCGGATGCTCGGCGACGTCCGGGGCCTGCGGATCCTGGATCTCGGATGCGGGGAGGGTGGCTACTCTCGCGAACTCGCCCGGCGAGGCGCGCAGGTCCTTGGGATCGATGGAAGCCCGCGGCTGATCGAGGTCGCGCGCCAACGGGCGCTCGCCGAAGGGCTCGACACTGAGTACGGTTGCGCGAATGCGAGTGCTCTGGACGCAGTCGCGACTGCATCGTTCCAACGGGTCGTAGCATCGATGAGCCTGATGGACGTCGAGGACTACGACGGTGCGGTGCGAGAGGCACCCCGGGTGCTGGCTTCCGGTGGAGATTTGTTGATAAGCATTACGCATCCGTGCTTCTCGGCACCCGTGTCAGAGTGGGTGCGAGACGAAACCGGTCATCCACGGTTCTTCGCGGTTGACCGCTACTTCGAGCGCACAGCATGGGACAGCCTGATCACGCGAGAGTTCCGGGCGCCCGTTGTGCGCCGGCACCGGCCCCTTGAGGATTACATTGGCGCGCTGCTGGGGGCCGGCTTCGTACTTCGAGAGTTTCGGGAGCCGAGCGTCACCGAAGAAGACCTGAAGAAGTCCCAACGATTCGAGTACCTCAAGCGCATTCCATACTTCCTTTTTATGCGGTGGGAAAGACCCTAAAGAACTGGGTCACTAGAGAGCACGACTTAACTATGTAAACCCGTGATTCACCTGGGCTTATCCCTTCAATGTTGGCACCGCCCGCCGCATTTATCTTTCAGGTGACGCCACAATATGGCGTTCGATTCTTCATAGCTTCAACACCGGCCCTCAACTATACAGGCATTTGACTTGAGGCATGGCGGTTGCAGCCATAGGCCATGGGAAGCAATTACCAGCGGCAAAAGGAGCAAAAATTTTATGAGAATGTTTCCAGGTTTTCTTGGACCTGCCTTGACCTTGGCGCTTACGCTGGCGTTTGGATTTGCCAGCGCACAAGCGCAGTCGAATCGCGAAGCAGATAGTTATTCTGACTCTACCGATTCGACAACCCGTGCGCGAACAACCCGCAACGCAGCGGAAACTGATCCGATGAGGATCCTACGCGCGGCGCGCACGATCTATATTCAACCTAACGAGTATATTGACTCGAAATATCTGGAATACAAGCTTGGCAGGTATCCGGAGTTTCAGCAGTGGAAACTCGCCATTGTGAAGGACAGAGAAAAGGCCGACCTGGTGCTCGACGTGCACCGCACGAGGCTAAACAATATTTTCAGCATCGTCGAGCCCGCATCGAGCATTGTTGTCGTTAACGGAAAAGTCGTCGCAATTAATGAGGGGGTGGCCGCTGAGGAGATGTCTAAAGAGATCATCAAGCGTATGAAGGCTACGCGTGCGCTTCCCACAAGCGGGCCAGGATAAGGAGCGTCGAAGCACAACTTCTTACGAAGAGGGTATTGAGATTAAAGTTTAGTGGTAGCAATTTTGTGAGAAATAATAGGCATCTAAAGATACCCGCTGCCCCACTAAACGTACATTGAGGTGATGTTTCTTGCGAGATAGATCTATAGAGAAGGACGCTATAATCAATCGGCACTGTAAATGTCGGTGCAAATCAATTCGTCGTTCGCTTTCCAGCTGGCGACGGGCGCGGCGTCGCGCAACCCTTCCGACACCACATCCGCATACTTCTTAGTTCTCGTTAAATGGTTGAGCCGGGTCGCGCTTTCTGATCATAGGCGTTCTTCTATGCTCACGGGTGTCACCTATTAGCGCGCCATGATCGGAGAGGACACCTTCGTTGCGGCGCGCGATCTCTCTATAAAGTTCGGGCGTGTCGAGATTTCAGTAGACATCTGTGGCCCCGTTGATGCCGTAGTTATCCAGGGCATAACGTGTTCGCTTGCGGCCCTTGTCCTACGTTATTCGCTCTCTACGAATTGAGGCCATTGTTGCCCCGGCGCAGAGTGTTGAAAGGACAAAGACACTCGCGCGAACCATTTTGCGCTCGCTTTATCCGGCCTCCTGGTGTGCCTTGCGACGTTCGCGCGCCAGATCACGCAACGCGACGACAAGGTCGCGGGCGGCACGTTCGAGGCGGTCGGCGCACGCTTCAAGTTCCGTCGGGTCGCTGGTCGAACGCACAATAACTGCGGCCAGCGCCTCCTCTATCTGCGCTGTCAGCCGCCGGGCCTCTGTTTCTGTCTCCTGCTCGGCACGTGTCAATTGGGGGATCGAGATTTTTGGTTCCATACTCACGAAATGTAAAAAGGAAGATGTGGAGCGTAAATATCTAGGTCACTGCGTCGGGCGGTCAAAGAGTGTTTGTCGGGAGGTGCTAGCCATGTTTCTAAAGATACAATAATTTCTCATCACCGTATACAGTCTGACATTAGCAGGGGTTCTGAATCAAGTCTTAGCGAACATCTGAGAAGCCGAAGAGTAAAAGACCAGTGTAAAAAGGCCATAAAATTCCTTTTGCCTTTCGTGCGCCGCTTCTGGTATTAGCTGTGGCGATGAGCAGTGTGCCGGATAAGAGGGCTTTCACAGCCGGAGAGTGGAAACTGATCGAGGCGCATCGCACGCCAGCGCAGGTGCAGCGTCTCCTGAGCTCGATGACATATAACTGGGAGCGCGAAGGCCCAACCCTGCGTTCGTTTCGTGAAGTGATGCGCCGCGGCAGGGCACACTGTCTTGAAGCGGCGCTCGCGGCAGCGGTCATACTGGAGCAGCACGGCTACCCTCCGCTCCTGATGAGCCTCGAATCACAAGATAAGCTCGATCACGTGATCTTCGTTTTTCAAAAGCGCGGGTTGTGGGGTGCGGTGGCCCGCTCGCGCGACTTGGGCCTGCACGGCCGCAAGCCCGTATTTCGCAATCTCCGTCAACTCGCGTGGAGCTATTTTGATCCTTATATTGACTACACCGCCCGGATTACAGGCTATGGTGTGGCGACTCTTTACGCGCTGGGAAATTATGACTGGCGATTTTCGCCGAGGAATATCTGGAAGGTCGAAAATTACCTGCGCGAGCTACCGCACCATGAAATACGCTCTTCGGATAGAAGATACGAGCAGTTTCTCGCGCGCTTCAAAGAGTTCAAAAAACAGTATCCTAAAAAAGACCCTGACTATTTCGCCAACCGCGACCGCTGGATGATCTGAAGAGGCAAAAGGTAAAAGTGAGGATGATGGATATTCGGGAGCTAATGCGCCTTATCGGCACGATCATAGTTTCAGCTAAAAGCGAAGGTCAACACCGTTCCCAGATCTACTTTTGCCTTTTACCTTTTGCCCTCTTTAGCGTGTGCAATGCGACGGCGCCGATGATGATTGCTCCTCCCACGAGCGCCCAGCGTGAAGGACGCTCGCGGAGAAATAAGAAGACCCAGAATGGGTTCAGCACCGGCTCGATATAACCGACGATGCCGGCATCGAGCGATCTTACCCCGCGCGCCATGCCGAGTGTAAAGAGCGTATACGCCAGACCTATCTGAACAACGCCAAGATAAAGGACGATGGCCGCATCCCACGCACTCATGTGTGGAATGGCCTTAAGGCCCGCCGGCGCCGTCAAAAGGACGACGAGCAGGTTGCCATAGATAACGGAGGAGGCGCGATTGACCTCCTGCGAGCACGAGTGGCGTAAAAGGAGAAAGTAAAAGGCGAAGCAGAGGCCCGACGCGAGCGCCAGCAAGTTGCCGCTGACATCCTCCGGGCGAAGCTTCCCGATAAAGAAGAGCGACATCCCGACAACGCAGAACGTGACGGTGAAGAGGTCGCCTAAGCGAAACTTCTCTTTATAGAGCAGTGGCTCAAAAATCAGTACGTAGACCGGGGCCGTGTATTGCAGAAAGATGGCATTAGCCGCCGTAGTGCGCTTGGTCGCAATAACGAAGAGCAGTAGGAGCGCCGCATAAAGCAGTGAGGCGAGGGCCGTGATGCGATTAAAGCCAAATCCCTCGCGGTGCGTAAAAAGCGCGACGGTCGCCGCCGCCAGTAGCGAGCGCCCAAATGAGAGCTCAAGCGCCGAGAGCGTTGTCCACTTGATGAAAAGACCGCCCGTGCTCCACAGCAGCGCCGCCGCAACAACGAGAAAGAGCGGCGACGTACCGTTCTCTGCGGGGCGTGAATTTGCGGCCGGATATCTCGATAATGTGGCCTTCAGCAATTATGATTCTTTCAGCGCTCTGGCGCCTGTTCCTTTCGGACGCGCAGGAACTTGCCGAAGACACCATTCCAGGGCGGGATGACGATTGCTACGGCGCCGGTGGCCTGCGCCTGACACGCCAGACGAATCAGCGGCTTCGGCTCGCTCGTGTCTATGTAGCCGAACTCTTTGATCCTTTTCCCTTCGCGCGCGCAGACATCGGAGAGTTTTTCAGCGCCACCCAGCACCCCCACCCAGCACGTGCCGCAAGCGGCAGAGCGACACTCCACCGGGATTGGCCCTTCTATACGGCGCGGGTCTATTGCCTTCCAATCGCGGGAACGGTCATTGGCCGCGCCCCACGCGAGGTCTTGCATGTGATTCAGCTTGTATTTTGCGCCGTCGTCGTTCTCGTCAAAGGTCACCGTCCAGCGCTTATCTACTGTCTTGAGGAAGCCGAAGAGCCCCTGGCTATCGTCGCGCGCACGCTCTTTTAAGATCTGTTCCGGCGACCTGCGCGCATGTCTGGCGTCGATGCTAACCGTGCCTGGCGAAGCTTGGAACGCCTCAATACCCACATGCTGTAAGGTCATAAACGCGACCGCTGTGATCCCCACGAGCAGCGATTCTTTAACGTTTGTCTGCGCCGCGACGCGCCCGGCGACCTCGCGTATCTGAGACGCAAGATCCTTATTCGCGGGCGACTCGCCGGAAATGGCATGCTCGGTCACACCTTTTTTCGCCTCCGGCCAGTAGCGGTGACCGTAGAGAAACTTGTGGGAAGAGTCGACCTGTTCTTTCAGGTAATAATTACCTTGCAGCAGCAATTCCTTCGCCATCTGCTCAGGGTTTTCAGCCCCTTCCAGCGCGTGTAAAAGCGCCAACGGGTAGAACCGAAACCAGATGCGGGTGGCTGTTTTATCCACCTCATGAATGTATGGCAAGAGTGAAGCGATGATCATTGACCACGCCTCATCGTCATGTTGATTTAGGAAGATTTGAAAAGAAGGTTCGGCGATTGCATCCATAACAGCCTCGACGAATACTATTAATGAAAACCAAGCACTTTAGCATCATCCGCCGCCGCGCTCAAATCGCCGGGGGTGCGCTTTATTACTTGTTAAAAGACTTTTGCCATCCGGATGCGTATTGCGATCTGCTTCTACTATAGGGAGGTAGCGATTGCGGGGCCTGACTGGGCGCTAAGAGGATAAGAAAGTTCGCGGTGGGTAGAGGGGACTACCCACCTGCTCGGCAGGAACCCCAAGGAATGGGCGCTCCAATGCAAACGAGGTATATAGATACAAATCATGAATCAGGTGGTGATTCCAGCCCGGCAACACAGTATGGCAGCGCTACCGAGAGTCCCGAATCGCATTTGGAGGCTGAAGGCACTACCGGGATGGGCGATTAAGTTTCGTAAGCGGCGGACACCCGCACCTGTCCACCGCACAATATCTTTACTGCTCTCTCCTTCAATAAAGACATTGCGCTACAAACAGATTCTCAATCGCATACTAATTCCAGCAACACAAACTATTTACCACCAGCAGAGGGTAACAATTGACAAAGAGGGGAAGGGTCGGGTATAAAAAATTACTCTGGCGCGAGCGCGGCTAACAAAATGGACTCGAAGAGAACTCATCGCAATGCACGTCATCACGGCAATCACCATTGCCATGACGGCAGAGCGTCGGCGATGATCTTTCGTGGGTGAAGCCAGAGCGCACGATCAGTATTCGCAGAAAACGCGTCGCCGGTGATGCAAGCATTCGGCGACGCGTTTTCTTTCAGCCATAGGATCAGCGGAGGAAGGCCGGAGTGATCGAAATCATACACAGCGGAGAAAAGGAGCGTCGCCGGGGTAAGCTGGCGCGTATTGCGGGGCGCAACGTGGCTTTCGACGCAGAGTTGATGCGTTCTGTTGCCGAGATCATCACGGACGTGCGCCGTCGTGGCGACGCCGCACTGATTGACTACACGAAACGCTTCGACGGCGTGCATTTAGGACAAGGTGATCTGCGGATTGATAAAGAGAGCCTGCGCCGCTCTGCCGCGCGCGTTGACAAGGCTGTGCTCGAAGCTTTGCGTGAGTCAATTAAGAGGGTTCGCGCTTTTCACCAGCGCGAACGTGAGGAATCCTGGGAAATGGAAGTAGGGTGTGGCGTTCGCCTCGGCCAGCGTGTGACGCCCATCGAGCGCGCGGGGCTCTACGTTCCGGGTGGAACTGCCAGCTACCCGTCGTCGGTCGTGATGAACGTCGTGCCCGCGCAAGTCGCGGGGGTAAGGCGTATTATTGTCGCGACGCCCCCGCGCACACTTGCGGAAACTCCGGCGGTGGCCGCCGCCCTGCTTGAACTGGACGTCACAGAGATTTACGCGGTAGGTGGAGCGCAGGCGATTGCTGCGTTGGCCTATGGAACAGAGACGGTGCCGCGCGTGGACAAGATTACGGGCCCTGGAAACAAGTATGTCGCGGCGGCCAAGAAACTGGTGTTCGGCGCAGCCGGCATTGATTCGATTGCCGGGCCGAGCGAGGTAGTGGTCATTGCGGATGAAGCGGCGCGGGCAGACTTCGTCGCGGCCGACCTTTTAGCACAGTCCGAACATGGCGAAGACGCCTCGGCAGTGCTCGTGACGACCAGCGCGGCGCTGGCCGCCGAAGTCGCCGCCGAAATTACGCGACAAGCGCAAAGTCTTCCGCGCCGCGCTGTGATTGAAAGCTCGCTGGCGCAATACGGTGCGATTATCGTCGTGGACGAGATTGGAGAAGCGTGCGCGGTGGTGAACGAACTTGCGCCGGAGCACCTGGAAATCATCACGCGCGACGACGAGGCGGTAGCCGCGCGCGTGTATCATGCCGGCGCAATCTTTTTCGGCTCGCACACACCGGAAGCGGTCGGCGACTACTTCGCAGGGCCGAACCATGTGCTGCCGACAGGCGGGGCGTCGCGCTTTTCTTCGGCCCTCGGCGTCTATGATTTCGTTCGGCGCACCAGCATACTCCGCTATACGCCTGACGAACTGGCGCGGACGGCCCGCATGATCGCTACGCTCGCCCACGCAGAGGGTCTTGATGCGCACGCTCGATCCGCGCTGATACGGCTTGAAAAAGGTAGTAATCAGTAGTCAGTAGTTAGAGCCCCTAACAAAACCCCATTTTCGGGGAGGAGTAGTTTTCAATTCCTCAGAGTTTTAGGCTGTTTCTGAGGTTTTGTTAGGCGCTCTTAGTATCTTAGCTTTTGATTGCTGATAACTGATTGCTGATTGCTAATCACTATGTATGTTCGATTCACTATCTAAAATCAAACCGCGCGTGCGCGAGCTTCGCGCATACACGCTAACGCCTGACCGCGCGTCGGTTAAGATCAATCAGAACGAGAATCCGTGGGATGCGCCTCTGGCAGTTAAGCAAGAGAGTTTGCGGCGCTTACGCGAACGCGCATGGTCGCGCTACCCGGATTTTGTGCCCGCGAGCTTGCACGAACATCTGGCCACCTTCGCGGGGTGGAAGCCCGAAGGAATTATCGCCGGTAACGGGTCGAACGAGCTGATCCAAGCGCTTTTGATGGTGACGGCCGGAGAGGGAAAGCGGGTGCTCATCTCCGAGCCAACTTTCGCGCTCTACAGGCAAGTGACGACGGTGCTCGGCGGGGATGTTCTGAGTGTGCCGCTAGCGCCGGAATTAACTTATGATGTGGACGCCCTCAGGGAAACGATCAAAGCAAAAACCCCTGATGTCGTGATTATCTGCTCGCCCAACAATCCGACGGGCTGTCGCATTGATGACCGCGACCTCACCTCGCTGCTTGAGACGACGCGGGGTCTCATCGCGGTGGATGAAGCCTATTTCGAGTTTGCGCAGCATACGGTCGTGCCGCTCCTTGAAGAGCACCGGAACCTCGTCGTGTTTCGCACCTTCTCGAAGGCGATGGCGATGGCTGCCTTACGTGTGGGCTACCTGCTGGCTGCGCCGGAACTTGTGCGCGAAGTTGGCAAGGCCGTGCTGCCTTATAATCTCAACGCCATCTCGCAAACAATTGCCGAGACGGCCGTCGAGATGTACCAGTCGGAGCTTCGACCCTTGGTTCAGCGAATCATCGCCGAGCGCGAGCGGCTGGAATCGGAATTAAGAAAAATAGACGGACTCACGCCCGTGCCCTCGCGGGCGAACTTTATGATTGTCCGCTCGCGTATTGAGCCGCGCCGTGTCTTTGCGGAGTTGCTGCGGCGGGACATTCTGGTGCGCGATGTGAGCGGCTACCCGATGCTGCGCGACTACTTTCGCGTGAGTGTTGGCACGCCTCGAGAGAATGATCTGCTGCTCGCGGCGCTGCGGGAAATTTTTGTTTGAGGAAATTAAGGCTTCGAGACTTCAAATCTGGTGTTGAATCTGCCGGCCTTGAGGAAACAGTGATGAGCACACAACTGCAAACGCGCGTCGGGCAAGTCACGCGGAAGACGAAAGAGACGGAGATACGTGTTGAGGTCAACCTGGACGGGAGCGGTCGGGTGCGCGTCCATACCGGCGTCGCATTTCTCGATCATATGCTTGAGCTGTTCGCGCGGCACGGTCTTTTCGACCTAGAGGTTGAGTGTCGCGGCGATCTGGAGATAGACGATCACCATTCGGTTGAGGATGTTGCGATCTCGATGGGCCAAGCGATAGCGCAGGCCCTCGGCGACAAGGCGGGCATCGCACGCTATGGCGCGACGATTGTACCGATGGACGAGGCGCTTTGCCGCGCCGTCATCGATCTGTCGGGCCGTTTTTATTTGGTTTATGGAGTTAAGACGCGGCGGGATCGGATCGGCAACTTCTCCGTCGAGTTGGCCGAACACTTCTGGCGCTCGTTCGCCGATGCCGCGCGCTGCAACCTACATATAGACTGTTTACGCGGGCGCAACACTCATCACATTCTCGAAGGGACATTCAAGGCAACGGCACGCGCGCTGCGGCAAGCCGTCGAACGCGACCCGCGCATCGAGGGCGTTTTGAGCACAAAAGGAGTTTTGTAAGAATCTTGGCGTGCGTAGCAATCATTGACTACGGTGTCGGTAATTTGCGCTCCGTCGAAAAGGCTTTCGAGGCGATGGGGACCGGTGCGCGCGTAAGCGGCGACGAGCGCGTCTTACGCGAAGCCGAAAGACTAGTGCTGCCCGGCGTCGGCGCGTTCGGCGCGTGCATGCGCGCTCTCGCCGAGCGCGGTCTTGACAATCTCGTTCGTGAACGTGTGGCCGAAGGGACGCCGCTGCTGGGCGTATGCGTGGGAATGCAAATGCTTTTTGAAGAATCCGAGGAGTTCGGGCATACAGCCGGACTTGGCTTGTTGCGCGGTCGCGTTCGCCGCTTCGCCAATGATCTGCGCGTACCACAGGTCGGCTGGAATCAGGTACGCCAGCGGTATCCACACCCTCTGCTGGCCGATATTGAAGATTCGGCCTTCTTTTACTTCGTCCACTCATACTACTGTGATGCGGCGGACGAAAGTGTGGTGCTCGGCGAGACGGACTATGGCACAACCTACGCTTCGGTGGTCGCCCACAGGAACATCTACGGCGTGCAGTTTCATCCCGAGAAAAGTCAGGCATCAGGCTTAAAGCTGCTGCGGAACTTCGCGCAGGGAGAGTTCACACCGCCGCGCAACTAAATATTGACGATGCTTGCGAAACGTATCATTCCATGTCTCGACGTTGACCATGGTCGGGTGGTCAAAGGCATACGCTTTGTGTCGCTCGTCGATGCCGGTGATCCGGTCGAGCAGGGGCGGCGTTACGACGCGGAGGGCGCGGACGAGCTGACGTTTCTGGACATCACAGCGTCGTCGGATAAACGCGCAATTGTCGCCGAACTGGTGCGGCGCGTGGCCGATCAGGTCTTTATTCCTTTCACGGTCGGC
>CAYLJO010000127.1:0-17395 GCA_964383905.1 uncultured Blastocatellaceae bacterium
TTTCAGAAATTCTCGATTTTGGGATTGAGCCATCCCAGAAATGGACATCTTTCGGGCCTGTATTGGATGCCTCATCCCGGTAAAAACCTCGATTTTCCGCCTAAAAAGTAAAACTTCCGCTGCTGGCACAGCGCTTCCTTACCCGTTGTGGACTCCTTGTACCCCCTACAGGCAGACCATAAAAGGGAAAGCGCGGGGGTGGGAACAATGCTAACACTTTGGCAAGACTTGCGTTACGTCATCCGGATGGTGCGCAAACGCCCCGGTTTCACAGCCGCGACCGGCCTCACACCGGCGGCAGGCGTCCTGCCGTGTGAGTTGGTCCCATGATCGCCCTGAGATAGGAATAGGCCTCGTCATGAAAAGACTTCAGCGCATCTTCTATCGAAGAATCCATATGCTGGACCGGAGCACCCGGCGTATCCGTGGTTATTTGACTGCCGCACGCGCTCTGCTCGTCCTTGAAGGTGTCGCTCTTTACGGCGCGCTCATATTTGCGCTCACCAAAAGCCACATCAGCCTTACTTCGCGCTTCGGCAGCTACGTTGATACCCGGGCGATGATCCTGGCGCTCGGCTTACTCGGTCTCCTGCAGGTCTTCCTTAATCGCCGCGTCGTGGCAGCCCTGGGGCGGCGCTTTTCGCCGGAAGCTTATGACGAGCGGCGCATTCTATTTGACCTCGGGCAGGCCGCCCGCACCGCGACGACCATTGAACAGCTCTACCAACTGGCCGTCGATAAGATTAAAGAAGCGTTGCACACCTCTAACGTCTCGATCTTTGTCCGCGATGACAAAACCGGCGATTACGTATGCCGCATCTCTTCCCCACAACCGGAAGCCGCGGGGGTCGGCGTGAAGGGGAAAGAGGGCGAGCGCCTGGCGCTCGCGAGCAATGCTTTTGTCGTCAAGCGGCTGCGTAACATCAGCGCCCCGCTCGGCGTCGAGCCGGATGACTTCACGGCATGGACGCGCGCACTGGCTTCAGCCCCCCCCGCGATCAGGGAGGCGCGGAAACGGGAGAGTGAGACTCTGCAGCGCATCGACTCCAGGCTGTTGCTGCAGATCATGATGAAAGACCAGCTCATCGGGATCATCTCGCTCGGCCCGAGGCCGGGTAAAAGGGGGTTCTCCGCCGATGACAAACAGATGCTCACGGCAGTCGCCGGTCAGATGGCGTTCGTGATCGAGCATTCCAACCTCGTCGGGAGGATGGTCGAAGAGGAGCGGCTGCGGCACGAACTCGCGCTCGCCACGGAGGTGCAGCAGCGGCTGTTTCCCGCCTTACCGCCGGCCTCGGATTCGTTAGAGCTATCCGGCTTCTGCCAGCCGGCGCGCGAAGTCGGCGGCGACTACTACGACTTTCTTGAGCTGGATCATGGAGAGATCGGCATCGCGGTGGCGGATGTTGCGGGTAAGGGAATGGCGGCGGCCCTGTTGATGTCGATGGTTCAGGCGTCCTTACGCAGTCACGCGGGGACCAGCGCGACGGCCGGCATGGGACAGCCTCTGGCCGACCTGGTGCGGGCGATGAACCGTTTGCTGTGGAGATCAACCGGCGCATCAAGTTACGTGACCTTCTTCTACGCGCAGTTCGATGAAGCGACGCGTCAATTGACTTACGTTAATGCCGGGCATAATCCGCCTCTGCTGTTGAGGGCGAACAACGCCGGGAGTACGGTCCTATCAGAGCAGCGCACGTCCCTCTACATTGATCGTTATCAGCGGGCCACCTGTGCGCTGGCCTTTCACCCTGACGTTGAAACGGGCACGATGACGGCAGTGCTCGAAGACCCGGCAGAACTAATAATGGCCGCGGATAGCAGCGCCCCGCCCTGTCTCAAGCTCACGACGGGTGGGCTGGTCATCGGTGCGTTCGAAGATTGCTACTACGAACAAGAGACCATTCGGGTGGAAAGCGGCGACCTGCTCGTCGCTTACACCGACGGTGTGACGGAAGCGCTCAACGCGGAGGGCGAGGAGTTCGGGGAAGCGCGTCTGCAGGAGACGCTCGCGTCCTTAACGCACCTGACGGCGGAGCAGGTGCGTGATTCTCTCCTGCAGCGCCTACGCCTATGGTGCGAAGGCGCGCCGCAGCACGACGATCTGACCTTTGTTGTCATGAAGGCGAAATAAGGGGCCGCCGCCGGGCTGACGGCGGGCGACACGTGCCAGCTTAAGCCGTCGATTCGGACGGCGGTCTCTCGCGAAAGAAAGCATGGAGGTGGCATGATGGTCACACCGTGGCAAGACGTGCGTTACGCCACACGAATGCTGCTCAAAAACCCCGGCTTCACCATTGTGGCCGTCAGCGTTCTGGCCCTGGGCATCGGCGCGAACACTTCAATCTTCAGTCTCGTCAACACAGTGCTGCTCAGTCCGCTGCCATACAGGGACGCGGACCGGCTCGTCATGGTCTGGGAGACGACACCCCAGAGCGATGACCCTAAAAGTCCGGTCACGCCCGCGAACTTTGCCGATTGGAGAGGGCAAAACCATGTTTTTGAAGAGGTCGCCGCCTCGACGGACCAAAGCTACACGCTGACGGGGGCGGGCGAGCCGGAAACGCTCGTCGGGTATCGCTTCTCGGCCAGCTTCTTTTCGGTCCTCAGGGTGCGAGCGATGCTCGGCCGTACGTTTCTTCCCGAGGAGGACCGGCCCGGCAACGAGCATGTGGTTGTCCTCAGTCACCAGCTCTGGCAGCGGCGCTTCGGCGGCGACCGGGAAATTATCGGCAAGCCGCTGACGCTTAACGGCGCGAGCTATACGGTGATCGGAGTCATGCCGCCGGAATTTAAGTATTCAATCGTGCAGTTGTGGACGCCCCTGGCACTCGAGCCGAGCTTGATGACCAATCGTGAGCTGCACTTTCTCCGGCTCGTAGCGCGCCTCAAGCCGAACGTCACCATCAAGCAGGCACAGGCGGAGATGGAGGCCATCGCCCGGGGCCTTCAAGAGCAGTACCCGCAGACCAATGCCGGTCGTGGGGCGAAGGTCATCTCAATGCGGGACATGCAGGTCGGCGACATCAGACCGGCGCTGCTCGTGCTGCTCGGGGCGGTCAGTTTTGTGCTGCTCATTGCCTGCGCCAACGTCGCCAACCTGCTGCTGGCGCGGACTGCGGCGAGGCAAAAGGAGCTGGCCGTCCGTGCGGCACTCGGCGCCAGCCGCCTCCGCCTGGCCCAGCAGTTCCTGACCGAAAGCATTTTGCTTGCATTGCTCGGCGGCGCGCTGGGACTGTTGGTGGCGCTCTGGAGCACGCACCTTCTGCTGGCGCTCTTCCCCAACAACATTGCCAACCTCAGCATTCCTCGCGTGGAGCAGATCCCCATTGACGCTTCGGTCCTCGGTTTTACGCTTGTGACCGCGCTGCTGACCGGCGTCGTCTGCGGTCTGTTGCCAATCATGCAATTCTCGACACCCGATCTCAATGAAGCTCTGAAGGAGGGTGGGCGGGGCGCGGGCGCGTCATTGCGGGCCCGTTTCCGCAGCTCCCTTGTCGTTTTCGAAGTGGCGCTGTCGCTCGTGCTGCTAACGGGCGCGGGCCTGATGATTAAAAGCTTCCTCCGCTTGCAGCAGGCAGACTTTGGCTTTAACCCGGAGAACGTGCTGACCATGCAGGTTATGCTGCCGCAACCCAAATATAAGGAGGCGCAGAAGCGTCGCGCCTTCGTCCAAGAGGTGCTCCGGCGTGTCGAAACGCTGCCCGGCGTGGTATCAGCCGGCGCGATTAATTTCCTCCCGCTCAGCGGATTCTGGGGAACGCTGAGTTACACCGTGGAAGGCCAAACGCCTCCCCCACCCGGCCAGGAACCGGTGGCCGATAACCGCGTCGTCACCGAGCAGTACTTCCGCACGATGAGCATCCCTTTGCTGAAGGGTCGCTACTTTACGGAGCATGACGATGAGAACGCTCCGCAGGTCGTCATGATTAATAATAGCCTGGCACATCGCATCTTCGGGGCTCATGACGAGCCGCTCGGCAAACGTCTGAATCTGGGTGACGCGGGTAATCCGAGTTGGGCGCAGATCGTCGGCGTTGTCGGAGACGTCAAGGCTTTCGGACTAGAAAGTGAGACGCACGCAGACATCTACCGGCCATACGCCCAGGCTCCTTTTCCGTTGATCGCTTTGACGGTGCGCACGACCCCTGATCCGGCTCGCCTCGCCGGGGCCGTGCGCAATGAGATTTGGGCGGTGGATAAGGATCAACCCGTCTTCAGGGTGATCAGTATGGAGCAATCGGCTGCCGAGTCGGTCGCGCTGCGGCGCGTCAGCACGATTACGCTCGGCACTTTCTCTGTGCTGGCTCTGGTGTTAGCCGCCGTCGGGCTCTACGGCGTCATCTCGTATTCCGTTACCCGGCGCACACATGAGATCGGCATCCGCCTGGCGCTGGGCGCACGACCGCGTGACGTGCTCAAGCTCGTCGTCGGTCAGGGGATGCTTCTTGCTTTGATCGGCGTCGCCGTTGGCTTAGCGGCAGCCTTTGCTATCACGCGTCTGATGGCGAGCCTGCTCTACGGCGTGACCGCGACAGATCCGATCATTTTTGTGGGGGTCTCTCTCCTTTTAGCCGGGGTGGCACTGCTGGCCTGCTACATTCCGGCGCGGAGGGCGACCCGGGTTGATCCGATGGTTGCCCTCAGATACGAATAGATACACAAGAAAAAGGTGGAAGCGATGAGCACACTCTGGCAAGACCTGCGCTACGGCGTTCGCATGCTGCTTAAAAGGCCGGGCACGACCTCAATCGCCCTCCTCACTCTGGCGCTCGGGATCGGCGCCAACACGGCCGTGTTCAGCGTCGTCAATACTGTTTTACTACGGCCGCTCCCCTTCAATAACCCTCACCAGCTAGTCACAGTGTGGGAGCGGAATCCGAAAGAGGGTTATGAACAGAACCCCCCGGCGGCGCCAAACTTCGTCGAGTGGCGGGATCAAAATCAGGTCTTCGCCGGTATGGCCGCCTTTTCCTCCGGGGAGAAATTTAATCTCACGGGCACAGACCAGCCCCTACAGGTTGAAGGCGCGCGTGTTTCGGCCGGCCTCTTTCAGCTTCTCGGGGTCGGTCCGGTCATGGGCCGCCCCTTTACTTCGGACGAGGATCAGCCCGGTCGGGAACAGGTCGTGATCGTGAGCCACGGCCTCTGGCTCCGGCGCTTTGGTGCCGACCCTCATCTGGTCGGTCAGACCGTCGCCTTAAACGGTAAGAGTTATTCGGTCGTCGGAATTATGCCGCCCGGATTCGAGTTCCCGGGCGGCACCGGACTCATTCTGGACTCTTACTCCAGCCCGCCGGCCGACCTCTGGGTTCCCCTCGCCCTCACGCCCGCCGAATTGCGCCAGCGTTCGGCCCACTACCTTCAGGTGGTGGCGCGTCTCAAGCCGGGCATCACACTCGGGCGGGCCGGCGAGGAGATGAATGCCATCGAGCACCGCATTGTGCAGGAACATCCTCACGACTATGTCGGCTCTGACATCAAGTTAGTGCCCCTCTATGATCAGGTCGTCGGGAGCGTGCGCCGGGCCCTCCTCGTGTTACTCGGGGCCGTGACCCTTGTGCTCCTGATCGCGTGCGCCAACGTCGCCAACCTGCTCCTCGCACGCGCGAGCTCACGAAAGAAGGAGATGGCTGTCCGCGCCGCCCTTGGGGCCAGTCGCTCCCGCGTCGTCAAGCAATTGCTTACCGAGAGCGCGTTGCTGGCGCTGGTGGGCGGGGTTTGCGGGATCCTTCTGGCGAGCTGGGGGGTGGATTTTCTGAAGATGGCTGTTCCGGCCACTATCCCTCGCATCCATGAGGCGGCAATTGACGGTCGGGTGCTCGGTTTTTCCCTCCTCATCTCGGCAGTCACCGGATTGATATTCGGATTGGCGCCGGCCTTGCAGGCATCCCGGCCTGACTTGAACGAGGAGCTCAAAGAGGGGGGGCGGGGCTCGACCGAAGGTCTTCGCCGCAACCGGGTCCGGAGTCTCCTCGTCGTGTCGGAAATCGCTCTGGCGCTCGTCCTCGTGACCGGGGCGGGGCTGATGGTCCGGAGCTTCCTCCTCCTGCAGCAAGTCAATCCCGGTTTCAACCCCCGCCAGGTTCTCACCTTGGAACTCTCCCTGCCTCAGACCAAATACGCTAAGCGCGAGCAGAGGCCGATTTTCTTCCGGGAGCTTACCGAGCGCGTCAAGGCGCTTCACGGGGTGCAGTCTGTCGGCGCTGTGACCGAGCTTCCGCTGTCGGGTTATAACGATAATTACGCTTTCCTGATCGAGGGGCGTCCCTCGACGATCGAAGGAAGATCGACGAGCGCTGATCTGCGGGCGATTACGCCGGACTACTTTCGCACCATGGGTATCCCCCTCCTCAAGGGCCGCACGTTTACCGACACGGACGATAAGGATGCCCCGCCCGTGATCCTCGTCAACGAGACTCTCGCCCGCCATTACTTTCCGGGTGAAAATCCGATCGGTAAGCGCGTCACACTCGGCATCAACGACTTCACCGCGGAGATCGTCGGGATCATCGGGGACGTCAAGCACACCGGACTGAACGCTCAAGCTCACGAAGAAGCCTACGTCCCATACACCCAGGCTCCTTTCTGGCTCTCCCTGACGCTGGTTGTGCGCACGGATTCGGATCCGAGTAGTCTTGTTCCTGCCGTGCGCAGGGAGGTCCTCGCCGTCGACAGTGATCAGCCGATCAGTAAGGTCCGCACCCTGGAGCAGGTCGTCTCCGGATCGATCACCGAGCCGCGCTTCCGCACCCTGTTGCTCGGTCTCTTCGGTGTTTTGGCGCTGATCCTCGCCGCACTGGGGGTCTACGGCGTGATGTC
The DNA here is from genome assembly GCA_964383905.1 of uncultured Blastocatellaceae bacterium. GTDB lineage: Bacteria > Acidobacteriota > Blastocatellia > Pyrinomonadales > Pyrinomonadaceae > CAYLJO01. Next base: position 6,823 of record CAYLJO010000127.1, read on the forward strand.
ATATTCGGTCACACAGCGGACGCATGAGATCGGCATCCGGATGGCCCTGGGCGCTCAGAGCCGGGATGTCCTGAGGCTCGTGGTGGGGCAGGGAATGGTCCTGGCCCTGATCGGCGTGGGGGTAGGTCTTGCGGGAGCGTTTGCCGTCACGCGCGTGATGGCGAGCCTCCTCTACGGGGTCGGTGCCACTGACCCGGCGACCTTGATCGGCGTCTCACTGCTGCTCACCGGCGTGTCGCTGCTGGCCTGCTACATCCCGGCGCGGAGGGCCACGAAGGTCGATCCGACGGTCGCGCTCAGGTACGAGTAGTTTCAGTTGAAGGGGGCAGGAGATAAAGTGATGGGAACTCTCTGGCAAGACCTGCGCTACGGCGTTCGGATGCTGGCGAAGAAGCCCGGCTTCACGGCGATCGCGGTGCTCACTCTGGCTCTGGGCACGGGTGCGAACACCGCCATCTTCAGCGTTGTCAATACAGTGCTGCTGCGCCCGCTTCCTTTTGAGCACCCGGAACAGTTGGTGACACCCTGGGGGAACAGGGATAAGGGGGAGCAGCAGAGGGTTGTCTCATACCCCGACTTTGTCGATTGGAGGGATCAAACCCGCACTTTGGAGCAGGTCGCAGCCTATAATTTAGTGGCTACCCATCTGAGAGGCGAAGGCGAACCGGAACTGCTATCCGGCGCCGCCGTTTCCGCCGACCTTTTCCCGTTGTTGGGTGTGAGGCTTGCGTTAGGCCGCGCCTTCACGCGCGACGAGGACCAGCCCGGCAGCGCTCCCGTGATAATTTTAGGCTACGGCGTATGGCAGCGGCGCTTTGGCTCCGATCCGAATATTATTGGAAAAGAGGTCATCCTGGGCAATCGGGGCGCGACAGTGTTAGGAGTGTTGCCCGCCGGTTTCCGCTTCCCCGTCCAGGCAACTAAAACTGATTTCTTACAGCCTCTTGCTCCTGTCATGGGTGAGCGGGTGAAACGCCGTAGCTCCTACTCCATGAGGGTCGTCGCGCGTCTGAAACCGGGTGTCACGCTGGAGCAGGCGCAGGCCGAGATGAGAACCATCGCCCAGCGCCTTGAGCAGCAGTACCCGGACGAAAACTACCGATTGGGCGTTGACCTTGTCCCGCTGCATGAAGATATCGTCGGCAGTACGAGACCGGCGCTGCTCATGCTCCTTAGCGCGGTCGGCTTTGTGCTCCTGATCGCCTGCGCCAACGTCGCTAATTTGTTGTTGGCTCGCGCCGCCGCACGGCGCAAAGAGACGGCCATCCGGGCCGCGCTCGGGGCGAGCCGCGCTTGCATCCTCCGCCAGTTACTCACCGAAAGTCTGCTACTTTCCCTGCTCGGTGGGACGCTCGGCTTGCTTCTCGCCCTCTGGGGGGTCGATCTTCTGGTGGCCGTTAGTCCGCGCGACATCCCCCGCTTGCAAGATGTCGCCCTTGACGCCCGGGTGCTCGGCTTCGCCACCCTGATCTCAATCATGACCGGGATCATTTTCGGACTTGCGCCAGCGCTGCAAGCCTCGAAGACCGACCTGAACGAGGTACTAAAAGAAGGTAGTCGCGGCTCGACCGAAGGTATCAGGCGCAATCGCGTGCGGAGCCTCCTGATCGTCTGCGAGGTCGCCCTATCGGTCCTGGTATTGATCGGCGCGGGACTGTTGGTCAAGAGCTTCCTGCGTCTGCGCGAAGTCAACCCGGGATTTGATCCCCGGCATGTTTTGACGACGAGTCTCTCCCTGGGCGTGGCCAGATATCCGCAGGGGGAGCAGCAGAGGGATTTCTTCCAAAAAATCCTCCAGCGCATCAGGGCGTTGCCCGGGATCGAGTCCGCCGGTGTCATTAACCCGCTTCCGTTCGGGGGTAGCTCCTCAAGTAACACATTCACCATCGAAGGACGTCCGCCTTTAGATCCCGGAGAGACGCCGCACTCATACTACCGAGCAATCAGTCCGGATTACTTTCGCACGATGGGCATCCCACTCCTGAAAGGGCGCGCCTTCACCGAGCGTGACGTGAAGGATCAGCCGCCGGTTCTGATCATCAATGAAACTCTTGCGCGCCGCTTTTTCGCGGGCGAAGACCCACTCGGGAAACGCATTATTATTGGATTCGATCCCATCGATAACCCGAATTCACCTCCGCGTGAGATCGTCGGCGTCGTCGGTGACGTGCGGCACGCGGGACTGGATGTAAAATCCGGAGCCGAATATTATGTGCCATACCTGCAGGCTCCGGAACGCAACATGGACCTGGTCGTCCGGGCCACGCCCGGCAGCCCCCCGAGCACCGCGGCCTCAATTCGCAGTGCGATCCGGGAAGTAGATAAGGATCAGTATATTCCTGACATTCAGCCGATGGAGCAATTGCTCGCCGAATCGGTCGCGCGTCGGCGCTTCAGTATGCTGCTGACCGGGCTCTTTGCGGCGCTTGCGCTGACCTTAGCGGCGGTGGGAATTTATGGCGTGATCTCATATTCTGTCACCCAGCGGACGCACGAGATCGGCGTCCGCATCGCTCTCGGCGCGCGAACTCAAGATGTGCTCAGACTTGTTGTCGGTCAAGGCATGATCCTGACTTCAATCGGCGTCGCGGTCGGCGTGGCCGTCGCCCTCGTTGTCACTCGCGTGATGGTCAGCCTGCTTTACGGTGTAAGCGCCACTGACCCCACTACTTTCGCCGGCATTTCGTTGCTGCTAACTATGGTTGCATTGGTCGCCTGCTACATCCCGGCGCGGAGGGCCACTAAAGTCGATCCGATGGTCGCGCTCAGGTACGAATAGGAGGAAAGATGAGGTCGCTACTACAAGACTTGCGTTACGGGATTCGGGTGCTGCTCAGGAAGCCCGGCTTCACCGCGGTGGTTGTTTTGACGCTCGCCCTGGGGATTGGGGCCAATACGGCGATTTTCAGCGTCGTCGACGCCGTCCTACTCCGGCCGCTACCGCTTGCCGAGCCGGATCGGGTGGTGATGGTTTGGCTCAAGGGAGAGAAGGCGGCGGGCGGCGACTACACCCCGCTCTCGGTCGCCGACCTGCTGGACTGGCGGGCGCACAACCGGAGCTTTGAGCAGGTCGGCGCCCTCTTCCTCAACTTCTATAACTACGCGGGCGGCGAAAACCCCGAGCAGATCCTCGGCTCGAGCGTGACCGCCGACTTCTTCCGGACCATCGGGGCGCCGCCTCCGCTGATGGGGCGCACATTTCTGCCGGATGATGAACGCCCCGGCGCGCCATTGGTAGCGGTGGTCAGCCAGAGCTTTTGGCGCAACCATCTCGGCTCTGACCCGCAAGCCGTCGGCCGCGCCATCAACTTAAACGGCAAGAGTTACACGATCGCCGGGGTGATGCCCGGTGGGTTCGACTTTCCCGAAAAGAACGAATTATGGACGGCCTTCCAGGTCGAGCCGCCCAGCCGCCGCGGGCCATACTTCCTGGCCGGGTTGGCCCGCCTGAAGCCCGGCGTGACGCTGGAACAGGCTCGCGCGGAGATGAACGTGGTCGCCGGCCAGATGGGCGATAACAACCCCAACCCGAGCGTCTTTAACGTGCAGCCACTGAAGGAAGTTTATGTCGGCGATGTGCGCCCGGCGCTGCTCGTGCTGCTGGGCGCCGTCGCGCTGGTGCTCTTGATTGCGACGGCGAACGTCGCCAATCTGCTGTTGGCTCGTGCCGCGTCCCGCGAAAAAGAGATCTCCATCCGGTCTGCGCTCGGCGCGAGCCGCTCCCGCCTGATCCGTCAACTCCTGACCGAGAGCGTGCTGCTCGCCGGGCTGGGGGGGGCGCTCGGCTTACTGCTGGCCGCGTGGGGCGTTGATCTATTGCTCGCCTTAGGGCCCGAGAATATTCCGCGCCTGCGCGAAGTCCGGATCGACGGGGGCGTGCTCGGGTGGACGCTACTGGTTTCACTCCTGAGCGGCGTCATCTTCGGCCTCGCCCCGGCGCTGCAAAGCTCCCGGTTGAACCTCACCGAATCGCTGAAGGAGGGCGGTCGCAGTAGCTCGACAGAGGGTTTCGGCAAGCGTCGCCTGCGTAGCGCGCTGGTGGTCTCTGAAATCGCCCTCGCGTTCACGCTCTTGATCAGCGCCGGCCTGTTGATCAAAAGTTTTATGCACTTGCAGCAGGTTGATGCGGGGGTCGGCCGGGCGGAGCGGGTGCTGACGATGAAGCTCTCTCTGCCGGAGGCTAAGTATGCGGGGGCGCGCGGCCCGGCCTTTTACGCCCAGCTTCTCGAACGAGTCAAAACGGTGCCGGGCGTCAACTCGGCGGCCGTCGGTTCCAGCTTGCCGCCGAACCTGACGCAGGTCTCGGATAATTTCAGCATCGAAGGGCAGACGCTCCCGTCCAATACGCCTGCCCCGGTGGGCGAGCTTATCTTCATCAGCCCGGACTATTTCCGCACATTGGGCGTGCCGCTCAGGCGCGGGCGCTTCTTTAGCGACGCGGATAACGCCGATGCGCCGCTCGTCGTGATCATTAACGAGACGCTGGCGCGCCAGTACTTCCCCAACGAGGATCCGGTCGGCAAACGCCTGAAGAATGGCGGCCCGGAGCGGCCCGATAATCCGTACCGTGAGATCGTCGGGGTTGTCGGCGACGTGAAATACCGGGGGCTCGAGACGCACACTGAACCCGCCGTCTACGAGCCGTACCGGCAGAATCCCTGGAACGCGATGTACCTCGTTGCGCAATCGGCGGGCGCCGACCCGCTCTCTTTAGTGGCGGCGGTCCGCGGCGAAGTCCGAGGTTTAGACCGCGAGCTGCCGCTGGCGCAGATCAAAACTCTGGACCAATTGCTGAGCGAGTCGGTGGCGCAGCCTCGTTTCCGCACCACGCTGATCGGCCTCTTTTCGGCGTTGGCGCTACTGCTGGCGGGCGTCGGCATCTACGGCGTGATGGCTTATGCCGTGAGCGGGCGGACGCATGAGATCGGGGTTCGCATGGCGCTCGGCGCACAAAAAAGAGATGTGCTGCGTTTGGTGATCGGTCAGGGCATGGCGCTGACCATGGCCGGCATCGGCATCGGCCTGCTCGGCGCTTTTCTCCTGACGCGGCTGCTCGCGAGCCTGCTCTATGAAGTGAGCGCGACCGACCCGTTCGTATTTATCGGGGTCGCCGCGTTCTTAACGATGGTCGCACTCCTGGCCTGCTACGTCCCGGCGCGCAGGGCCACTAAAGTCGATCCCATGGTGGCGCTCAGGTACGAGTAAAGGAAGACAGCCGAAAGGAGGATGGAGGTGTGATGGGGACTCTCTGGCAAGACCTGCGCTACGGCCTGCGAATGTTGATGAAAAGCCCGGTTTACACCGCAGTAGCCCTGATCGCTCTGGCCCTGGGGATCGGCGCGAACGCCGCCATCTTTACGGTCGTCAACGCCGTCCTGCTCAGACCGCTGCCTTATGTGAACCCGGATCGGTTAATAGTCGTAGACTCCGGAAAGAAGGAGGGCGGGGCCGAACAATTTTTTGGCGCATCGCCCGCCGATTTCTGGGACTGGCAGGAGCAGAGCAGCGTATTTGAGCAGCTTGCGGCCTTCAGGGGCGGCGGATTCGATCTGATCGGGGTCGAAGATCCGGAGATGTTTCCCGGCCCGAGTGTGTCCACGAACTTCTTTCAAACGCTCGGGGCTCAGCCCCTCTTAGGGCGTACCTTCAGGCCCGAAGACGGGAGCATTAAATCTCCGGACACTATCATCCTCAGCTACCGCCTCTGGCAGCGGCGTTTCGGCGGCGACCCAAATATCGTCGGGAAAGCGCTCGGGAATACCGGCGCAACCGTGGTCGGTGTGATGCCGCCGGATTTCAAATTTCCGGCTTACGCCGAGTGCTGGATGCCGCTGGCGCATGATTCGAGCGAGATGCGAAATCGCGCCAACCGTTATTTCAACGTCATCGGCCTGCTCAAGCGTGGAGTGACGATTGATAGCGCGCAAGCCGAGATGAAAACAGTCGCCGCACGGCTTGAAGCGCAATACCCTGACTCCAACAAGAGCATCACGGCGCAACTCACACCGTTCCGCGAGAGGCTGGTGCGTGACGTCAAACCATCGCTGCTGATCCTGATGGGAGCAGTTCTTTTCGTACTGCTGATTGCCTGCGCCAACATCGCTAATTTGCTGCTGGCCCGCGCCGCGGCGCGCCGCAAAGAGATGGCCGTGCGCATTGCTCTCGGGGCCGGCCGCCGGCGGTTAATGCGGCAGTTGCTCACCGAAAGCTTGATACTCGGTGTGGCCGGAGGGGCAGTCGGACTGCTGCTCGCCGTCTGGGGCCGAGATTTGCTGCTCGGTTTGCTGCCTGAAACTTATGCCGACCTTCAACTGCAGGACCAGGCGCAGATTGATGGGCGGGTGCTGCTTTTCGCCCTCGTGGCCTCTTTACTGACGGGGCTTGTTTGCGGGCTGGTGCCAGCCTGGCAGGCTTCAGGGCCGGCGCTCAATGAATCGCTCAAAGAGGGAGGGCGCGGATCGGAGGGGGCGCCGCACCGGCGAACCCGGAGTGCGTTGATAGTGACGGAAATCGCGCTCGCCATGGTGCTGCTCGTGGGCGCCGGGCTGTTGATCCAGAGTTTTGTGCGGATGCGGGAGACTCACCTGGGCTTTGACGCACACAATCTGTTCGCGATGGGGATTTCCGTCTCTTTCACGAAGTACCCAGATGAGGCGGGACGGGCGCGCTTTATCAAGCGGATGGTTGAAGAGGCGGCCCGAGCTCCGGGCGTGGAATCGATCGCATCGACCACGGGCATGCCCTTCCCGTATCTCAACTTTCCCTTCAACCTCGAAAGCAACCCGCTGCCGGCGGATGCCACCGCGCTTTATGACTCGATCAGCCCGAATTATTTCCGCACCCTCAAGGCGCGCATGCTGGCCGGGCGAGAATTTAACGATCATGATGATAAGAACTCGCCGCCGGTGGCGATCATCAACGAAGCGCTGGCGCGGCAATATTTCGCGGGCGGAGACCCGACGGGGAAGAAAATTTCGATCAATTATCTGGGGAGCCGGATCACGCGGGAAATCGTCGGCGTGGCGGCCGACCTGAGCCAGGGTGAGCTAAGCAAGTCGGTGAGGCCACAAATCTATGTGCCATATGAGCAGCAGCCCTGGCTTTCGGCGTCGCTCATCGTGCGTTCTGTGAATGACCCGAGCAGCGCCAAGAGGGAGATCCAGCGCGCAATCTGGTCCGTTGACCAGAACCAGCCGGTTGCGAAGCCGGAAATAGCCGAGCAGGCCCTCGTTAATTCAGTGGCCGAACCGCGCCTCTATACTGTGCTGCTCGGCGTATTTGCCGGGCTGGCCCTGATCCTTGCCACAGTCGGGATTTATGGCGTGATCTCCTATACGGTCAGCCAGCGGACGCACGAGATCGGTATCCGCATGGCTCTCGGCGCGCGGGGCCGTGATGTGCTCAGGCTGGTCGTGGGGCAGGGAATGATCCTGTCCTTGATCGGTGTAGCCATCGGGCTGACGGGCGCCTTTGCCGTCACGCGCGTGATGGTGAGCCTACTCTACGGTGTGAGCGCGACTGACCCGGTAACCTTTATCGGCGTGGCGCTGCTGCTGACCATGGTCGCGTTGATCGCCTGTTACATCCCGGCACGACGGGCGATGAAGGTCGACCCGATGATCGCGCTCCGTTACGAGTAGCAGGGTTGTCGCACTGAGAAGGAGGTGGAGTAATGAGGATTCTCCTACAAGATCTTCGGTATGCAGGCCGGATGTTGCTCAAACATCCCGGCTTTACCGGGGTGGCGGCGCTCGCCCTGGCGCTGGGCATCGGAGCGAACAGCGCCATCTTCTCGGTCATCAACGCCGTGCTGCTGCGGCCACTTCCCTACCAAGACCCAGACCGGATCATCACGATCTGGGAGACCAACCCGCATCTTCAGCTGGGCTTTGATAAGTTTCCCTGCTCGGCGGCCAACTTTATTGACTGGCGCGAGCAGAACCATGTCTTCGGGCATATCGCGGCCCTCAGTTCTGACCCCTTCAATCTCGAAGGCCGGGGCGAGCCGGAAAAGCTTGGCGGGGCGCGAGTTTCGGCCGACCTCTTCGCGGTGTTAGGGGTGGAGGCGTCGCTCGGCCGCGCCTTCCTGCCTGAGGAAGACCAGCCCGGCCATAACCATGTTGTTGTCTTGAGCCACAGCCTCTGGCAGCGACGCTTCGGCTCCGACCCCGGCGTCATCGGACAGGCGGTCAGGTTCAACGGCGAAAGCTACACGGTGGTCGGGGTCATGCCCCCGGGCTTCCATTACCCCCACGGGACTGACATGCCTGCTTACTTCCAATTCCCGGCGCAGACCGAGGTCTGGTCGCCGATTGCGCTCAGGGCCGAGCAGATCAAGAACCGTGGCGGTATTAATAAGGCCGTGATCGCGCGGCTCAAGCCGGGCGTCACACTCAAGCAGGCGCAGGCGGAGATGGACACCATTGCGCAGCGCATCGGGCAGCAGTATCCGGATACGGAGGCCGGCTTCGGCGTCACCCTTATTCCACTGCACGAGCAGGTGACGGGAAGCTTACGGCCGTCCCTTCTGACTCTGCTGGGCGCGGTCGGCTTTGTGCTGGCGGTAGCGTGCGCCAATGTCGCCAACCTGTTATTGGCCAGGGCCGCGGCGCGGCAAAAGGAGATCGCCATTCGCACCGCGCTCGGGGCCGGCCGGTGGCGCATCGTCCGGCAACTGCTCACCGAGAGTGTGCTGCTGTCATCGCTCGGCGGCGGCCTCGGTCTCCTGCTGGGAATGTGGGGCATTGATCTCCTGATTGCCGCCACCCCGGAGAATATTCCGCGCTTCAAAGAGGTCAGCCTGGATGCGCGAGTGCTCGGCTTTACTCTCGTGGTCTCGCTATTGACCGGGATCATCTTCGGCCTCGCGCCTGCGCTGCAGGCCTCAAAGCCGGACCTCAACGAATCGCTCAAAGAAGGGGGCAGGGGCTCGACGAGCGTCCGCCATCGCGTCCGCAGCCTGCTGGTCATATCCGAGGTGGCCCTGGCGCTCGTGTTACTGATCGGCGCCGGCCTGATGATTAAAAGCTTCTTGCGCCTTCAGCAGGTCGATCCGGGTCTCGACCCTCATCATGTCCTCACCATGCGGCTCTCGATACCGTATGCTAAATATTCTAAGGATGAGCAGCGGATCGCTTTCTACCGGCAGCTCTTAGAGCGGACCGAGTCTTTGCCCGGCGTACAGGCGGTTGGGGCCGTCTCGGAGATTCCATTAAGCGGGGCCGAAGATCTTGAAGGCTTCACCATTGAAGGCCGCCCGCCCGTCAAATCCCTTCAAGAGATGCCGATTGCCAACTATCACACGGTGACGCCCGATTATTTTCGCGCGATGGGCATCACGTTGCTCAAGGGCCGTCAGTTAACCGAAGGCGATAAAGAGGACGCTCCGGGTGTCGTGATCATTAATGAAACCTTCGCCCACCGTTTCTTCCCCGGCGAGGACGCCATCGGCAAGCGGGTCACATTCGATAATCCGGAAAAAGAGAAGGCGTCCTGGAATTCGATCGTGGGGGTGGTGCGAGATGTGAAGCATTCTGCCTTGGACGCTGAGCCCAGACCGGAGATCTTCAGGCCGTTCTTTCAGAGCCCCGGCACATCCTTCAGTGGAGACCTGGCGCTTGTCGCGCGTACCGTTTCGGATCCTCTCAGCCTGGCCGCCGCCATCCGGAATGAGGTCTGGGCGGTAGACAAGGAGATGCCCGTTTACGATATTGAGACGATGGATCAAATCATCGCGGAATCGGTCTCGCGGCGGCGATTCAACATGCTGCTGCTGGGCGTCTTCGCCGCGGTGGCGATGATTTTGGCAACCGTCGGAATCTACGGGGTGATGTCCTACACGGTCAGCCAGCGGACGCACGAGATCGGTATCCGCATGGCTCTCGGCGCGGAGCGCGGGGATGTCCTCAGGCTGGTAGTCGGACAGGGAATGATGCAGGCGCTCGCCGGCGTGGCCATTGGACTGGCGGGCGCCTTTGCCGTCACGCGCGTCATGGCGAGCCTGCTCTACGGTGTGAGTGCGACAGATCCCGTCACCTTTATCGGCATCTCACTGCTCCTGGCAATGATCGCGCTGATCGCCTGCTACATTCCGGCACGCCGTGCGATGAAGGTGGACCCGATGGTGGCGCTACGGTATGAGTAGGTGAAACGGTCAACCGTCGATAGTGGGGGAAGATTGTTCGACCATTCGACAGTAACCATTTGCCAGATGAATCATTAATTCTGTAAGGAGAAAAGATGAGCGCATCAGCCCAATCATTAACCCAAACATTAATCCATCTCGAAGATGTCAAGAAGGTTTTCTACACCGACGAGGTGGAAACCCACGCCCTGGCGGGCATCCACCTGGATATCAAGAACGGGGAATACATCTCGATCGCCGGGCCCTCGGGCTGCGGGAAATCGACGCTGCTCTCCATCCTGGGCCTCCTGGATTCACCGACCGACGGCAGCTATCAACTTAACGGAAAGCCGGTGCAGGATCTTAACCTCTCGGAGCGGGCGCGGATCCGCAATCGCGAGGTCGGCTTCATCTTTCAGAGCTTCAACCTGATCGGCGACCTCACCGTTT
>CAYLJO010000128.1:0-17258 GCA_964383905.1 uncultured Blastocatellaceae bacterium
CTTCATCGCTGTTGCTCCCTCGCTTCTCTCCCGTGCAGCGCAGCCGTAGCCTCGCCGTTCGGTGCCGAGAGTGAAAGGGTGAGCGCTTCTTCGAGCCCAAGCATCTCGGCTGTTGACAGTTTCACGCCATGCTCATTCGTCACGTAAAAAACATCAAGCGCGTCGCTTTTTTCCGTCGCAATGCGGGCGCAAACAATATCAAGACCGAATGACGTGAGGACGCTGGCGATCTTGTAGGCGAGTCCCGGTTCGTCCGCGGCGCGCACCTCGACCGCGGTGGTGATCTCCGCAGCCTCATTGTCGAAGTAAATACGTGGCGCCCTGATGGCGATGCGTCGTCGCATGGCGGCAACAGACTGTAAGCGGCGCGGCGCGTTGCGTGTGCGCCATCGCTCGACCATCGATGCGACGTCCTGGCGGCCCGCGATCACCGATTTGAGCGTGCGCTCAATGGCCGGCCGGCGGTGCTCCAGGACGGCCTGGTGGGTGGCGGCTTCGCGAAGCACCAGGCTATCGATGGCAAAGCCGTCGGCCCGCGTGTTGATGTCTGCGCTCAAGATCTCGATGCCCTGTGCGGCAAGCGCGCCGGAAAGATCGGCGAACAGTCCCCGCCTGTCGCGCGCGCAGATCGTTAACTCTGTGTCGCCACTCGAATGCGACGACCAGTGGCAGATGATGACATCGCCCTGTAGCTGGTCGACCAGGAGCAGATGCGTGGCGACCGAGTCGGCGCTGGTCGTGCGGGCGTAGCGATCCGGTAGGAGCGCGAAGTGGCGCTCGACCTCGCCCGTCGTCGCCTTCCCTTTTAACAAAGTCACGACTTGCCCTTTGAGCTGCTCAAGATCACCGGCGTCCATTTCCCGGGATGCGCCCTGGGCCGTCAGGTGAGCCCGCGCCCGCTGGTACAGATCTTTGAGCAGTGCGCTTTTCCATTCACTCCAGACCCCCGGACCGACGGCTTTCAAGTCGGCGTGGCTCAATAACAACAGCATGTTGAGCGTGTCGAGGTCGCCGACTTTCCTGGCGAAATCCATGATTAAGCGCGGCTCGCTCAGGTCGCGGCGCTGCGAAATGTGCGTCATCAGGACGTGTTGGTTGACCAACGTGACGACCCGCGCCGCGCTCGTCCCGTCCAGGTGCAGCCGCCTACAAATGCGCTCGGCGATTTTTGCCCCGCGCGCTACATGACCGCTTCCCCGCCCCTTACCTAAATCGTGAAGTAACACTGAAAGGTAGAGCAATGCGATATCCTCGACCTCCCGGAAGGCGGCATGCAGGTGCGGTCCGACCGCCTGCTCATTGTTGGTTATCTCGTCGAGCGCTTCGACGGCGAGGAGCGTGTGCTCGTCGATTGTGTAGTGATGATATAGATCATGCTGGATCAGGAGACTGATGCGATTGAACTCCGGCAAGTACCTGCCGAGGAAGCCTGTTTCATGCATCAGGCGCAACGCGCGTCCGACGCGCCCGCGCCGGCGCAAGAGGGCGAGAAAAGAGCCGGCGCTTTCAGCCGAGCCCCGGAACTCGCGGTCAACGGCGGCGAGACTCCGACTGATCGCGTCGCGTAAATCGTGGCTGAAGGAGACGTCCGCGGCTTGCGCGAGCGAAAACGCCCTCATGAAGAGTGAAGGCTTCTGAGCCAACATGCTTTTATCCGCATCCAGTTGCAGCCGGCCCTCCTTAATCGAGAAGATCGAATCGAGATGCTCCCTTCGTGACCGGCCGAACCAGCGGGCCGGCCGCTCTTTTTCGGCAGCCGGGCGGGCGAGCAATGATTCGGTAAAGAGCTGAAGTTCGCGCGCACGCCGGTAATAATCGCGCATGAACTGTTCGGATGCCTGAAGGTGCCTGGATGACACGTAACCAAACTTTTGCGCCAGCGCGGGCTGCAGATCGAGGGCGAGGCGGTCTGTTTTGCGAGCGGTTGTCCAGTGTGCTTCGTTTCGAACACGGAGCATGAAGTCGTAAGCCATCTCGGCCCGGATAAGCTGATCGGCAGGGAGGAGGGATAGCGCGCGAAGCTCATCGAATGTTCGACACCTGTTTTTCGCGTAGGCCATCCACAACGCCGTATGAAGGTCACGCAGACCCCCGCTCCCCTCTTTGACGTTAGGCTCTTGAAGGCAGGCAGCGACGCCGAACTTTCGGCGTCGCAGGTGGTGCTCGTCGAGGACGGTGGCAATCAAGGCGCCGGCCTTTTTCTGACGCTCACGTTCGAGCGCAAGGGTGAGGCGATCGAAGTAGGCTTCATTGCCGGCCACCAGCCGCATCGTGATCAACGCCGTTTGAAAGTGCGGATCACCGCGGGCGGCCAGTATGCTCTCGCTAACAGAATGGTCACGGTGTCCGACCGTCATCCCCGAATCCCAGAGAAGGTGCAGGATGCGCTCGATCATCTCCCGCGTCTGTACGGAGCGGCGTCCGCCATGTAGGAACAGAAGATCCAGGTCGGAGAAGGGGGCGAGCTCACGGCGGCCGTACCCGCCAAGCGCGACGATGGCACAGCCTTTTTCGCGCCCGGCGTTCGATTCCACACCTCCGCCCGCTTGGGACGCGATGCGGAGTATATGTCCGACAAAAATGTCCAACACCAAACTACGCGCTCGGGCCGTCCACCGGCCGCTCGCGCCCAGGCGATGAGCGATGCGGAGCCGCTCGTCCTCTATCTTTAGGAAGGAGCGTAACTTCCTCGAAATCTCATTCGGCTCGGTGAGATGTGTAACCTTTGAAAACCTCCGGGCCGCGTGTTCGAGGACCTTCTTCCGGTGGGTTCTCATAGCGTCAACCTGATCCATTTGTCCCGCCTCATGCTGAAGCTCTAAGGGAAGAAAAGAAGGGTCGCCGGCATTGGGAGACGTGGAGACTCGGAGAAATGCGATTTGATCTCCATGCGGATGCTCTCCCTGGTGATCGTTCCGGGCTGGCGGGGCGGGCCAAACAGGCTGCTCTGTTCGCCGCGCCTTCTCGGCCAACTGCATCAGGTCCTGTGCGCACAACTCTACTCCGTTGATGACCAGCGGGCGGCGTGCTGCCATACCGGCGAGTTGAGACAGAACATTCGCGCTCAGCGGCCCGGTCGCGATCAGCTCATTCCCTTTAAGCAGCAGCGCCATAGTGGTAAATGATCAGGGAAGAGACCAGGGAGAAGGGGCGAACAGGGAGACGCAGAAATGAAACAGCGTTTCACCGCGTCTCCGGGTCCCCGGGTCCCCGGGTCCCCGCTATTTTCATCCTACTTGCGGCACGGCGCTCTTCATACGCCGCGATTTGCGGCTCGTAACGCAGCGTTAAGCCAATATCATCAAGGCCCTCTAGCAGGCAGTAACGGCGAAAATCGTCAATCTCGAAAGAGGCGGCAAACCCCAGGGCATCATGAACCGCGCGGCGTTCCAGATCAACAGTCAGCCGATAGTCTTCCACCCCTTGTGCGCGCCTGACCAGCTCCGCCACCTCAGCTTCGGGCAGGACGACCGGCACGATACCATTCTTCATACAGTTGTTGGCGAAGATGTCGGCGAATGATGGGGCGATGATCGAGCGAAAGCCGAAGTCTAGCAGCGCCCACGGCGCGTGTTCGCGCGATGAGCCACAGCCAAAGTTGCGGCCCGTGACAAGGATGGTCGCGCCACGATAGCGTGAATCATTCAACGGGAAAGTCGGAGACGGCTTCCCGCCGGGCGTGTAGCGCCAATCGTAGAAGAGAAACTCCCCGAAGCCCGTCCGCTCGATGCGCTTGAGAAACTGCTTCGGAATAATCTGATCCGTGTCGATATTCGGGCGGTCAAGCGGCGCAACTTTTCCAGTGTGACGGCGGAAAGCATTCATGGTTTAAACAATCTTTTGCCCGCGAGCTATAAACGCTCAATAATCTAACATATCAACCGGTATAATTGCTGAATCGCCACGCGCGTACGTCGATAAAATGCCCGGTGACCGCGGCGGCGGCAGCCATCATGGGGCTGACCAGGTGGGTACGCCCGCCCCTGCCCTGCCGCCCTTCGAAATTACGGTTGCTCGTCGAGGCGCATCGCTCGCCGGGCTTGAGCGTGTCCGGGTTCATGCCCAGGCACATCGAGCAGCCTGCCTCACGCCACTCGAACCCCGCCGCACGAAAGATCTTGTCGAGCCCTTCCTCTTCCGCCGCACGTTTGACCGTTTGCGACCCGGGCACGACCATAGCATGGACCGCAGGGCTAATCCTGTAACCCCTGACCACTCTTGCCGCGGCGCGCAGGTCTTCAATGCGCGCGTTGGTGCACGAGCCGATAAAGACACGATCAACGGCCACGTCTTCAATCCGCGTGCCCGGAGCGAGACCCATGTATTCGAGCGCGCGCTCGGCAGCCCGCCGGTCACTTTCCGTGGCCGCTTCCGCCGGATCGGGCACACGCCCCGTGACGGGAACGACCATGCCGGGACTCGTACCCCAGGTGACGAACGGGACGAGTGTCGTCGCATCAACCTCTACCACGCGGTCAAGGCTTGCTCCGTCATCGGTTCTAAGTGTTCGCCAGTAGACCAGGGCTTCTTCCCACGCCACACCCTGCGGCGCGAAACGTCTGCCTTCCAGATACGCGAATGTTGTTTCGTCGGGAGCAATCATGCCCGCACGGGCGCCCGCTTCGATGCTCATGTTGCAAAGAGTCATCCGCGCTTCCATCGAGAGCGAGCGCACCGCTTCACCAGCATACTCGATGACGTGGCCGGTCGCCCCGTCAGTTCCGACCTTTCCGATGATCGCCAGGGCGAGGTCTTTCGCGGTGACTCCTTCCGGCAGGAGTCCGCGCACATTAACCAGCATCGTCTGAGGCTTTTGTTGCGGTAAACACTGCGTGGCGAGGACGTGCTCGACTTCGCTCGTGCCGATCCCGAAAGCAAGCGCGCCGAAGGAGCCGTGGGTGCTGGTATGGCTGTCGCCGCAAACGATGGTCATGCCCGGCTGAGTTAACCCGAGCTCCGGCCCGATGACGTGGACGATGCCCTGTTCGGCGGAATTGATATCATAGAAAGAGATGCCGAACTCGCGACAGTTGTCGCGCAGCGCCTCGATTTGCCTGGCTGAAATTGGATCACTGATCGGCAGCCGCCGGTCTGTAGTTGGAACGTTGTGGTCTACGGTCGCGACGGTTAAACGGGGCTGCCTGACCCGGCGACCGGCCGCACGCAGCCCCTCAAAAGCCTGCGGGGAGGTGACTTCATGAACCAGGTGCAAATCTATGTAGAGAAGGGCAGGCTCGTTTTCCGGGGCATGGACGACGTGATCGTCCCAGAGCTTGTCGAAGAGTGTACGTGGTGACATTAAAATACCAAGAAAAACCTAAGCGCCAGGGCAATGTTCAAACGGATGCAAGGTCATTAGCAAGTCCACAGCCCGTCTCTTACCGACACGCGGGCCGAGGATGAGAGCACGAGAGCGGAGGCGCTCCGCCGGGGATCCCGCGCGCCCTGCCCCCACTCTTGCTCCGCCTGCCATACATTCAATGGAGTGTAGTAGTCGGAAGGCCGGACCGCTGAATTTCTACTATACGGCATGATAAGCATGCCGTGCATCGACGATCTCGGCAATGGCTTCGAGCACGAGTGATCCTATTTCGGATGATCCCGAACTGTGTTTACCTGCCTCATGACTCAGATCCGGTGTGCGGTAGCCTGCATCAAGAACGTCGCGGATGGCCGCCTCAACATCCCGAGCCTCCTGCTCAAGGCCCGCGGTATGACGCAACAGCAACGCCGCCGAAGCGATGGCGCCGAGCGGATTAGCGATGCCCCGCCCGGCGATGTCCGGCGCGGAACCGTGTACCGGCTCGTAGAGATCGACCGCGCCGCCGATGCTCGCAGACCCAAGCATACCCAGTGACCCCGTAATAACTGCGGCTTCGTCCGAGAGGATGTCGCCGAAAAGATTTTCGGTCAGGATGACGTCAAACCTCCGCGGGTTCATTATCAGGTGCATCGCGCAGGCGTCGACAAACAGATGCTCTAGCGCCACCGCCGGATAATCGAGCGCGACGCGAGAAACCACTTCACGCCACAACTTCGAAGTCTCAAGAACATTGGCCTTGTCAACGGATGTTACTTTGCGGCGCCTCCTCAGCGCCTCTTCGAACGCGACACGTGCCACGCGTTCAATCTCGGCGACCGAATAGCGCATCGTGTTGAAAGCTGCATCCGCGGTCACACCGCGCGGTTCGCCGAAATAAAGGCCGCCCAAAAGCTCGCGTACAATAAGCAGGTCGGCACCAGCGACCACTTTGGCGCGGAGGGGCGAACAATCGGCAACGGCTTCATAACCGGTCACCGGGCGCAAGTTAGCGAACGCGCCGAGCGCTTTGCGCAGGGTGAGCAGTCCTGCCTCCGGACGCCGACCCGTCGCAAGCCCATCGAATTCAGGAGACCCGACGGCTCCGAGCAGCACCGCATCGCTCGCCAAACACGCGTCAAGCGTCGCCGGCGGGAGCGGCGTTCCTGATTCCCTGATCGCCGCGCCCCCGACCGGCCTTTCGTCAAAATAGAACTCGTGCTCACAGGTGTCAGCGATCGAGCGCAGAACGCGCACCGCTTGTTCTGTCACTTCCGGGCCAATACCGTCGCCGGGAAGTACCGTGATCCTCAGTTTCATTGCTCACCCACCTTATAAAGCAACCGGCCACCAGCTTTCAGCTTAGTGGTTATCGCTGAGGGGCTAATGGCCGGCGGCTCTGATCATTAATTAATAGCTTCTGTATGCCCCCGCAGGTTCAAAAGTATCGGTTGCGGTTTTCGCCTCCGGCTGCCTCCCTAACGTTGTTTCTGTGGAGACCAAAGAAAGCAGGTCCTGGTCATAGATCTTCTTCTTGTGATCCGCCAGCCGGGTGAAGCGCCGGTATACCACGTCTAAATCGGATGACGATAAAAAGTAACCGAGCTCGGCATACCGCTTTGAAAGCGCATGACGGCCCGAGTGCTTGCCGAGCACGAGCTGGCTGGTCGGGACACCGACCGATGCCGGCGTCATAATCTCGTAACAGAGCGGGTTGTTCAAGACCCCGTGTTGATGTATGCCGGCTTCGTGCGCGAAGGCGTTACGCCCGACGATGGCTTTATTGGGTTGTACGTTAAAGCCGATGATCTCCGAGAGCAACTGGCTGGTCCGATAAATCTCGGGCGTGCGAATCCCGGTCGTAAAAGGAAGCCGGTCGGCGCGAACCCGCAACGCCATCACAATCTCTTCGAGCGCGGCGTTGCCGGCACGCTCGCCGATGCCATTGATGGTGCATTCCACCTGGCGGGCGCCGGCTTCGATGGCCGCTAGACTGTTGGCGACCGCCAGCCCAAGATCGTTGTGACAATGCACGCTGACGGTAACCGAAGAATCGGGGACGACGCGCTCGCGCACCGTCCGGATCAGATTCCCGTACTCGGCGGGTGTGGCGTAGCCGACCGTGTCCGGTATGTTAAGGGTGGTGGCCCCCTCTTTGACCGCCGTCGCCAGCACCTCGCAGAGATAATCAACATCGCTGCGTGTCGCATCCTCCGCCGAGAACTCGACGTCATCCGTCAGCGTCCGGGCGAGGCGGACGGCGCTGCGCGTCATCTCCAGGACTTCTCGCCGCGTCTTCTTAAGCTTATGTTCAAGATGAATATCAGAGGTGGCGACAAAGGTGTGAAGGCGAGGACGCGCGGCACGGTGCAGTGCCGCCCACGCGCGCATGATATCCTGCTCCGCCGTGCGACAGAGCGCCGCGACAACCGACCGCCGGCATTCAGCCGCAACCGCCTCCACCGCGGCGAAATCACCTTCTGAGGCAATAGGAAAGCCGGCTTCGATGATATCAACGCCGAGGGATTCCAGTTGACGCGCTAAACGGAGCTTCTCCACCAAGTCCATCGAACAACCCGGCGACTGCTCCCCGTCTCGCAAGGTCGTGTCGAAAATCTTTATCCGCCCGGCATCAGTCATACGAATCCCCCTCTCGGAGAAGATTATCCTAAGAATAAGCCCAGGTACAAGTCAAAATTATAGTTTTTATAGAAAGATAAATTATATTGATACCTTGAATCCGACAAGTTACGTAATATTTAGGACGTTCGGGGCTCATTTAACACGATTGCTAAAACCAAAATTTACAGCTATGCTTATCATTGACAGCCAAGCCTAAGCTGTCGGTGAGAGTCCGTACATTGATCCTCAAGAATAAGCGAACCGCAGAGATTACTCCCCTTCCGATCGTTAACATATTGACCGACATTCTTACTTTCCCATGAGCCCTACCGGACATCTGTTTACTACCGCCGCTGTTTGCGGCCTGTCTCACGCCCTCGGCGGCCCCGTCCAACTCACGGCCGGGCTGTTTCTCGGAGGTTTCCTGATCGACGTCGATCACTATTTCGATTACGTTGTGTTCGAGAGACAGTGGAGCCTCAATCCGATGAGGTTTCTCGGCTACTACCTTGAATGCAAGCTGAAGAGGGCCGTCCTGATTCTTCATTCCTACGAGCTGATGGCATTGCTCTGGCTGGTGGCCCTGCTCACGCCTCACCAACTGCTCATCGGCTACCTGCTGGGGGCCATGATGCATTTGGCGCTCGACATCTATTTCAACGGTCAACACGTCCTGAGAGAGCCCTTCCGCTTCTATTCATTTTTCTACCGGCGGAGGATGGGATTTTTGGCGAGCCGAATGATTGACGCTCCCCCTGAAAAGGTGAGGGGAAGTCGTGCCATCGAGAATATTGAGGACGGGGCGCGGTAGATATAGCCGGGCAGTTTGTGATCAGAGTGTAGACCGCACCGAACAGTAATTTGACCGGGTGCGCGCACGCAGCATGCTTCCGCATGAGTCAACGTGGCGTCATCTTGCTTCCTTGGTAGCGCAGAGCGTAACCTACCCTCATGAAGCCGATTAAAGTCGCGCCGGTTAAAAAGACGATTTCTCGTGACGTGTTGGACCAAATCGATATCCGCGTCGGCACGATCGAGAGGGTCGAAGACGTGCCGTCATCAAATAAGCTGGTGAGGCTTACCGTCGATTTCGGGGATCATAAGAGGAGAATCCTGGCCGGAATAAAGCGCGAGCGCGCCGACCCGCAGGAGCTTGAGGGCGAGCAGGCCCTGTTCGTGGTTAACCTCGAACCGAAGGAGATGGCGGGCGAAGTGTCGGAGGGGATGCTCTTTGACATCGGCTACGGTGACGGCGTCGCGCCGGTCTTAGCCGTCCCGGAAAGAGAAGTGCCGAACGGGACGAGAGCGGGCTGAGGGTTTTAAGCTGTAAGCGGGATGTCTCGTATGGCGCAATATAACAGATGTTACAGCGGGGCGCGTCAAGATTGACCATTTCCTTACAGGTCGAATGCGCCTGCTGAACTCCGCGTTGGATGCTCAAGCCGTTGAAGCCGTGTTAGTATATGTCACACCATACGATAGGTTTGCGTCGGAGGATTTATGGCAACAGGAATCAGGCCACTATTAACTGTAGCCGATCTTGACTTGATGCCCGATGACGGTAACCGCTACGAAGTTGTTGAAGGAGAGCTTCTCGTCTCTCGCGCACCTGGCCTTGCCCACCAACGAGTCTCGCGAAACCTTTTAGTTGTTATTAGCCAGTATCTTGAAAACAATCCGGTAGGCGAAGTGTTAGCCACACCGGGCGTCATGCTCAGCGAATTGAGTGGTGTAATACCTGACCTCATCTTCATCAGTAACGCGCGAAGGCGGGATATTGCCTCAGGGGAGCGCGTGATGGGCGCACCAGATTTGGTCGTTGAAATCGTCTCCCCGGGGGCGGAAAATGCGCGGCGTGAACGTGTGGCTAAGCGCCAGTTGTATGGGAGGTACGGGGTCGAAGAATATTGGGTGGTCGATCCGGAGCAGCAAGTTGTTGAAATTTATCGCTCGCAAGATGGCTCACTTGAGCCGGTTGGCAGTTTCAAGGGTGATGAAGAGATCACTTCCCCTCTCCTACCTGATTTTGCGTGTGCGCCGTCCAGCATCTTTAGAATGTAAGCGCTCTAGTTCGAGCAACGCCGCATCCATCAGTAATTTCATCAGACGCCAAATTAGGTTGAAGCCCTAAATCTAGATCATGGGTCGCGGGTGAATGCAGCATTAGGTGAACAAAGTCGTGCGAATATGGAAAGCGAACATATCGTGCAGCAAGGGGTGATTCCGCCCAATCTGAGTTCATTCATAAAGGAGACCTGAAATGATTACGGTGTATGTTTGGTTGCCCAAGCGTGTGAACAACCAAAAGAATGTCGGTCACGCATCCATGCTCGTTGATGAGCAAACCTATATCAGCTGGTGGCCGGATGAATCGGCCGGGTTGGGCCGAGACTATCATCCGATCCGTAACAAAAATTACCGCAGTGATGTAAGGGACGAGGGCTGTAACCCGTACTGAGAATCATATAATGCTTCATTCTTTATGCTCCCAGCACGCTGGTTAGCTTGGAGATAAATGTCCCGCCCGAAGCGGCTCTATTGCCGAAAGGGTGACTTATGTTGACCTTGATTCTCCTATCAGTATTCACTTTTCATAACGATCAGACTCCAGCCGCAGCTGCGCCCTTAACCGCTTCGCCGCCAGAAACAATCGCGCTGCTGCGCGATGGGGATGATGGTAAAGCCGATATCCTGATCGAGTTTGAGGGTAACAACATTTTCACCGCTGACGACCTGCGTGCTCGGATGGAGTACACGAAGGATGCGGGACTGGTCGCGCGCTCTGGTAAGCAAGATATCCTTGAAAGCTTAGACCTTGATCTTAAGCGGATGGACAATTACATGCGCTCGAAAGGCTACCTGCAAGCGCGCCACGGTGAGCCGCGGGTTGAATTCCTGCGCAAACGCACCACTGATACTTCCAGCCCACAGCCTTCTCTTTCCGCCGCTGGTCCGGCCCTGCGTGTGACTGTTTCGATTGAGGAAGGCAGGATCTATAAAATTGGGGTCATCAAGATCGAGGGCAACTCCGTCATTTCTGAGCAGCAGATCATGTCCGCCATCGGCCTTAACCCTGGTGACATTGCAGATGGCGAACGCATCGGTGAAGCGCTCTATGAGAATCTTAAGGAGACCTACGGCGCGAAGGGTTTCATCCAGTACTCTGCTGAGCCAACGCCGACCTTTAGAGACAATCCACAGGATCCGAACGAGGGCACCGTAGATTTCGACATTACGATTGACGAAGGCCAACAGTTTAGGGTTCGCTCGATTATGTTTGCGGGAAATAAGCTGACGTCGGAGGAAGATCTACGTAGAGTGTTGCTGTTGCGTGAAGGCGACGTCTATAACCAGTCATTGTTTGAGAAGAGCATCCAGAAGATGAATCAGCTAGGGTTATTTGATGAGGTGGATAAGGAGAAGGATGTGGACTTCAAAGTAGATAAAGTCGATCAGGATGATGAGTGGAACGCACAGTCGGACGTCACTCCCCGCGTCAAAGAATTGGACATCACCATTCGCATCAAAGAAAAAACAGAGCAATAGAATGTTTGAGGCGCAGTCATTGCTACAGTTGTTGCGCTACGGCGCTTCCAGTTGGCCTGCGAAAAGGGGGCGCAGGAGGGGCGGGAGGAACGCCGGAGAGGATCTGGCAGGCCGTTTCGGTAAAGCCGTGGTTCGACGACTTCGCTCCCAAATCACCTCGACGCTCTTCACGCCACAAAGATCATCTTAGGGAAGGAGGTGAGATGCGGGCGAGTAAAGTGCTCTCAGGCTTGGCGCTAGCCTTCGGTCTTGGCGTCCAATGCATGTGGCCGCCACCGGCCGGTGCGCAGGCACATGCCGGCATGAACAACGCCACAGCGATTACCCTTCGGAGAACGAAAAGGCGGCGACACACGCGTGTACGGCGCGAATTGGTTAAGCGACATACGCCGCGCACACGTAAGCGGCTGCGACCGCCCGACGTTATTTACTACCCAACTCCGTCGGAAACCGTGGCCGAGATGCTGCGCCTGGCTAACATTCAGAAGGGGGATGTCATGTATGACTTGGGCAGTGGCGACGGGCGGATCCCGATCATGGCGGCGCAGCAGTACGGCATCCGCGCTGTGGGCATTGAAATCAACCCCAAGATGATATGGGTGGCGGAAGAGCGTGCACGTGGGGCGGGGGTCGCGGATCGGGTGCGCTTCGTTAACGCGGACCTGTTCCGGGCAGACATCAGCCAAGCGACAGTAGTCACGCTCTACCTGTCGCAAACACTCAACCTGCGCTTGCGTCCCAAGCTCCTGCGTGAGCTGCGGCCCGGCACACGCATCATTTCACACGATTTCGACATGGGGGACTGGAAGCCGGAGCAAACAGTCAAGGTGCCCTGGCACGACCTCTACCGCACGGTCTATCTGTGGACGGTGCCGGCCGGAGGTCGTATAGGTAAGAAGTAGCGCCATTTCTGAAGCATGAGTCTTCTGTCTGGTTGAGGAATGAACCGCGGAGGAAAGACAAGTGGTGGGAAAAGCAGGCAGTCCGAGCGCCGGGTGCGGCAGAATATGCGCCAGCAAGTACCTTCGACAATCAACTGGTTCGGAGGTGATGGGCAAACCATGAAACTTGGCACAGCCTTTCTTACTATTATCTGTTTTTGCTTCCACTTCAGCGTCGCAGCCCAGCAATCAAAAAAGCAGAGGGGTTCTCAGCGAAAACGAAATGAAGTCAAACGGGGCGGACCTACAGTTCTACCATCCGCGGAATACCTGACGGCTGACAAAACGCGCCCCCTACCCTTTTCCGACGCCGTGCGCGTCGGCCACATGCTTTACCTCTCAGGGCAGATTGGAGCAGACCGCTCCCTGGCGCTCGTTCCCGGCGGGATCAAGGCAGAGACAAAGCAGGCGATGGAGAACATCCGCAGTATTCTTGAAAGAAATGGGTCGGCGCTCGATCAAGTCGTCAAATGTACGGTGATGCTCGCCGACATGAGCGAGTGGGGCGCGATGAATGACGTCTACACCGGCTACTTTCCCAAGCAGCGTTTACCTGCGCGCAGTGCCTTTGGGGCGAATGGCCTCGCCCGGGGCGCAAGGGTAGAGATCGAGTGCTGGGCGACCGTCAAATAAGAAGGCGCCCTCGCGCATGAACCGCTCAAATTTACTATTTTTTCGTCCCGTCGGACCGCCTTGTGAGTTGGCTTTGTCTGACAGGTTGCGTGGCCGTACCTGTATGAGCCAGAATTAGTGACCCGATGTAACAAAATTTCCAGGAGGATCAGAGTATGGCTATGCAATGGAAGAAAGATGTCGAGCAGGCGCTCGCCGAAGCCAGGGATGCGAAGAAGCCACTGCTGCTTGATTTCAGCGCCGCCCCGGCCTGAGGCGCGTGCGTTCGGCTGGAGGCCGAATCCTACGCCGACAATGAGACCTCGACCTTCATCAGCGAAAATTTCCTGCCCGTCGAGATACACATCAAAGAACACCCGGCCGGGTTTCACCGCTTCGACGTAGTATGGACGCCGACGGTGCTCGTCATGGACTCAAGCGGGGTTGAACGGGAGCGGATCGAGGGGTATCTCCCGAAGCCTGAATTCCGCGCCACGCTGGAGGCGGGCCTGGCGCGGATCGCATTTATGCACAAGCAATGGGCCGATGCGGAACGAAGGTACGCCGACGTCGTCGAGCGTTATCCGAACACGACGGCCGCCCCGGAGGCTGTGTATTGGAGAGGCGTTAGCCGCTACAAAGCGACGAACGATCACACGGTGCTGGGCGAAGTGGCGGCGCAGCTCAAGGAGAAGTATCCGGACAGTGTGTGGGCGCTGAAGGCGTCGGTCTGGTCCCACTAAGATGAGCGGGCAGAGCGCCTGCTCTCTCCGCTCGGGTGTTGAGGCCGTTACCGAGCAACGGGCGGTCGGCAAGCGGGCTCCGAGCTTCAATCTTGCTCTTTGCTGTACAGAAGAGGGAAGGAGTTGCGGGGTTGGTCCGAGCCCCCGAGCAATTTACGGGAACGGCCTGAACCGCTATTCATACCTGAGTGCGATCATTGGATCGACTTTCATGGCCCGGCGCGCCGGGATGTAAGAAGCTAGCAGCGCCACGCCAGCCAGCAGCATCGCGACGCTCATGTAGACGAGCGGGTCGGTCGGAGTAATGCTCACAAGTAGGCTCGCCAGCACCCGCGTCACGGCAACGGCTCCCAATAAGCCTACGCCCATTCCGATCAAGGTCAGCTTCGCCCCCTGACCAATTACCATTCTCAGCACATCCCACGGCCCTGCCCCGAGGGCCATCCGGATGCCGATCTCGTGTGTGCGCATGCTAACCGAGTAAGCCATCACGCCGTAGATGCCGGCGGCCGCCAACACCAGCGCCACGCCCGAAAAAATGGTGAGCATCAGCATATTGAATCGAGGCTGCGTGACCGCCTCGGAAATGACCTCCTCTATCGTTTTGATGTGCGAGACCGGCTGGTTCTGATCGACCGCGCGCACTTCGTTCCGCACGGCAGCGGCCAGATTCGTCGGATCGTTTGCGGTGCGGATCACAAAAGACATTTCCGGCACGGAATTCTGCAGGTATGGGGTGTAGGCTTCCGGCGCCGGCTCTGTGTTCAACTCAATGCTTCTGACATCGCCGACCACACCCACTATTTCCAGCCAATTTGGTCGACCGTTAGTCCAACTAAAAGCTATGCGACGGCCGATAGGATCTTCAGCAGGATACTCACGCCGCGCCAGCGCTTCATTGACGATCACAACCCCGGGATTATCAGCGGTGTCTCGATCCGTAAACGTGCGCCCTTTCAGTAGTGGAATACCCATCGTGCGGAAGTAGTCGGGACTGACATGGCGGCGGTTAGCGCCGGGCATTTTGTCGGCAGTTACGGGTGGGCGGCCTTCGATGACGTACCCGTTGACAGGACCCTTGCTGAGCGGCAGGGTGCTGATCGCGCCGGCCGATTGCACGCCGGGGAGTGCCCGGATGCGCTCGATAATCTGACTGTAAAAGGCCCGTTGCTCTCTCGCTTCGCGATAGCCCTCGCCTGACGGAGCGATTCTCATCGTCAAAACGTTCCGGGGGCTGAAGCCCGGCTTGACCGCTTGCAGAATCAGAAAGCTGCGGAACAGCAGTCCGGCGCCGATGAGCAGCATCAGCGAGAGCGCGACTTCGGCGACCACCAATACACCGCGGAACGATGCGCGCCGCCGGCCACTTGTAGCCCCTCGTGCGCCTTCTTTAAGAGATTCGTTCAAGTCAGCTTTGGAGACATGTAACGCCGGGGCAAGGCCGAAGACGATACCCGTCAACAACGAGATCAAGAGCGAGAAGCAGAGCACCCGGAGGTCTAATCCGATCTCCCGTACGCGTGGGATGGTGGACGGCGCAAAGCCGGCGAGCAGATCAATACCGTAGAGGGCCAGCAGCAACCCGACCGCCCCGCCGATGAGCGAGAGCATGCTGCTCTCGGTGAGGAATTGCCGGATGACACGCCAGCGGCCTGCGCCGAGTGCGGTGCGAATTGCCACCTCCTTTTGGCGCGCCGAGGCCCGCGCCAGCAACAGATTGGCGACATTAGCGCACGCTATCGCCAGCACGCAGCCGACCGCCCCCAGTAATACGAGCAGTATGGGGCGCACATCCCCGACCAGGCTTTCACGCAGCGGGATGACGGTATCGAAGCGATTGTTGTTTGTTTCCGGATACTGTCGGCGGAGACCGGCGGTGACCGCGTCCATCTCGGCCTGGGCCTGCGCGAAGCTAACTCCCGGCTTCAGACGCGCGATCACAGACAGCAGGCCGAATCCGCGCACCTGCGTGATGTCGCCCAGATCAATCTCCGCTTCCGGGACGATGCGGCGGGGTGGGACCCACAGGTCGGTGTCATTGGGGTATTGAATGCCAGCGGGCATGACACCGATTACCGTGTAATTCTCGCCGTTGATCATTAATGGCTTTCCGGCAAGATGAGGATCTGTGCCGAAGCGGCGCTGCCACAAGCCGTAACTTACAACCACGACCGGGTCGTGTCCCGCCTGCTCCTCTGTGGGTAGAAAGGTGCGGCCCAAAAGAGGCCGGACCCCAAGCACTTGAAAGAAGCTGGCGGAGGTAACGGCAAGGTTAATCCGTTGCGGCTCGCCGCCGGCGCCGGTCAGGTTAGCCCGGCGTGTCGTGATGGCGGCCATCTGCTCGAAGACCCTGTTCTGCTCGCGCCAATCGAGAAAGTTCGCCGGCGTTACTTGCGCCGGCCCGTTGGCGCTCCGTTCCTGAATCGTCACAATCCGCTCAGCATCTTGGTAGGGCAACGCGCGCAACAGAACCGCATTGATGACGCTGAAAATCGCGGTGTTGGCGCCGATGCCCAAAGCGAGCGCGGTGACCGCCACCAGAGTGAAGCCGGGACTCTTCCGCAGCATCCGTGCTCCATGACGGATGTCTTGCCAGAAGGTCTCCAGCCACCGCCCGCCGCGCACTTCATAACCCTGCTCTTTGATGCGCGCCAGACGGCCGAAGCGCCGTTGCGCTTCCCTTCGCGCCTCGTCCGGGGACATGCCGCGACGGATATTCTCCTCCGCGCGCATGTCGATATGGAACCGCAGCTCCTCGTCGATCTCACGGTGAATATTTTCCGAGTGCCACAGGCCGCGCAATCGAGAGAAAAAGCTTCTCAGCCACATTATTAGAGCCCCCTTACGCGGTTTGCATGACCTTGCCGATGGCCAGCACGAAGCGCTGCCAGTTTGCCTCTTCAACACCGAGTTGCTTGCGGCCCGCAGCCGTGAGCCGGTAGAACCGTGCGCGGCGGTTGTTCTCCGACGTCCCCCACCCGGATTTGATCCAGCCGCGCTCCTCGAGCCGGTAGAGCGCCGGGTAGAGCGAGCCCTCTTCGACCCGCAGCAAGTCCTCGGCGAGCTGCATGATGCGCTGCCCGATGCCGTAGCCGTGCATCGGCCCGAGTGAGAGCGCTTTCAGGATTAGCATATCGAGCGTGCCCTGCAACAAATCAACTTTGGATTTCATCCTGACCTTTCTCCTAGACAGGCTAGTGGAAGGATGCCACCCCCTTCCCTAGATTGTCAAGGGTAGATGGCGGTCAACGCGGCTTGCACACCTTAGAGGGTGCGTGCGGGGCTAGGGGGTCTGTATATTCGCATGCTGGCGCAGTAGCTCAAGGAATGACGCGGCGGCGTGTGAGAACGTCACACCCCGGCGGTGCGCGGCCCAAATAGTCCGGTTGTAGCTCAGGCCGCGCACCGGGATCGTGGCCAGCGTCCCGCGTTCCAGTTCCTCGCTCACACACATCCGCGGGACGAACGCGAGGCCGATCTTCTTTTGCACGAAAC
>CAYLJO010000129.1:0-17183 GCA_964383905.1 uncultured Blastocatellaceae bacterium
AGCCTGTCGAGGATATTGGGTTAGTCAATACTGTCACCTATCGAACGATCACCTACTACTGAGGCGGACCACCCGGCGTCCCGTCACTCAGTCACCACCTAAGTAAAATACCGATGACCGGCTGCGAAAACTCTAATTAATGCGCCGGAAACATGGGCTGTGCTTACTGATCTCAGAAGGCAAGACCGAAGTGACTTTCCCGTAAAGGTATGCTTAATAAGTCAGTCCTCAAAGTTTGTGGCGGGATCATCCTGGTCGGGTTGATTGCGCCTCTGTTCGGTTGGCTGGCTGCTCAGTCGAAATACGGTTTTCAGCGAGGTTTTGTGACTGCTCTCTCTGCCGATGGGCTTCAACTTTTGATCGCGCTCATTTGCAACATTATCCCATTCGCTGTCTTTGCGCTGATTGCGGGATTGATACTGCTGGATGCAACCAAGCGCAATGATAAAGTTTCGTCCCCTCACTTGCTGGGAGTGATCGGGGCAGGAATGGTCGTCACCGGTCTCGACCTCCTCGGCCACTATCTGGCATGGTTGGACATTGGCAGCCCCAGCCATCGTGGAGACCCAATGGAGGGCTTAGCCTTCTTCTTTTTCCCGTTCTATCTCACTCTCGGGGTGCTCCTGCTGTATGGGGGCGGTTGGCTCGTCGGGAAATGGAATGAGCGGGAGATGAACTGAAGGAGGTACATTGCAAGTCTTTAAGAAGAATCGGGCAGGTTAGTAACAAGTTTGGTTGTCCTTCCCTAATGACTGCTTTTTCACCTCTTGCTCGTCTCCCAGGCTTACGTCTCCAGTTTGTAACGCGATTCAGCCAGCCGGTAAAGTCTTCGCCATACCAGTCGATTGACTACGACCACGATGGTCGCCATCATGATGGTTGCTGCGAGCAGCAAATTGAAGTTGCCCGTTTCGGTGGCGCGGCTGATCGTCGCGCCGAGGCCTGTAGTTGACATCGTCTCACCCTTAAAGTGGAAATACTCGGCGATAATGCTCGCGTTCCATGCGCCGCCCGCCGCTGTGACCATCCCGGTTATGAGAAATGGAAAGATGCCCGGCAAGATCAGTAACCGCCATCGGCTCATCGCCCCAAAGCGAAAGACGCGCGCCGCCTCTTTCAGGTCGCTCGGAATCGCCATCGCCCCGGCGATCGTATTGAAGAGGATGTACCATTGTGTGCCGAGCAGCATCAGTATCACCGAGGCGATGCCTAACCCGCCGCCCGCGCGAATCAGTACGAGCAACACCACCGGAAAGAGCGCAGTCGCCGGAACGGATGCGGCGATCTGCGCCAGCGGCTGAGTGACGCGCGCCAGACGGGGGTTAAAGCCGATCCACACACCGACAGGAATAGTCCAAGCCGCACCGACAAGTAGGGCCGCGTTCACCCGTAGAAACGTTGTCACTGCAGGGCGCACCAAGGCTCCGACCTCCGCTTCCCCCAGTCCTGCCACGGCCAAGCATGCGCGCACGACCGCATAACTGACGGCCCCTAGCATCACCACAGTTAATGCCCTCGCGCCCCACCTCTTCCACGTTGAAGGCCCCTCTTCGACCGGCTTGGTGCGACGCGCGAGAAAGAACATGAGGCGTTCACCGAGTGGCACGATCGTCTTACGCCGGAGCCACGCGAGAGCACGTGAACGACGCAGCAGATCGAGCACGGCGGAGCGTGGCGCGTTAGCGCTCTCAACCTGCTCGAATTTGAACTTGTCGGCCCACGCGATCACCGGGCGCCACACCAGTTGGTCAAGTAGAACGATGACACCGATCATCGTACCGAGCCCCCAGAGAATAGCGCTTGTGTCGCCCGCGCTGGCAGCCGTCTGCAAATACGAGCCCAGACCCGGCAGGCGGAAGTCGCGGTCACCCAGCACAAACATCTCGCAGGCCATCAGAAAGAACCAGCCGCCAGCCACCGACATCATCGAATTCCACGCCAGCCCGATCGCCCCGTACGGCAACTCGAGCTGGATGAAGCGCTGCCAGCGGCCAAGGCGATAGACGCTTGCCGCCTCGTGCAGCTCGCGCGGGATGCTTCTGAGAGACGAGTAAAAGCTGAAGGCCATGTTCCAGACCTGACCGGTGAAGATGAGCAGGATCGCGCCCAGTTCCACGCCGAGCTGCCGGCGCGGAAAGAGCGCCACCATCGCGAGCATCACGCCGGGCAAAAAGCTCAGCACGGGGATTGATTGGAGGATGTCGAGCAGCGGGAGCATGATGCGCTCGGCCTTCGCGTGGTACGCCGCGACATAACCGTAGGTGAGAGCGAAAACGAGACTGCACGCGTAAGCGACGGCGATGCGCAGCAGCGAATAAGCGGCGTAAACAGGTAGTGCCGAAGGTCTGGGAGAGATTTGGGCTCCGGGCGTAAAGGGTCCGAGCCACCCCCGCGCGATGGTCAGCACGCCGTAGAAAACCGCCACCACCGCGCCGAAGATCAACAAGTCGATGAGAAACGACCCGGCGCGTTCATGCAGTATCGCTTTAGTCGGGGCAGGGGTTGCCATCTTCCGGGTACGCAACTCGCGAGCGCAAAGCACAATAGCTTGTTCTTATCTTAAAGCTCGGTCAGGAAAATCTGCTTGCTGCCGGCATCGTAGTCAAAAATTTCGGCGTAACGTCCCCAGTTGATTGCCGTCTGAAGCTGTCGCTGGACTTCATCCTCACCGAAGTGCTCATCAAGAATGTCCCGAAAAAACTCTTCAGGGAGCGTGCGGTCAGTCTTGGCCCGCAGCGCACGTTCGATCTGCCTGAGTAGGGCGACATGTTGGAGCGCGGCCTCGCGGAAAATAAGTTTCCTCGTCAGGATATCAGCCTCGACGAAAGCTCTTCCGGCGGGCAATATCTCGACATCCCCTTCGTGAAGCTGGATGAAGCCGAGGAGCGCGGCAGCCTCGACGATGGGCAGGAGATCGTCCACCTCCATCACCAATTCGTCGGCGAGCTGGTAGAGATCTTCGCGCCCGCCACGATCAAGGAGAATTCCTAAAAGGCCTGCGACCCCGCCCGGACGCGCGTGCGGGATCATCCGTAATTTAGTTGGAGGGTGCTCTATTGCTGCCGGCCTGACTTCAAGAGGCGGCGCCGCCGCGGAACCGCTTTCCGGCCGGGTGAGGATTTTGTAGATGTGATCGACCAGCTCTAAAAACCGCCTGTTTTTACGATCGTGCGGGCGGGCTAAGTCCACCGCAAAGTCGGCCCGGATATGCGCCGGGTCGCGGCCCAGCACGAGGATGCGGTCTGCCAGGAGCACCGCTTCCTCGATGTTATGTGTGACGATGAAGATGGCGCGGGTCGGGATTTTCTTACTGAGCCACAATTCGAGCAGTTCGCCGCGGAGGTTTTCAGCCGTCAGTACGTCGAGCGCTGAGAATGGCTCATCCATGAAGAGCACTTCAGGTTCGACCACCAGCGCGCGGGCGAAGCCGACGCGTTGCTTCATCCCGCCCGAGAGTTCTTTCGGGTAGGCGGTTTCAAAACCATCGAGCCCGACCGTGTCCAGAATCCTTAGTGCGCGCTCATGCCGCTCATTTGCGCCGACGCCCCGGGCCTTGAGAGGCGCTTCGACGTTGTCGAGCACCGTCAGCCATGGGAAGAGCGCGAAACTCTGAAAGACGATGGCCACATTCGGTATCTGCCCGTTGATCGGATGGCGGTTCCAGCGAACCTCGCCCGCAGAAGGTGTCGCAAGCCCGGTCAGTATCCGCAGCAGGGTGGATTTACCACAGCCGGATGGACCGAGCAGGGCCACGATCTGGTCTGAATATACCGTCAGATCAACCGGCGCAATCACCTCGATGCGGCGGCCGTCGGGTTGGGTATAAAACTTCTCTACCCCGCGCGCTTCAATGATAGGTTCCGTCATGTCGTCTTCGACATTTAACCCCGCTATTATTTCTTAAGCGACAAAGCCCCTGCATAAAAGTAGCTCTATTTGGTGAAGTGATGTGGGGATCATAAGTCAGCGCGAACGGCCCGGCCGGCGATTGTTGAGCGGGCAACGAAGCTACTGTATCA
The DNA here is from genome assembly GCA_964383905.1 of uncultured Blastocatellaceae bacterium. Lineage (GTDB taxonomy): Bacteria > Acidobacteriota > Blastocatellia > Pyrinomonadales > Pyrinomonadaceae > CAYLJO01. Next base: position 4,020 of record CAYLJO010000129.1, read on the forward strand.
AACAGGGTCAGCACCGCATGGCTTAGCCTGGCATCACTTGAGTCGGCCTCGAAATTTCGCCGCCCGATCAGGTCTCAGCGAGGCGCCACTTGATGCGCGTGTACGCGATGCGGAACCCCTGTCGTTCGGCGTTGCGTTGCGAGGCGCTGCCGGGCTGCGCGCAGATCATGGCGATGTCGCAACCCTGCTCGGAGGCGTAAAGCAAACGGCTCTCAAGTAAAGCCAGTTGCGCGCCTCGCTTGCGACCTTCGGGAACGGTGCTGGCCCCGGCCAGTAGAGCCACCCCGCCGCAAATATTCATCGACCCGGTCGCAATCGACCGCCCGTCAAGTTCCGCCAGGAACGACCGGGCCGCTCGTCTTCGGACGTTGACTTGTGCTAACCCCACTATCAAATCCGCCATCTCGCCGAACCCGCCCCATCCTTTTGCCGAAGTCTGCACCCACAGGTCCTGTTCATCATCCCGGATCAGCCGCACGTGGATCTTTTCATTGCGCGAGGCCGCCGGACAAAAGCCGCCGCGGATGGGTCGAACCATCACGCTCGTGAATTCGAAGGGGTGGTAACCGCGGGCGTTCAGCAAAGGCAGCAGGGCGGCGTCAGCGAGCGGGCTCACCTCATGAAACACCGGCGCGCCCCGCCGGCGGAAGAACGATTCAATCCTATCCATCTCGGCGTGGGTGATCGCTTGAAAGAGCCCTAGACCGAACGTTTGAGTACACGGCGATGCGACCCCGTCGTACATGGCGTAAGCGCCCGCCACTTCAATCCACTCCGCCCCGCTGCCGGGGAAAAGATTGGCTCGGGCCTCGACGAACTCCGCGTTGCTTCGCGCCTCGGCCATTTCGAGACGGCGCGCGAGAGCCAGGTCGGAGAAGATAATGGATCCCTCTTCCATGCGAGACATGCTTTTACCCGTCGGTCATTGCGTCGCGGTTTACGACGAAAACAATTTCTGTTGGTTATACATCCGGCCCTCAATGCTTCCAGAGCCCTTGTGACGGCACTCGCAAGGCCCGGTTAAACTTGCTGGAGGCATTCTCCCAGGCGATAATCGCGGTCAACTCTACCAGCGCGTCGTCGTCGTAGAATTGACGCAGCCGAGAGAAAAGTTCATCGCTCACCTCGCGCCCGGTAATCGTCATGCTGTCTGCATATTCAAGCACAGTCCGCTCCAATGCGCTATAAAGTGGGCTGGTTGCATACTGGGGGAGGGCCATAATCTTCTCGTTCGACACTCCAAGCTCACCGCCCACGGCAGCGTTAATGTCCTGTCAAAATTCGCAGCCATTGATGGCGGCCACCCGCCGGTTGACAAGAGCCTGAAGCTTGCCATCGATCAGTCCCGAAGCATCTATGCCAGTCCACATCCCTCGTACACCCCGAAAGATCGAGGGGCGGCGCGCGTATAGCAGGTGATTGAGGAGGGGCGCGCCCCACTTTTTAGTCTGGGCTTCAAACACCCGTCCGATATAATCTTCAACATTTCGTGGATCAACGGCTTCGACCCGTGCCATCGTTTTCTCCTTTATTCCGCGCATCGCCTCGAGATTAAACAGGGATCTTTCTCCGATTGAAAATCGTTTGCATAAGAGGAAACAGTCGATGGTTGGCACCCATATTCATGAAGAACATCTCATGTTCCTTCTCAACCTTCGCCATCCTGCGCAACTCACTTTCAAATTGAGTCAGACCTAGCCGGACCGCACATGAGGCCGCGGATTCATATTCTTTTACGTTCCGGCTTTCTAATCTGCCGGCAAAATATGCGGGGAAGAACCGCCCCGTCAGATGGCAAAGGATACCAACCGTTCGCCCAATAACCCACATCAGCCCTTCCCTGGCCGGCCGATATCCCAACTCATCGAGCATGGATCCAACCATCTCGCGGTGGGCCTACTCTTCAATCTCAATTTCCTGAACTTTACCTCGCTCAAGCGGATTCTTCAAAGACCGCCAATGCCCACGGTAAGCATAAGCTGCCGCCAGCTCACCAGAATAAGCTCCCTTAAGAACATAGATGAACTGCCGGTGACTGGATCGCTCACCAAATTGATTTTGCCATGCGACTTTTAACTGGAACATGGTATGAAAGCATGGCGGACATTTCTTAACCCTCAATGGGTTCCCAGACGCGGCGACGAAAACGGTCAAGCCTGGCTACTTCAAAACGCGGGCTAATCTAACGTCTCTTTACCACATTTTCCACATCTATAGGGTCTTCCGATGAGCATATTCTCAGCCGGATTTAAATCACTAAGTTTCCCCACGATGTGGGAAAGCGCTCGCACTCCCCTTCCCTCATGCTTATTTGATCTACCCAGGCTTGCCGCATGGCTGATGGAAATATGATCGGTGATTTGCTTGCAGCTTTCGCAATACATATCCTTATGCTGGCCGCTCAAGTTCAGGGCTCGATTGACGAGCTGTTTCTCGACCAGATTGGTTACGCTATCCCAAAAACCCATGGTATTTATCCCGTCAGATGACGCGTTGCGTCAGTATCTTAGGTCTATTCTAGATGGAAGCCTGCTGTAAATAAATAGCTCGGTCGAGCGCCGGCCACATTTGCCTGTTTCGCCCGGGTTCGATAAACATGGCGTTCGGTGGTGGTTTCGTTGATCGCTACTTTTCGTGGCGCGGTTCTGTTAAACATTTTCATGTCTGATGGTGAGCAGTTATAATCACCACCATGTCAGCGAAAAAAACCAAGTTGCCGATTAACAGTGCGACGCGCAATGCCGTATGGAGCTACCCGCGCGTAGTGCAGCCACGATTTCACGGCGCCCCGACAATGATTGAGACAACCCGCACTCACGAGATGCCTGACATCGAGTCGTTGCCTGAAGAATCCGACATCGCAGTGGAGCTGTATGGTGGCGCTGTAGCGTTGCGGTTGCGCGGCGATCTCCACCGCATCTATATCGAACGTTTTGAATGGGTGGCATTTCGTAGTGACAAGGAGACCCGGGAAGCATTCATTTCACTGTGGCGCAAAGTGGAGAAGAGTGAGTCCGCGGCTGAAGTTGCATCGCGAGCGCAGGCGTGGCTCGAAGCCGCGCGCCAACAGAACGGGGAATCCTAGCAGGAAATCAAAAAGGCCAACTTCTACCCTTTTTCCAAACAAAACTTTGTCGGGATTCGTCAACTTGTGCGCCATCCCCGGTAAAGAAAAGGGATTGAACCGCCGCAGGACCCGAGAGGAAAAGCTTAAGGGATTCAGACCTGCTGACCGCTACCGGATCATCCCTGATCATGGAAATTCGTTAGTTTTCGTTAGATTCCGTGAGGTCCCGTGCCGCGCGCGCCGGAACACTTTTTTTCGTCGGGATTCGTCAAGTGCGGACGGATAAAGTCCATATTGTCCCGTACCCCCTGATGATGATTTGTCAAGTGGCAAGTTGAGACTCCCCTGCCTTACTCACAGGCGAGCGATCTTAAGCCGTCCCGTCACTATTATAGCAGATGTGAAGCGGAGAATAGGCATCGCTGTTTTTGCGTTGACGTGGAGACACTTCCGAACTTCGGTGCGCAGCTCAGCGACCGATCAGGCCAGCCCGAACACATCGCCCTACAGACGGCAGATCAGGAGTTCACGCTCGTAGATCGTTTCCGGCGGCAACCGGTCGTGTAAGTCGATAAACAACTCCTCATGCCCCAGCACTTCCCTCCGCCACGCCTCGCGATCAAAGGCCTGCAACTGCTCGAACCTCTCCCTTGGGAACTCCAGCCCCTCCCACTCGATGTCCTCGTAGCGTGGCACCCACCCGATCGGCGTCTCTTTGCCCAGCGCGCGCCCCCGCGCCCGATCCACCACCCATTTCAACACCCGCATGTTCTCGCCAAAACCCGGCCACATGAATCCCCCTTGCGCGTCCTTCCGGAACCAGTTCACGTGGAAGACGCGCGGCGTCTCCGACAGCCGCCGCTGCATCCGCAGCCAATGACGGAAATAATCGCCCATGTGATAGCCGCAGAACGGCAGCATCGCCATCGGGTCGCGCCGCACTTCCCCGATCGCCCCGACCGCGGCCGCCGTCATCTCCGATCCCATCGTCGCCCCAGCGTACACGCCCGCGCTCCAGTTGAACGCCTGGTAGACCAACGGCATCGTCGTCGCCCGCCGCCCGCCGAAGATGATCGCGCTGATGGGCACCCCCTCCGGGTCTTCCCACGCCGGGTCAATCGTCGGGCACTGCGCGGCCGGGGCCGTGAAGCGCGCGTTCGGGTGCGCCGCCTTCGCCCCCGTCTCACGGGCGATCTGCGGCGTCCACGGCCGGCCCTGCCAGTCGAGGCACTCCGCGGGCTCCTCCTCCGTCATCCCCTCCCACCACACCCCGCCATCGGGTGTCAGCGCGACGTTGGTGAAGATGCTGTTCCGTGAGAGCGTCCGCATCGCGTTCGGGTTCGTCTTGTAGGAAGTGCCCGGTGCCACGCCGAAGAAGCCGGCCTCCGGGTTGATCGCCCGCAGCCGCCCTTCCGCGTCCGGGCGGATCCACGCGATGTCGTCGCCCACCGTCCACACCTTCCAGCCCTCGAACCCTTCGGGCGGGATCAGCATCGCGAAATTGGTCTTGCCGCAGGCCGAGGGGAAGGCCGCCGTCACGTAGGTCTTCTCCCCCTGTGGATCCTCGACCCCGACGATCAGCATGTGCTCGGCCATCCAGCCCTCGTCGCGCGCGATGTTCGAGGCGATCCGCAGAGCGAAGCACTTCTTGCCCAACAGCGCGTTGCCGCCGTAGCCCGATCCGTAACTCCAGATCTCGCGCGTCTCCGGGAAATGGACGATGTACTTCTCCGGGTTGCAGGGCCACGCGACGTCCCGTTGGCCGGGGGCGAGCGGGGCGCCCAGGGTGTGCATACACGGCACGACGCGCTTCTCATCCCGGTCGATCTTTTCGAAGACCGGGAGCCCGATGCGGGCCATGATCCGCATGTTGACCACCACGTAGGGCGAGTCGGTCAGTTGCACCCCGATCTGTGACATGGGCGAGCCGAGGGGGCCCATGCTGAAGGGGAGCACGTACATGGTGCGCCCGCGCATCGATCCCTGGAATAACTCCTTCAACCTCCGGCGCATCCGGAAGGGCTCTTCCCAGTTGTTGGTGGGGCCGGCGGCCTCCTTCGAGAGCGAGCAGATAAAGGTGCGGTCTTCGACACGGGCGACATCAGAGGGGTCCGAGCGGGCGTAGTAGCAGCCGGGCCACAACTCCTCGTTGAGCCTAATGAAGGTGCCGCTCCGGACCATTTGAGAGCAGAGCGCCTGGTACTCTTCCGGTGAGCCGTCGACCCAATGGATATCTTTGGGAAGAGTGAGATGGGCCATCTTCTCGACCCAGCGGAGGAGATGGCGGTTCCGGCTCAATGGCAGGGAGGGGTTACGGGAGGGGGCCACAGGAGTGCTCCCCGTGGTGGTGGTGGCGGTATGATCATGGAGGGTCGTCATAATTAGTTCATCTCCCCAAGAGAGTCAGTCTCGGCGCATATCGAACAGGCACTGGCAGTGGGGGCCGAAGCGGGGCGGTCGGCTATCCCAGGAGTCAAAGGTATCGTCATCGAGCCGAGATGGCAAGGGACGGGGTGAACTCCACATTCGTCAACCGCTCTCGGCCATCCTTGAAAGTTTGGTTTAAGAGACCATGATCACTCAGGCGGCACTCTCCTGTTTGTTCCGGGGCGAGATGTCCGCTGCCGCACCGGTCGAGAGCGCCTAACCCATCGGCGTACCGTACCGGTTCTTTAACGGGCAGGTCATATGGCAGACATTTTACATCGAGGACATTAACGCACCATGAACGGCTCTTCGCCCCCGGCGTCGAAGCGCGGCTCGTTCATCGGACTTTAATCTTCATCCATGTACATTACGGGTTTGCCGCGACTACATTTGCTAACCGAGTCAACAGATCGAGCAGTATGGTCGGAGGATGCGGGCGATACCTGTCGTAGAGCTCAGCAAATCCGGTAAAGCGTTCGATGTTGGCAGCAAAATCCGATTCCTGAAGTATCATCACTCCATCCCCTGATAGATCGGACGGGCAGGCGGCGAATCGACAGCTTGCCGCCGCTCTTCTGATCAAATCCGACTCAGGGCGATCAGTACAAGCGTCACGGTGATCGCTCCGCCAATGCGCGTCGCGACCTGCGCGAACGGCATCAACACCATCCGGTTGGCCGCCGTCAGGATCGCCACGTCACCGGTCCCGCCCTGACCGCTGTGCGTCGCGTTGATGATCGCCACCTCGACGGGGTACATCTTCAACCAGCGCCCGACCACGAACCCGGTCGCCATCAGCGACGCCACCGTCGCGAAGATGGTAATGATGTTCGCCAGGTGGAAGGCCGCCAGCAGCTTATCCCACGGCGTGATCGCCACCCCGACGGCGAACAAAAGTGGGTAGACCACCCCCGCGTGGAAGAACTTGTAGACTACATAAGCCCCCTCCTGCAGCTTCGGCGAGGCCGCATAGGTGAGCTTCACCAGTACCGCGATGAAGAGCATCGCGACGGGCGCGGGCACGCCCACCAGGTTGAAGCATAATACCCCCAGCAGGTAGAGCGTAATGGCCATGATCCCGGCGGCGGCGATGTGGCTCACGTCCATGTGAGGGGTGATCTCCTCCTGCTTGGGATCCATCTCGTCGTGCTCACCCGGCTGTAAGCGCCCTTCGCCCGTCAGGCGGGGGAATCTCTTGCCGACGTAGTTGAGCATCCCCGACAGCAGGATCGCCATTAGGCTGCCGAGCATCACCGGCGGCAGCACCTGCGCGAACACCTCGCTCTGGTCCTGATGCAGGATCTGCGCGTAGCCGGTGGAAAGCGGGATCGCCCCTTCGCCGACGCCGCCGGCCATGATCGGCACCACCGTGTAGAAGAAAGTGTGTCGCGCACCCATTCCTAACATTGTGCCGACGAGTGTGCCGACCAGGGCGGCCACCACCGAGCCGGCCGCTAAGGGCACGAAGATCTTGAGAAACCCCTTGATCAGTACCCGTCGATCCATGCCGAGGATGCTGCCGACAATGATGGCGGTGATAAAGAGGTAGAGGAAGTTGGTCGACTTGAAGAAATCCGTCACCGGTTGCAGCAGCGAGGCCGGCAAGAGGTGGTAGTAGGCCAGGCAGGACGGGACGAAGGTGGCCAGGAGGGCGGCCCCGCCGATGCGGCCGAAGAAGGGGATGCGCTTGCCGATCTCGGCGCAGGTAAATCCACCCACCATCATGATGGCGAGCACCATCGAGATCTCGCCCGGAACTTTCCTGATGAGGACGAAGACAGCCAGCACGGCCAGCAGTAGTAGGTAGACGGGCAGAGGGATGACGCCGATTCTCCACTCCATCAGCTTCCACCAGCCTTGGGGCCAGAAACCTGTGGATGTCTCCGGGGCGGATCTCGCCCCCAGCGAACTGGCGGCCTGTTGTGCCTGGGTTGTCATTAGTTTTCTGCCTTATGGTTTTCAGTTTGTATTGAGACGCTCGGTTAAAATCACTCGACGGTGCGGCCGGCCACTGATGACGAACCCCTCCCGGCGACCTCAAATGTTGATGAGATGCTGGTCATTAGTGGGCTCAAGGGTGGCCCTATCAGCTTGTGCTCCTGGCGCCGGTCCGTGCGGCCCTGTCTTCAGAGTCGAGATGGCGATACCCGGAGCACGACACCCGGGTCTAATGAAAGATAGACCGGCGAGTGCTCCCTTGATATTTTCCAACACGCGACATCAACCGGAAGGATCTACGGGAAACACACCGTGATTGTATCATCACGGCCGGGGTTGAATCAGTCCGGCCGCGGGGCCGAAGAGGGGGGGCGTCCGGATGATCGCCGCCGGACGACGCGTTTTCCGCGGACGCCCCCGTGGCCGCCGATAGCTTACTTCCCGACTTCCAGAACGACGAACGGCCCCGGCTCGTAGGCGACCGGACCGATCGGTTTTGGCGGCGCGGTTGCCGTCAGCGGCACATTCTCCACGGTTGACGAGAAGAGTTTGCTCGTCTTCGGATCGAAGGCCAGCGTCTTCGCGCCGCGCATGGTCTTCACATTGTCCACAATGCTATACGCATCCGGCGAGTCCTGGCGCACGATCGTGAGGACGCCGTCCCCGGTCGAGGCGAAGATCAGGTGATTGGCCGCGTCGAAGACGGTCGCATCCACGTGCTCGCCGATCGGCAGCGTCTTGATCACCTTGAGCGCCTTCACGTCAACCGTCGCGAACCCATTTTTATCTTCCAGATTAACCCAGAGCGCCCCTCTGCCGTCGGCCGCCGAATATTCGGGCGCGCCACCGACGGGGATCGTCCCGACAACCCTGCCGGCGGCCGCGTCGATCACGGTCAGATTGTCGCTTTGGCCGTTGGAGACGAAGACGCGGTCTGTGCCCGGGTCATAAATGATGGCATCAGGTTTTTTGCCCGCCTTGATCTCGGCCACGTGCTTGAGCGTCGTCAGGTCGATCACGCTGACCGTGTCGGCCTTGCCGTTGCTTGTGAAGCCCTTCCCGAGTTTCGGCACCAGCGCGATGCCGTGGACTCCGGGCGTATCCGTGATCTGCCCGACTATTTTGCCCGTGTCGGCATCGAGCACCTCGATCTTCTGATAGTGGGTAACATAGAGGCGACGCGCATCGGGATCGACCACGATGTAATCCCAGCCGGCATCGCCGCCGATCGTATATTTGTTTGTGACGTGGTAGCCGGTCGAGGGGCTTGACGCCGGCGACGCGCCGCCCCGGGGGCCCGTAGTCGATGACCCATCACCGCTCAGAGCGCTGATCCCACCCTACCGAAAGACTCGAAACTATGTTCGCGCTATCGGCACACGCTACACGGGCAATCTACTGCTCACGCCGGCCATGAAAACCATCTCCCCGACCCGACGCAAGGGAGGGAAATAATTCAAGACGCTCTTTTTTCAACCGCGACTACGCCATGCGGCACGATTGTGATCTTCGGAGTCGAGCTCTCATGCCTTTGGGTCGTCATAATTAGTTCATCTCCCCAAGAGAGTCAGTCTCGGCGCATATCGAACAGGCACTGGCAGTGGGGGCCGAAGCGGGGCGGTCGGCTATCCCAGGAGTCAAAGGTATCGTCATCGAGCCGAGATGGCAAGAGCCCAATCGTGTATACTCTTCTGCGTCCAAAATTCTGACCACCCTGACTTCAGGTCTGAAGGCGCCCGCGCCGGTTCTTTTGAGGCGGGTCATCTTGCTCCGATCTTCGACTTCCGGATAAGATGTGAACAGCCGGAGCAATGGTCAATGGCCTCAGGTGATGAGGCCGAGATGAAACCTCAAAAGGGGAAAAGCCGTGATAAGAATCATTCCAGGTCTTCTCTTATCCGTACTGTTGATCGTCCCAAGTAGTGCTCCCCGTAGCGCCAGCGGGCGCACCAGGTATCGCCACGGTCGTCATCATAAGCGTACGGGCAGAAGCGGCAGGACTAATAAGGCCATGTCCGGGCGAATAAGCGGGGCCGTTAAAGGGAGAGAAGCTGCCGGGCCGGTGGACAGGAAACCCGCACCTAAGCCAGCCATTACGCCGTGTACCGTAGAGAAGCCGCGTTGCCAATGAGCTTTATTTATTTAGCGGGCCTCATCGCTGATCGTAACGGTGTAAGCGATATAGTCGATGGCGAGGCGGTTGCCCTGGAGCAATTCTGTACCGATGAGCGATTCATCATTGCGGCTGACGATGACCGCCACGGGGCGACGCTCACCCAGCCATTCGATCTCCATCTCGGCGATGCTGGCGACGCGGCGGGCGCCATCCATTCCGACGATTGTGGCGCTACCGAGGATCGTTAGGTTGAGACGGTTGATGGCTTCGCGCGGTAACATCAAAGCACCGTTGAAACCGGTGTCAATCAAACACTCCAGAATCTCACCGCTCGGAGCCTTAATCCTCAGCCATGCTTCCAGCTGAGCGTTGACCCTACCCTCTTGGCGCGCCATGGCCACCCGCCTGATACGCGGCATCGTAACCGATGCGCATAAGATAGAAGAGCTTATCAGGCAGCTCGCCACGTCCCATACGAAGCGCGGCAATGCCGGTATCGCCAAGAAAGTGGCGGCCTGTTTCGGGCTCGATGGCGACGAAGCGCCCGGTGTGCTCGGGCTCAAGGATGTCGCGCAGCCGCTCGTCGTAAAGACGCTGGCTGCTCTCAGCTAAAGCCTTTGTGGCCTTGGTGCTGTCCTTGCGCAGGGTAATGATGCTCTTGCTCCACTCTTTGACGGAATTTAAGAGGGTTGGAGTATAGCACAGGTGATGACGCTATTCGCAAAACCTAAGCTTGCGTGAAATAATTCCGGCGCAGGGAATGAAATAACAGACGTGCCATTCTATCCTTTTGAATAGAGTGCGCCAGTATGAGATGATTCACGCTCGCTATTGTGAACATGATACTCTCGCCTGCCGAGGAAGGTGAGAAGAGATTAACGCTTTGATCTCCAGGGAAGGAGCCGACTATGAGAATCAGAACCTCCTGGGCGCGTCTGCTTTTCGCGTCTGCCTGCGCGCCACTTATGGCGGTCATGACTGCGGGCGGGCACACCATCATTGATCCCAACCCTCCGGCTGAATTGCAGGAGAAGAAAGCCGAGGGTAAAAAATCTACGGTTTCGGAAGGGGAGTCTAAGGCGGCGCAGAAAATCAACTCCGCTCCCGACCCCGCCGGCAAACTCAAAGCGGCGGAGGAGTTTCTCAAGAAATACCCGAAGAGCACGCTGAGGCCGCAGGTGGCGGGTTACGTCGCCGGGAATATCGGCCAGGTAACAGACACGGCCCAGCAGACCGCCCTCGCCGAACAATTTTTGAGCGTCTTCAAAGAAGCCGGCGAGGCCGATCCCATCTACCCGGTCCTCGTTAACGCTTACGTCAAATCCAAACGCGTGGATGATGCCTTTCGCACCGCCGCACCAGCGCTCGAGAAGAACCCGGATGACATTCAACTCCTGACGCAGATAACGATCACCGGCGCGCAGCAGGCGCAGCAACAGAACCCGAAATACATTCAGCAGAGTCAGCAGTACGGCGCACGGGCCGTCTCGCTGATGGAGACTGATAAAAAACCTGCGGCCTTTGATGATGCCCAATGGAAAGCTTACAAAGCCAGATGGCTGCCGGACCTATACATGTCAATGAGCGTTCTTTCGCTCGCGACCGGGAATACTTCCGACGCGCAGGATCAGCTTCGCAAAGTAGTTTCTCTCAACCCAACGAACCCCTTCGCCTACGCGCTACTCGGTAACATCGTCAATAGCGAGTACCAGCAGATGGCCCAGCAATACAACGCCATGCCGGCCGGGTCGTCGAAGGATGATCTGTTGAAAAAGAGTCGAGCAAAATTGGAACAGGCGGTTGATCTCTACGCGCACTCGGTCGCCCTCTCGGAGGGCAATGCTCAGTACCAGCAACTCCACGACCAACTCCTGCAGGACCTACAGTCTTATTACAAGTTTCTGCATAACGGCTCGACCGACGGCCTGCAGGCAATGATTGACAGATATAAAAAGCCGGCTACTTCGCAGTAAGCGGTTTTTGGTTGGGCAAGGATGCGGCTCGGGGCAGGTTTGGACAGGGCGGTCCGCCGGACTGATCATATCACTTTTCTCTGCTACATACATGTTTGAATTTTCGCCGTCGCACCCGGGGCCGCGACGTGACAGCAATTAACATCAATTTTACATCCTTGTAGCACAGAGTTAAAACATGGATGCCATGCTCCCTCACGACTAAGCGCCAGCTTCCAGCCTCAATCACATACAGGCAAAGAGCCTGCATGTAACGATACCGGTGTTGACGCTTGGCCACATGCGGTTCTGCGCAAATGACCAGATCTATCTTTTCATAACATCCGATGATCAAGCAGGAGGATTAAGAAATGCGGAAGTCTATGTACTCGTTACCCCTCATATCGTTCATAATCTGCATGTTATGCGTGACTGTCGCCCCGGCGCAGGAACGTAAGGGCACGATCAGCGGCCGCGTGACCGACCCCGATCATCGAGCTCTTCAGGGCGCACGCGTGGAGCTCCAGCCCAGAGGACAGGCGGCCGTGTCAGACGAGCAGGGCGAATTCACCATTGCCGACGTCGCGCCCGGCGACTACACCCTGACGGTCTCGTACGTGGGATTCTCGCCATTTTCGACTCCAATATCGGTGAAGGCCGGAGCGGTGGCGCAAGCGGATGCCGCGCTCCAGGTCGCGAAAGTGAGTGAGGCAGTAACCATTCGCGCGGAACGCCAAATCGGTGAGGAGGAGGCGCTCAACCGCGAGCGCACCGCCGAAAACATCCTGCAGGTGCTGCCGGCCAACGTCATCCAGAGCTTACCTAACACCAATGTGGCCGACGCGCTGGGCCGGCTGCCGAGCGTGTCGCTGGAGCGGGACGAGGGCGAGGGCAAGTACGTCCAGATCCGCGGCACCGAGCCCCGGCTCAGCAACGTCACCATCAACGGCGTGCACGTCTCGTCCCCGGAAGGTAACGTGCGCCAGGTCAAGTTGGACGTTATCCCGGCAGACCTGGTGGAGTCAATCGAGGTCAGCAAAACGCTTTCGGCCAACCAGGATGGGGACGCCATCGGCGGATCGATCAACCTGGTGACCAGGACCGCCGGCGACGAGCCCTTTTACAGTATGACAGGGATCTACGGCTACACGCCCATTGTCCAAGGGCGCTCGCTCACCCGGTTCGACGCAACCGCCGGACGCCGGTTCGGCGCGGAAAAGCGGCTCGGCCTGCTCTTTGGCGGCAGCTATGACTATAACGGACGCGGCATCAACGACATCGAGCCTGGCCCAACCACTGTTAATTTAATCGACGGCAGCGGGCCTTTCGCGGTGGTCAACGGCACCGATCTCCGTGAATACCTATACTACCGGCATCGCTACGGCTTTGCGGGTAGCCTTGACTATCGCCTAAAGAATAATTCAAGCGCGTATGTCCGCGGGCTGTTCTCTGATTTCAAGGACTATGGCGATACGTGGGCCTATTCGCCCAGTCCCGGTAACTTTATTACTCCGAGCATCACAGACAACACCGGCAGCATGGGTTACAAGCACTACATTCGCCGGCCGGACCAACAGATTTTCAGCGTGGTCGCGGGCGAAAAACTGAACCTGGGACACTACCTACTCAATTACCAATTCGCAGTTTCCCGCTCGCGTCAGAAA
>CAYLJO010000130.1:0-17154 GCA_964383905.1 uncultured Blastocatellaceae bacterium
ATCGCGCGGGACAGCACCACGCGCTGTTAATGGCCCTCACGATGTTCGATCGTGCGCGCTGGACCGGCAAGGCGGCGGAGGCCGAAATATTCCGTGACTGGCTAATCTCACGACTCAACGAGGCTGATCTCGCGAGCGACGAGAGTAGGGAAGCAGAGAATAAAGCCTTGCCGGCTTCTTACTGAGGCTTAAGTACTGACGGAAAACCCGGTGTGGGAAATAAAATGTGAAGGGTGAGCCCTTTTCGCAAATCTCACCCTTCACTTCCCCCATGCTCGTCCGGTCAATCCGATAAACCACGGATCGTAAACATAATCAGATTCGCCACCCGAACCAGAGTCTGATCCCATGTTTATCTGAACTGACTTTATTAACAGACTATACCAGCAGTAGGAGAGCGGTCTGAATCGGCTTACGTTTGCTTAAACGCGGATCGGTCATTTTGCTATTTGCATACGCTGCCATAAAACATTCTCGTCAGGGAAGGCGATACCCTGCTCGTCACGCAGTTTACTCGCTGCGGTCACGATCGTATCGATGTCGCGGAATATACCTTTACAGGGTGAGCACAGGGCGAGGTGCGCTCGAACCTGGGCTTGCTCCTCCTGATTGAGCGCGCCGTCGTGAAAGTCGCTCAGCAGCATGATACTTTTTACACAGTCCATCATTACCCCCCTCACGAAGCAAATCCGCTTCCTTAAGTCTGGAAAGCTAGTTACGGGCTGCCTGTTCTCGAATCATCTCTCTTAATTTTAACCGCGCCTTGTGCAGTTGCGATTTTGAAGTCCCCTCGGAAATTCCCAACATATCCGCAATCTCGCCGTGCTCATACCCTTCGACGTCATGGAGTACGAAGACGCTGCGGTAACCGGGCGGCAATTTTGTGATCGCATTCTCCAGTGTGATCCGGTCGACGACCGGCATGGCCCTGGGATTCTCCGTCCCTTGAACAATTTGTACCGGGGTTTCGCCTTCTTCGGTGGTGAACTCGGGACGACTTTTGCGCCTGCGGAAGTGCATCAGCACCTGGTTGACCGTCATCCGGTGAAGCCACGTCGTAAACGCTGACTCACCGCGAAAACTGCCGATATTCTTATAAAGGTGGGTGAAAGTTTCCTGGGTGAGGTCTTCCGCTTCGCTAATGTCGCCCGTCATCCGCAGGCTGATGGCGTAGACCCGCCGGAAATGGCGGCGGTATAATTCCTCAAAAGCTTTAATGTCTCCGGCGGCAGACTTTTGTGCGAGTTCGTAATCGGTCGGCTGCGGTTTCTCGACCTCAGCTGCGCTCATTCCACAACACCCCCTTGTTGCCCTATCATCATAGTAATAATCTAACAGATTAACTTCAAAAGTAGTAATTAAAACCGACACGCATTCCATGAATGACATCGCCGGGTACGGTAGAGACGAGCACGACGGTCATCACACTGTGTGAAAGCGCCAGCGCGAAGAGGTTCGGGACGCGCCGGTAAATAGAGGCCCAGAGCAGGCCGCCCAGAGAAGTTGCCAGCGCCAGCCAAAGGTTGGGCAGGTGAAGCATGCCGAAGATCAGGGCCACCACAACTATGCTTCGAGCTCCTTGCCCCCAGGCAATCTGCGCCCGCCGGTGAATGAAAGCTTGGAGCGCATACTGCTGCATCAACCCCCAAAGGTAGAGCCACACAAAAACCCAGAGGACCGGCCACCCGATATTGTATTTAATGATACTTATACTGCGGGTGAACCACCCAAAGGTGATCAGCAGGAGGCTGGCCAGCAGCATCGGCGGAACAAGTAGGCGCACGGCCTGTAGGAAATTGTCGAGTCGCCAACCCAGATCGCGCGCCGTTTCACGCCGCGCCCGGTGCGAGAAGAACATGAAGATGAAAGCAGAGCTGACGGGGACCAGCCCGACCAGCATGTTCTTCCCAAAAAACGGGAGGATAGCCCACTCGGCGATTAAACAGCAGAGGACGACAAAGGCGATCTCCAGAACAGCCAGGGCGCGCCCACGCGCCAGAGCGGGGGCCCTATGTACCTCGCTTCCCACGATACTCAACTCTTCCTCTCCTATTGATGGCCGGCTTGCCGCCGGGCGGGGCGAAGACTTGATCACAATTTTGTCCGCGGATGAAGATCAGGAGGAAGAAAGAAGCATCTCTTTCGCCCGCCCGACAATTTCCCGCTCGTTTTTAAACGCGAGCATCCTATGCGCCTCAGCGACTGTGACCCACCGCGCTTCATTGACTTCCACGTCGTGCTGGCTGATATCGCCGGACTTGTAGCGGAGTAAATAGAAGTAGACGAATTTGTGAAAGCGCACGCGCTCCTGTCGTTCCCTCGAATAGTACCAATATTCGACCTTATCGATGAGCTCAAGCATCTCGGTTTCAAGGCCCGTCTCTTCGCGGACCTCACGTACGGCCGCCGCCTCGGTCGTTTCTTCTTGTTCCACGATCCCTTTAGGTAGCTGCCAGCGGCCCTCATCGCCCACGGAAATAATGGCCACGCGCGACCGCGGAACGTCGCCGGCGGAAGACGCCGCCGCCGGCCGAGATTTGGGTCCTTGTCGCCACGTAGCTCATACTCAGACATCTTCTCGCGCAAACCCCCTCGCAAACATCCCCGGTTGAATTCCTGAACGTGTTGAAGAGAATTAAGAAGTGAGTTTACGGACGAGGGCGATGAGATCTTCCGCCTCGACGGGTTTGGCGACGTGGGCGGCGTAGCCTGCGGAAAGGGCGCGCGCGCGATCCTCCTCCATCGCATAGCCGGAGATGGCGACGGCCGGAACTTTTTCCACCCCGGGCAGGCGGCGCAACTGGGCCAGAAGTTGGTAACCGTCAATATCCGGCATACCAATATCAGAGATGATAACCCCCGGGGTTTCCTGAGAAGCCTGCGCCAGCGCCTCCCTGGCGGATTTGGCGGCAATCACACGGCAGCCTTTTTGCACAAAGAGCAGGCGCAACATCGCGAGCGTGTCCGGGGAATCTTCGACAATAAGTACGGGCCGGGCCAGTTTGAGAGATCCGCCGTGAACTTCTCCGCCATACTCATGTTCGCCGTGCGGGGCCCGCGGCATGACGAAGGTGAAGCGTGCGCCGCGCCCGACCCCTGCTGATTCCGCATAAACCTGACCGCCGTGCAAGCGCGCCAGCGCGTCCACGATTGCCAGTCCAAGACCCAGCCCGCCGTGCTGTCGCGTGGTCGAACCGTCAGCCTGGCGGAACCGGTCGAAGACATGCGGCAGAAATTCAGGCGCGATGCCGATGCCGGTGTCTTCAACGGTAACCCGCGCCTCCTCGCCGGCGGCTTCAACGCGCACCGTAACGCGCCCGCCCTCCTGTGTAAACCTGATCGCGTTTGAAAGCAGGTTCCAAATAATCTGTTGCAAGCGTACGGGCGCGCCGAGCACGATCAGCGGTGCGGCAGGCAGCATCACCTCCAGCCTGATATTACGCCCGGTTGCGGTTGAGCGCACCGTCTCGACGGCCGCCTCGCCAATAGTCTTCAGGTCTGACGGCTCAAGATCGAACTGCAATTTACCGGCCGCGATCCGTGAGATGTCGAGAAGATCATCAATCAGCCGCGCCTGCAGGCGGGCGTTTCGATCGATGGTATCGAGCGCCTGCGCCATACCGCTCGCGTCGAGATTACCGGTGCGAATGAGACTGATCCAGCCGATGACCGGCGTCAAAGGGGTGCGTAGCTCATGAGAGAGGGTCGCGAGAAATATATCTTTCGCCCGGTTGGCTTCCCCCAACTCCTGATTGAGCCGCGTCAGCTCCAAGGTCCTTTCTTCAACACGGCGTTCCAGGTCTCGGTTAAGCTGTTCGAGGTTAGCGCGTGCCTGCTGCTCGGCCAGCATCAAACGGCGATGCTCGATGCCGCGCCGGACCGTATACTTCAGGTCGTCGATGATGCAGGGCTTAATGAGGTAATCGTACGCGCCCTGACGCAGTGCGGCGATGGCCGATTCGACCGAAGCAAATCCCGTCAGGATGATGGCGATCGTGAGCGGCGAACGGCGGCGTAGCTCGGTCAGGACGGAGATCCCGTCGCCGCCCTCCATATGCAGATCCGTCAGCACCAGATCGAATTGCTTATGCTGGAGGCGAGCGATCGCTTCCGAGCCGCTCGAGGCGGTCTCCACCAGGAATCCCTCCTGGCGTAAAATCTCGCTGACCGTGAGGGCGACGCTCTCCTCATCATCGACTACGAGCAGACGCGTCTCCTCGGTCACGGGCTCGATTTTATTCACGTCCGGCGAGACTTCATGTTCCGTGGAAGAGAGAATAGCCATTGCGCTTAAAGACCGTGTCAAATGGTATCAATAACCAGGCGCTACGACGCCGTCGGGCCTCGCATTCCTCCGCTCGAAAGAGCTGACCGAAACATTAATATGTTCGAAAGCAGTGCGCAGGCCGTCCACCAGGCGGCGGCGCGTCGTAATGCCTTCGAGGTCGACGCCGAGGGCCACCAGATTAACCGTCACGGCCCCCTTGATGCCCGTAATAATGGCCCGCGCGCCGAGCAGCCGGGCCGAATGAACCGTGTTGATCAGGTGCGCCGCGACGTGGCTATCGACCACCGTGCAGCCCGTAATATCGATGATGATCACCGCCGCGCCCTTCTCTCGAATCATTTCCAGCATCGCGCCGGACATCTCCACGGCCCGCGCATCGTCGAGAGAGCCGACCACCGGGAGTAGCAAAATCCCGTCCCATATTTCCACCACCGGGGTCGACAGCTCGCTGATGTGCATGCGCTGGCGTTTGTGTTCGAGCGCGCGGCTCACGGTCAGCTTCAGATCATCGACCACGCACGGCTTGACGAGGTAATCGTAGACGCCGTGCCGCAGCGCGTCGATTGATGATTCGATCGAGGCGTAGCCGGTCAAGACTATCGTCACGACGTCCGGGTATTTTGCGCTGAGCTCGTTGAGCAACGCGCTCCCGTCCATGCCCCCCATGTGCAGGTCGGTCAGGACGAGGTCAAATTCGCCGCGCCCCATTTTCGACAGCGCGTCCTCACCGTCGCTCGCCGTCTCGACGATGTGGCCTTCTTGCTCAAGGATGGCGGCGGTCGTGATGCGCACGTTCTCCTCATCATCAACAACTAGCACACGGTATGGCTGTTTGCCGGCTGGGGCTGCCTTGATTTTACCGCTTTTCATCGTCTTCCAGCGTAGGCGAGTCAACGAGCAGAATGATATTAAAAGTCGTCCCTTGATTCTCCTTGCTAGTCACTTCAATACGCCCGCCGTGTTGCCGCACGATGTCCTGCGTCACCCAGAGGCCGAGGCCCGTCCCCTTTTTCCGTTTAGAGAAGAACGGCTCAAAGATTCGTGGCAAATCATCCTCACTGATGCCGCGCCCGGTGTCGCTGATTTGAATGGAGATCGAGGGCTGCAGCGATTGCACGTAGCGCTCGGTCTTGATCTTGATCTGACCCTTTTGGCCGTCGATCGCTTGCTGCGCGTTGAGAATCAGGTTGAGAAAGACCTGCCGCAGTTGGTCGGCGCGCGCGCGCGCGGCCGGCAGGCCGGGGTCGAAATCACGCACGACCTGAATGCCCGACTGCCGTAATTTCTTCTCGACGAGAACGAGCGTCTCCTCCAGCGCCTGATTGATGTTGATCCACTCGACCTCACCCGAACGCCGCGCGAAACCGAGCATCTGGCGGATTATGTGCGAGACACGCTCCGTCTCCTTGCGCGCCACATCAAGAAAGCGCGCCGTCGAGGCTTCATCGCGGCTGCTCTGCAACAGGTAGAGGGAATTCTTGATGGCTTCGAGCGGGTTATTGACCTCATGCGCGATGGAGGCGGCGAGGCGACCAACCGCCGCGAGTTTTTCCGACTCGAAGAGCTGCTGCTCGACACGCCGGTGCTCCAGCTCGCGTATCTCCGAAAGATCATGCAGGATCGAGACGACCGCGGTGACCTGCCCCTTCGCGTCCAGGACCTCACCCGAAGTGATCTCCATGGGTAGGGTTTCGCCCGTCTTCGGGTCGATCAGCTCTATTTCAGCCTGGCGGCCGGTGTTGGATTCTGACGCCAGGCCGGAGATGAATGAAGTCAGCTTGACGGAATTGGCGCGCACCGCCGACGCCGCGCGCGGCAGCGTCGGGTCCGCCTGCTGAAAGAGGACCTCGGCCCGGGCATTAAAGAGGATAAAATTCCCGTCGGTATCACTGACGACTACCGGGTGCCCGACGTTTTCGATGATCAGGTCGAGGCGGTCACGTTCGCGCCGGGCCTCGGCCTCGGCCTGCTGCAATTTAATGAAGTTGCGGGCCAGCTCCTCATTCGCTTCACGAAGATCCGTGACATCGCGAAAGATCGAGACCAGACCGATCCGTTCGCCGCGGGCGTTCAACGCCGCCGTCGATACCACTTCGAAGTGCAGGTCGGAGCCTTCGAGCGGATCAACCAGTGTGATGTCGCGCTGGATGACTTCCGAAGAAGACACGGCGGCGCTTGACAGGTAGGCGGAGAAAAGCAGGTCGTTCATCTTGAGCGCGCGCCGTTTGCCCTCGCCCGCGTTCTTCGAGCCGCTGAAGAGCTCTTCGGCGCGGCGGTTCTGCAGCAAAATCTCATTGTCCAGGTTGGTGAGCACAATGGGGTCAGCGACCGATTTCATGATCGACTCAACCCACTGGCGCTCCCGCTGTAATTTGCTGACGGTCGCCGTCAGGCGCTCGTACTGGATGGCGGATGAAGCGGCGATGCCGATGCGGTCGGCGTAGCGCACCAGCAAATTATAGGTCGCGGGATCCACCGTGCCTTGTTCCACGCCGAGGTAGAGCACGCCCAGCGATGAGTGGTGCTCCCAACGATCGTCGGCAAAGCTTTGACTGTGCGCCACGTCCAGCTCGAGCTTCTTCAGGAGGCCCGGGCCGCCAAACAGGGGGAGGGCCAGCATACCTGTCGGGCACCCCAGTTTGTGGAGAAAATCGGCGCTTGATTCGTCCGCCTGGGGCGAGAGCCAGACGGACTGACCCTCGTGAATGAGGGCTACATGAGGCGCGCTGGAATCAAGCGGCAGCGCGATGTTCGTCACCTCCGCGTCGTCCTCAAAACCCACCGCCGCTCGCATCCGCAGGGAGCCGCTGCGCTCGTCTATTAAAGCGATCGCCGCTTTTGTGTAGCCGAAGCCTGAGGTGATGGCTTCGAGCGAAAGTAACAACCGCTCTTCCAGCTTCGGCGTGGCAAGCATCTGCGTCGTCAAATCGATCAGAAGATCGTTATGACGATCACGCAGATTGACCTGAGCCTCTTCGGCGGTCTCGGAAAGAACCAGAGGCGACGATGCTGGCAGTCGGTTCTCCATACACATAGCTGTCAGTAATCAGGTATCGGCTTTGAAGCGACTACTGATTACTGACCACTGCTGTCCTAGCTTCTCTCCACTTCGAGCGGGACACGGCGGCGCGTCTCATCTTCGGTGGGCTCAATTGTGCCCGGCGTCAGCGCGGGTCGCGACACGGCAGGCGTTAAGCCGACGGCTTCGGCGTACTTCAGGTAGGTGTCAATGGAAGCGACGACGACGCGCGCCTCGACCGTGATCAGGTCAATGCCGACGAGCGAAATGCGCACCCACGCGTCAACGACAATGCCCTTGTCCAGCACGCGGTCAAGGACGTCGATCAAACTGGTGCCGCCTGGTGCTCTTTCAACAGCCATTTGCTTAGTTCCTTTGTTTCGAAAGTTGAAATATCAAGCACAGCGCGCGAGGGTCGAATTTAGAGTTGAGGGGCAGCACCGGCTGTGCTAAACCACTGCTACCTCTCCAAGGCCGCGCCCTAAGAGGGGGTGCGTTGTTTGCCCTTTTTCGCCCCACCGCCCGCTTTACGAGGGCGCGGCGCGGTCGAAGCTGCGTTCAACCGCCGCACTTCATGCTCAAGCTCCAGGAGGCGCTCGCGCAGCTCGATGTTTTCCGCTTCGGCGCGCTCGGCGCGCGTCGTCAAATTTGTATCGTAGCGCCACCAGTTCAAGCCGATCTGTTCCGCTTTGTCTATCGAGCAGACGAGGAGCCGTATTTGCAGCGTCAGCAGCTCGACGTTGGCGAGGGACACCTTGACGTCACCCGCAATGACCAGTCCCTTGTCAAGAATTCGGTCCAGCACGTCGACCAGCCCCGGCGGACGTGCGGTGATTAAACTAGATCGCTCGCTCGACAATTTCTTCGCCCCTCCCCCTAAGAGGACGGCTCCGTGCGTAAGACTATGCGAAGGCCGCCACAATCAGCGTGTGACATTAAATTAATTCAACCGCCTTAGATCAAGCGCCCGATGGGCCCAAGATCAAGATTGAGCTCATCGTCCGCCAGCCCGAATTGCGCCTTCAGCTCTTGCATCTTCGCTTCCAATTTCATCAAAGCGAGCCCCAACTCCTCCACTTGCTCCGGCGACAGACCGCCGCCCTCCATACGCCTGACCGCCTGCTTTTCCAGCAGGCGGCGGATTAATTCGATCAGAGTCAATACTAGCTTCGCGAGGCCTTGCTCGACGGATTGCGCATCAATGTTAATGCGTTCGGGCAAGGAATCCGTCACGTTTCGGAGCTGCTCAACAAACTCCGCTGTGTGCGAAGTATCAATCTCCGGCTCAACCGGAGGGGGGTTATCGGGGGAAGGCATCAGCCAATGTACCTCGAACCAAGGTCGCAATTCAAGAGCGAATCTCGCAGAAGCTGTATGGGGGCCACGCGCCGCTCGTCAAGAAATGCAGGTCACCGCGTTCCTCACGCGCCCGCCGGACGCATTCGCGGTACTCTCCGAGCCGCTCGCGTTTGACCAGATGGGAGGCCGCCACGACCAGTGATTCCGCCGGCCGCACCCGTACGCTCGACTCTTGCACGGTATCGCGCAGTCGGCCGGCCAGCCACGCGGCGATCTCTTCCGCCTGCGCCCGTCGCCTCTCGTCGCCCAGGATTCCGCGCCGCTTTTCGGACAGGAAGGCTGTGCCGCTCTTTAGAGTAACGGCTTCAGCAGCGCTTCGTGCATCTAACACCTCGTCGTTTTCCGTTTTGGCTCCGTGTGCGATTAATTCGCCGTCTTTAGTCGCCTCAACATTCCAGATTACCTTGACACTCATTTCGACGCAGCCGCGCACGCGCCGCAGCGACTCGTGCAACGCGGGTCGCTGCGAAGTGATATAACCCTGAAGCCGGTCGGCGCTGACCAGCGTGCCGAACCGGAACGGTAACGGCGTAGTACGGGCGAGCACGTGGGCGACGACGCCGTTATGCGCCGATACGTTTTCCCGTGACGCCGGGACCGTCCCGCCGTTAAACTCGCTCACCACCACCGCGATATCCTGGGATTGGATGAGGCGCGGCTGAGCGCCCCCGACGCCGGTGGCCGGCTCGATCAGAGACGGCGCAATATCATCACCGAGGCAATAAGCATAAAGATTCATAGAACGATGGCCGGCGGCCGGTGGCAAGCAGTCGGGTGAAGGCAGACCTTTCCATCCTGCTACTCGTCGCCTGTCACTTTCTTGATCTCAGCAGCCCGCTGGCGCTCGCTGAGAACTTCATGGGCCGTCTCGACTGAGCTCAGCAAAACGTTGAGGCCGACGAAGATCAGATCAATATCAGCTACCGAGATCGTAATCTCACCGGCGATCACAAGCCCCCGGTTGAGGACGTGGTCGAGCGTCTCCAGGAGCGATAGCTCACTGTGCTCTAAATCTTCATCCGCCATAGGTTCTATTACCGCTGGGATTTGAAATTTGGGATTTCAGACCTCAGATCCTCATTGAGCTGTCGCGAAATTATAAGCCGGCCAGGGCCCTGTCAACTCCAGTTGAAACCCTGCGGGGGCGTGCTCTTGCGCAAGGCGCTCCGCCACTGCACGAAACTCATCAAACCCCGTGCGTGCCACGAGGAACGCGAGTTTTGCCACCATCTCACCGTGTTCCGTCGCTTCGTCTTTCAGCACGCGCAGGCGCGTTGCGCCGTCACAGCGGGCGGCTAGCTCGCGTTCGATCAGCGCCGTCACACGCTTTGTTTCGGCACGCGCCTCGTCTTTGCGCAATGCGTCAATCTTTTTGCCCAGTAGGTAGGACTGACCCGGAGGGGCGGCACTGGCACGTTCGCTCAACTCCTTCAGCCGTGGGCTAAGAGCCGTGATGTCATTCAGCAGCTTCACCTGGTCGCTGTAGACGTTAACTCCCCACTCCTGCCGCCCGCGGAGGCGCTCGATGATCGAGCGCAGCTCACCCTCTCTCTGCGAAAGCATTTGCTCAATGCCGCGGCGGTCGAGATAAATGGTGCCGAAGCGCAGCGGGATGACGCTCGCGCGCGAGGCAAAATACTCCACGATCTTCTCGTGACGCATCGCCCTGGTGGCAGTCCATGTCGGGTCGGTGAGGCGCGCCTGCAGCGCCTCTTCACTGTAATCCGCTAAGGGTACGGCGCTGGCAACCGCTGCCAGTCGCCCGCTACTCACTGAATCGACGGGGGCGTCCTCTTCGATGCCGGCCGGCACGGCACCTCCGATCAGCGGGGCGAGAGCGTCCTGTTCACCCACGCAGTACACATAGATGGCGTGAGATTTTCCCCGCCCCCGCTCTCCACGCTCACCTTTTTTCGGCTTCCGCGGGCTCATCGGCCTCCGGCCCGCCCCCCGCGTGCTTTCGCATCAGAGCGTTTTGCCCGGACGGGGGCGGCCGCGTGTGAGGGCGCAAGTAATGCTGCCGCGGGACCCCATTGGTTCAAGTGTTCGCGCAACTGACGGCGGCCGCGTATGTCATGCGGTTGCTGCGGGGCGATGTACAGGAGGCTGATGCCCTTGATCCTCTTCCGAAAAGCTTTGATCACGCCTTCCTGTGAGCGGCGGCGGGCGGCGCAAAAGTCGCAGGACGCCGCGGCTTCGCCCGGCACGAGCATGTTAATTAAAAGGTGTCGCATAGGTATTTTAAGCCGCCGCAGACTATCGGCCAATCGCGCCGTCTCCTCAAGACTCATGTGTTCGGGGATGGCGACGCCGATAAACTCGCACTGCTCGGCGTCGGTCAACAGCGCGATCACCCGTTTGATGTTCTTCGAGAGGGCGATGAGTTCCTCGGCGACACCTGTCGGGTGCACGATGTTCTTATATTTCAGGAGAAGCTTGATAAAGGTGCGCACCCACGAGAGGGCGACCTCGGGCAACTCCAGAAAGCGCACCAGATGGCCGGTCGGGGCGCTGTCGAGCACGATTGATGTGTAACCGCCCTGGTCGAGCAGGTCGCTGATGGCGCTCAAGGCCGCGATCTCATCGATACCGGGCGGGGCGAGCGCCACCAATTCACGCATCGCTTCCCGGTCAAACCGGATCTCCCAGCCCGAGCTTCCCGTCAACGAATCAAACAACTCATCAATCCATGTTCGGTAGCGCTTCCTTAACTCTTCGAAGCGGGCGGTCGGATCAATCTCCATCCCGTCGAGATTTGCTTGCCCTCCGACCCCCCGTTTCAACTCGCCGATGCGCTCATCGAAACTGTCGGAAAGTGAGTGCGCCGGATCAATGGAAAAGATGAGCACGCGCGCATCCTGGTGTCTCTCGGCGAGCGCTAGTGCCGCCGCCGCCGCCGCGGTCGTCTTGCCAACGCCCCCCTTACCTCCGAAGATCAGCAGGTGGCGCGGCTCGGTGAAGAATTCCGTAGGATACTTGCCCTGTACCTGCGGCGCCGGTTTGGCGCCGGAAGAAGGGCGCGCTTTCGCGACGGCCGGGGCTGCGCCGACCTTCGCGTCTGCGACATCAGCCCCTCCCCAGACGATCTGCGCAAATCGGCGAAGCGCATCGGGCCCGCGTACCTCTCCGGCGAGGAGCGGCGCAGGGTGGAGGCGCAGCCCGTCAAAGTGTCGGGTAATCTGTTCAAGCCAGGGCTTCTGTGCTTCAACACGCGCGCGGCAATAGGGGCATCCCTCATGCTCACCCTCGACACGGTTGACGATCAGATCGGTGACTGGCACGCCGTCCTGCTGAAGCAGGACATAATAGCGCATGGTCTCCTCCACGCCCATCGCTTCCGGGATGGTGACGAGCGTAAAGGCGGCGAGACCTTTGTCATAGAGCATGGCCCGCACGCGCTCGATTCTTTCAGCCAGATCACGCAGAAAAAGATCGACCTCATCCTCACGCGCCCGCCGCCCGCCCGCAAAATGCGCGACCATGTAGCGGTGCTTGTCGGCCATCCGATCAAGCGCCCGGAGCATGTGCGAGAAGACTTCGGGCAGTTGCAGCAGGCGCGAAGTGTGGCCCGACGGGGCCGTGTCGACGACGACGCGCGTGTAAGAATCGGTGCGGTCGAACTCGCTCAATTCAAAGAGCGCCATCACCTCGTCCATGCCCGGCAGGGAGAGGTTCAACAGCTCGTCGATGTCGCTTTCATCGAGGAGGGAGCCGCGCTCGGCGATCTCGGCGAGAATCGCGCGGTGCTCGGATTTGAATTTCGCAAGGGCGACGCTCGCGTCCATCTCATAGGCGAGGAGGCGTGAATCTCCGCGGCGTGCGATCTCGACCAAACGGTCGCCGACCTCGACCTCTAAACTGTCGGAGAGCGAGTGGGCCGGATCGGTGGAGAATAGCAGAATCTGTTCGCCGCCCTTTCGGGATCCGGCCTGATCCAGTAGATACAGCGCCGCGGCCGAGGCGGCCGTTGTTTTACCGACACCGCCTTTGCCTCCGAAAAAAAGGTATCGCGATGGGGGAAGGCCGGGCGCGGAAGGGAAGGATGGCAGAGACGCTTCACCGCCCGGGCGGAGCTTCTTCTCGCCTTTCGCCCTCTTCACCTCTGATTACCTCTCACCCGGTTCCCAGAACCCGCCCTCTTCATCCCCGCCGGCCTCGATGACGATGGAAGATGATTCGGCGGTGTGTACCTGCTGCAAAAGCTCGAGCTGGCGCGCTTTGATCACGCGCAGGCGCGCGAAGAGTTCCGCCTCACGCTCGGCAAATTCTTCTTCGCTAATCTCTTCCAGCTCGAGGCGCATCTGCAGCTCAAGCAACTGCTCTTTGATGACGGTGTCGTCATTCAACTCCTGATCAGCAATTTTCTGAATCTGATTCAGGATGAACTTGAAGCCGGAGACAGGGGCGAGCAAAATGTCATCTATTAAGAACATTAAGAGCTCACCTGGAAATCGCTTCCGTAGTTGCGCCTTCACCGCGCTCGAGCTTGAGGCGGATGTGGACGAAGTTGTAGGGGGGCCACGGGCCGGTGTACTTAAAGGAGAGTTTGCCTTCGTACTTGGCGGCAATCTCTTTCACTTTTTGGTCGAACTCAGCCTCGCGGTCGCGCTCGATCAGGAAAGCGGCGTTCATGATCATTCGATCGCCGATCGGCTTGTTGGCGCGCGAAGCGACGGCGGTGTCGCGCAGGACCGCGTAGACTTCGCGCACGTAAGCGTCGGCCTGCTCCGTCAGCGCGGTCTCGACGAGCCGGCCCAGTTGCATCCGCGCAAAATAGGTCGAGCCGGTGGCGCGCGAAGTGATCTGTTCTTTGAGGTGGCGTATCTCTTCATTCTCCTGTTCGATCTCGGCGATGACGCGGTCGCGATCCCAATTAACCTTCAGGCCGAACTCGACTTTGCCCTGCATCTTGGCGAGCACGTCGCGCAGCGCATCGTAAGTGCCCCGCATCAGCTCGATGATGTCATCTTCGGTGCGGAAGAGGGCGCCGAAGGCCATCGGCAGGACGGTAAACTCACGCATCACGGTCTCGTTGACCTGTTCATGCGCGAAGACATTTTCACGGGTCGGGTCGTAAACGACGAGCGGGGTGTTGGAAACAACCGCCGCCAGCCCGTCGTAGTGCACCGTATAAACCTCGTCGCCGCGCCCGCCGATACCCATCGGCCCGAACGAACGAGGCTCCTTGGCTTCGATAATGCAATAGATGTACTTGCCTTCCGGTGGGGGGGCGGCAGAATTTTGCTCTGGTTCGCTGGACATTTGCTTTTCAGGCACCTCAAATTTTAACGAGCCGCTTCCCCGTCAAATAGGTTGGTTGATCAGAACAGTTAAATTCGACAGACGAATATTCTGAACCGGACCAAGCTATTTAAATACGGGAGGAGAGCGACGAAGCTTTAGGTCGGGGAGCATTCACGCGCGCGCCCCATAATTTCACGAGCCAGCTATAATAATAAAGCGGCGCGCGCCATTAAGGCAACCGTTATTTCGATTTTGGGATCAGGGGGTCCCGGAATCGGACACCAGCAAGCTCCAGCCTCGGCGGCCCTTCCTATGTAATGGCTGTGATCTCAGCCCTTTAGGCGAGATACCTACTGACGGCATAGCACTTCCTTACCACGCTCTAACTATTAAGGTCTTCGATTGCTTACCGATGACTCAAAGCGTGGAGGTGAGGTGAATGAGAACACTCCTTCAAGATCTACGTTACGGCTTCCACATGCTGCTCAAGAGCCCCGGCTTAACTGGGGTGGCTGTGGTTTCAATCGCGCTGGGCATCGGCGCGAATACCGCCATCTTCAGTGTTGTGAATGCCATCCTGTTGAAATCGCTGCCGTACAGCGACCCCGACCGCATCGTGCTCGTGTGGGGAGACGTGCCGGCGGAGGGCAACCACCGGAGTCAGGTTTCCGCGACGGACGTGGATGATTGGCGACATCAAAATAGTGTCTTTGAAGATGTCACAACCTACGGCAACTGGAGCGCCACGTTTCTGGGCGACGGCGAGCCGGAGAGAATACCCGGCATCCAGGTCGGTGACGGGTTTTTCCAGATCATCAAGGGGAGGCCGCTGCTGGGCCGCGTCTTCCTGCCTGAAGAGCAGCAGGAGGGCAAAGACTTCGTGATTGTTCTTGGCTATAGCCTATGGCAGCGGCGCTTCGGCGGCGACCCCTTCGTCGTCGGTCACAAAGTGAACCTCAGCGGCAAGCCTTACACGATCGTTGGGGTGATGCCGGCAGACTTTCACCCGCTTCCTCCCGGCCTCGTCGGTGACCCTCAAGGCCAGTTCTATCGGCCGGTGGCGGAGGCTCACGATGAAGGGGAGCGCTCGTCACGCCACCTTCGCTCGATCGCCCGGCTCAAGCCGGGCGTCACGCTCGGCCAAGCGCAGTCGGAGATGAATGTGATCGCCGGCCGCTTAGAGCAGGAGCATCCGGCGGATAATACAGGATACAGGGTCCGGTTAGTTACGCTGCCCGAAGATACTATCGGTGGTTTACGGCCGACTCTTCTGAATCTGTTCGGGGCCGTCGCTTTCGTGTTGCTCATCGCCTGCGCGAACGTCGGCAACCTGTTGCTGGCGCGCTCAACGGCAAGGCAAAAAGAGATCGCCATCCGTGCCGCACTCGGGGCTACGCGACTGCGACTGGTGCGCCAGTTATTAACGGAGAGCGTGTTGCTGTCGCTGGCGGGCGGAGGCATCGGCCTTCTTCTTGCCCTTTGGGGGACAGGTCTGATTGAGTCGCTCGGTTCACGGGTGACGCCTCTGCTGAGCGGCATCAAAATAGATTTTCGTGTGCTGGAATTCACGGTCGTGATTTCACTTCTGACCGGCGTCATCTTTGGGCTGGCGCCTGCGGTGCACGTGTCAAAGCCCGATTTGAATAACCCACTCAAAGAGGGGGGACGGGCTTCGGGCGCGGGGGAGGGGCGCAACAGGCTGCGCGGCACCCTCGTCGCTTCGGAAATTGCGATGGCGCTCGTGCTACTGATCTGCGCCAGTCTCCTGATTAAAAGCGTCATCCGGTTACGGGACGTCAACCCGGGCTTTAATCCCGAACACCTCTTGACGATGAGCATCTCGCTCCCTCAAGCAAAGTATCCGAAGGGGCCGATGTGGACGGCCTTTTTCGATCAGGTCATCGGGCGTATTGAAACGCTGCCGGGAGTCGAGGCGGCAGGCGTCACGAGCGTGCTGCCTTTCGGCAGTAATTTCGACGGTCGAGCGCTCGCCGTCGAAGAACGGCCGAGACCTCGCGGGCAGGAGATCAGCGTCGACCTCTACATCGCGACGCCCGGTTATCTGAGGGCAATGCAGATCCCTCTTCAGAAGGGGCGCTCCTTGACCGGGCAGGATACAGAGAACGCTCCGACGGTCGCGCTCATCAATGAAACCATGGCGCGGGAGTTATGGCCGGGCCAAGATCCTCTCGGCAAGCGGATCAAGTTTCCGGGCTCGGAGAAGAACCCGCAGCCCTGGCGGACGGTTGTCGGGGTGGTCAAAGATGTTAAGCAGTACGGGTTAGACAGGGAAGACCGGATGCAGATCTATCTGCCGGAGGCGCAGTACCCGACCTCGTTTATGACACTCGTCGTGCGCACGTCCTCTGATCCAAAAAGTCTGATCAGTGCCGTCCGGAATGAGATTCTTGGGGCGGACAAAGAGCAGGCGGTTTACGACATTGCCACCATGGAGCAGCTACTTTCCGATTCGATCTCACTGCGCCATTTCTCTATGCTCTTACTGCTGATCTTTGCCGTCGTCGCGCTCACGCTCGCGGCGGCGGGGATCTACGGTGTGATCTCTTATTCGGTCACGCAGCGCACACACGAGATCGGGGTGCGCATCGCGCTCGGGGCACAAGGCCGTGACATTCTCAAAATGATAGTGGGTCAGGGAATGGTCCTGACTTTGATGGGTGTGGCGATGGGCCTGGTTGTTGCGTTTGCTCTGACGCGCATGATGTCAAGTATGCTCTATGGGATTAGTGCGACTGACCCGTTAACCTTTATCAGCGTATCATTGCTGCTGGCGGGAGTGGCGTTGATCGCATGCTTTATCCCTGCGCGCAAGGCCACGAAAGTGGACCCGATGGTTGCGCTGAGATACGAATAGAAGCAAGAAGGGTGCACGATCAGAATTCAGTAGACTAAAGCAAGAGACGGCGGAAGTTCCTTGCGCCATCCTCAGTCCTGAAGCGGCCCGCGATCTTCCTCTTAAGCTTGAGCGTGCGCCGGTCTCTTCCAGAGCCGTTGTTGTCAGCCACCTCCTGGAATGGGGTGGGCGATACTCTTTTTGAGCACGGCGACTTTGCGCTTGATCGGATCAAGCAACTTCATTGATGTGATCTTCAACCCGATGGCCGCCCATTCGCCGCGGGCGGCGAATGGCGGCCGGTAGTTCTACGGCTCTCTTCTTTCTTCATCAATTACGGTTTCAATTTGACAAATATGCAATAAGTTGAGATCGTCTCTGGCTATGAAT
>CAYLJO010000131.1:0-17094 GCA_964383905.1 uncultured Blastocatellaceae bacterium
TTTGCGCTTCATGCGCCAAAATTATCACAGCTTAAAGTTCATAACAGGCTCTAGAAATCGGGCCGCCAGGGATCTCTTGAAGTGGTCTCTTAATCCCGGCGGCGCAGCCTCTCAATCAAGTACCAAACGACCGCCACATTAATGGCGATGATAACGATTTTCCCCGGGGTGAAGTGTTTGACAAGCTCATAAACCTCAAGCGGTATAAAGGAGCCGGTGGCAATGACGGTAAAATATTCGGCCCAGCGCTTACGCAGCATCAGACCGGTGCCCTCTGTCAGCAGCATCGCCGCGTAAAAGAAGGTGCCGGCGCTAATCTCCTCGAGCTTGCGGTCGTCAACGTCCAGGAGTCTATCTAGTACCTTATTGATGTAGTAGTTGTTCGGGTCAACACGCAGGATATTGATCCAGTCGGTCGCCACCTCCTCGACATCTTTATGCAACAGCGACAGGGCCCCGATGCCGAGCGCCAGTAAAAGCACTCCCTTAACCAGCTTGAATACGGCGATCAGCCAGATCCCCGTTGTGTGTCGTTCTTTATTCTGGTTTCGCTTAGGCATATAAGGGAAAGCTTGAACCACAGAGGTTCACAGAGGAAAGACAAGAGGAAGACAGTTAATAGGAAAAGCCGTCAAGCAGTAATAGAACTGGGTAGACACAAACGGCGATTGATGAATCTCCGCCTGATTTTTCCTCTGTATCCCCCTGTGGTTCATTCTTCAACATAGAGCGGACTCAACGGTATATGCTCACTCTTTACTTGCGACAGCGTTGCGCGTTGCAGGCATATTCCTGATGTCCAGCTCTTTCAGAATGTAGCCCGCGCCGCCGAATTTGTCTGTGATGAAAAGGACGTAGCGAATGTCAACGGCGATGGCGCGGTCCTTGGCCTCGTTATAGAAGAAGTCGTTGCCCAATCCCTCGTAGTTCCCGTCAAAGATAATACCGACCTGCTCGCCGCGCCCGTTCATGATGGGGCTGCCCGAGTTGCCGCCGATGATGTCGGTTGTCGAAAGAAAATCGACGGGGACGCTGGTGGTGCCGGGAAGCGCGTAGGGGCCGAAGTCACGCGCACGATAAAGCTGCTTCAGTTTGTCGGGGACGTTGAATGGCTCGTGTCCGGTGTCTTTATCGATCACGCCCGCGAGCGTGGTGAACGGCTCATAAATGGCCGCGTCGTGCGGCACGTAGCCTTTGACCACGCCGTAACTAAAACGGAGTGTGCGGTTAGCGTCCGGATAAGGTTTAACCCCACGCATCTCGCTCATCCCTTCGATGAGCAAAGGACGCCAGCGCGTGACGGTCGCGTTGAAGTTCTGCGCGCTCTCTTGCGCCTGCTCGACCAGCGGCCCGAGTTCGGCAGCGAATTCGATCAGAGGCTCATGGATCTCTCGCAGTTGCGCGGTCGAGAGGTCGAAGAGCCTGGAGAGGGATTCGGGCGTGGTGAAGCTTTTGCTATCGACCACGGCGCGCGCAAAATCTTCTTCGGCGCGCCGCCGCGCATCTCCCTGCAGACCCGCAAAACGCTTTTCAAGGGGTTCGATCTTCTGCCCGGCGGGCAGCTCATCAGCCTTTCTGAACAGGTAGGTGAGGAACTCGCGCTCGACCGTCGGATTGCGCTCGGTCAATGACGGCCCGATGCGCTCGCGCTGGCGCTGCACGGCCGCGCTCAGGTCCGGACTGCCCGTCGCCCCCGGCTTCTCCTTCTCGACGGCGATCTGTTGCGCGGTGAAGGCGATGCCGAGCAGGTTGCTGGCTTCAAACATTTGCGGGATGAGCAGATTACGCTGAGCGGTGGGGAGCAGTGCCTGATAAGCCCTGGCCAGGTTTGGCAGCACTTCGCCGTACTTGGCCTTACGCGCCGGGTTCTCGTTGACCCAGCGCGTAAAGGCGGTTTCATCCGCGCGTTTCCTGTCAACAATACCGGCGCGCCGCATCGCCAGCACCGAGCCTTCAAAGTCCTTGAGCGAGTTGCTCAAATCGAAGATCGTGCTCTGGAGTTTAATGGCGAGCGCCGGGTTGTTCTTGCCAATGCCCTGGAGGATCTCGATCTGTTTGGTGAAAAGGTCGGCGAGGAAGGGCAGCTGGATGTCTTGGTTGTATGCGATCGAATAACTCTCACGGTAGCGGCGCGTCGTACCGGGGTAGCCCATCACCATCGTAAAATCGCCCTCGCGGACACCGCCCATCGAAAGCGGTAAGAACTTCTTCGGTTTAAACGGCACGTTGTTGGGGGAGTACGCCGCCGGCCTCCCGTCCGGCCCGACGTAGGCGCGCATGAACGTGAAATCTCCGCAATGGCGCGGCCACTCGAAGTTATCCGGGTCGCCTCCGAAAAAGCCGATCGCCTTCGGCGGCGCGTAAACGATGCGTACGTCACGCAGCACAAGATAATTGAACTGGTAGTAAGACAACCCCTCATTCATCGGAAGGATGCGCGCGCGGATGCCCTCGGCCTGGCGCGTCCCGGCCGCTTCCAGCGCGCCGATCTTGCTTTGGATCGCCGCGGCGCGCTCGTCCGGCGACATCTTGTCCGTCATGCCGCCGACCACATCCGCAGTCACATTCTTTAATTCTTGTGTGATCGTGACGGTGTACCCTCTGGCCTGCAGCTCTTCGGCGCGTGATCTGGCCACGTAGCCTTTGGTCGCGTAATCGTGCGCCTGGTCAGAAGCGGCGACCAGCGCCTCAAAAGCGACGTGGTGATTGGTGAGCAACAGCCCTTCCGGCGAGACGAATTCACCCGTGCCGCCATCGACGATCACCACCGCATCTTTAATGCTCAAGCCGTTCGGGTTGTAAATGTCCGTGATCGGAATTTTGAGACCGAGCCGGATCAGTTGTTGATCCAGAGGGCGTGTCGCGATTGCATCCGGCAGAAACATGCCTTCATCACCGAGGGCGCGGAGCGGAGCGAGCGTGAAGAGCATAACTGCGACAAGCGGAAGAGCGGTCGCACGCAAGAGTCTGGATGGCATCCTGGAAGATTTCCCTTCAAGCTAATTAATATACCTGACAGGATATTAGCAGAGGCGGGTTTGAATAGGGAAAGACCGGGTGGAGATTGCCGAAGAGAAGTCGGGAGGGGTGGGAAGCAGGTTTTCTACCCTTTCCCTGCAATGCCTTCGGCCTCTCAATCTGTGCTCACGGGCAGGTATGGCATCGGGTTGACCGGCTCGTCGTTAACGCGCGCTTCATAATGAAGGTGTGGCCCCGTGGAACGTCCGGTCGAGCCGACGCGCCCCAGCAACTCGCCGCGCGTGACGGCCTGGCCCAGAGTCGCTTCAACCCTCGAGAGGTGGCCGTAGCGCGTCGTCAGGCCGTCGCCGTGATCCATAATTACAACCTGTCTGTAACCGTTCTGCCAGCCGGTGAAAATCACTGTGCCGTTGGCAGTCGCCCTGACGGGTGCGCCCCAGATGGTCGCGATGTCCTGGATGAAATTCTGACGAGCCGCCGAAAGGATTGCGGCGTCCACCGAAACTATCCGTCAGATTGCCGTCGACGGGCCAGGCCGAAGGCATCATCGCGCGCTTACGTAAAAGCTCTTCGTAAGTGCGCAGTTTCTGCTCGACCTGTTGGGTCTTGTCTTCAATAGTAGTGACGGTGTCCAGCGGCCAAGCCGGGCCACCAGCGCCACGTAAGTTTGGGGGTTCATGATGGGCTACGCCGCTCATCTCGGCGAGGCGCCGCGAGGCGTTCTCAACAGCTTCGACGCGATTATTTAGGTAGTTCAGTTGCCGGCGCTACTTTTCGTTTCCGGCGCGCAGGCGGCTGTTTTCACGCTCGATGCGCAAATGCACGGCCCATTGTGTCAGGCCGTAGAAGCCGTAGAGCGCGGCGCAGAGAAGCACAACGGCGAGGCCGGTGAGAAATATCAGCCAGCGCTTGCGCACAGAGATGCGGCGGATACGGGAACATGAGCGCGAGGTATGGTCAACGATAATAGGCATGGCTGTTTTGCCAGTGGTGGTGACAGAAGAATCGCGGATTCGAGGTAAAGGGTCGCAGACTCCGCGGGGGATTGCCGGCGGGCCTGGCGCTCAAGTGGTGGAATCTTTAACCTTACTTGCGAACCTATTTCTGCTTTTCGGCAAATATCTGAACCAGATTGACGAGCATTTCTGTTGTTTTTTCGAGGCCGCGGCGGGAGTTGAATTCGAGCTTGCCGTGAAAGTTCTGGCCGCCGGTGAATAGGTCGGGGCACGGCAAACCTCTGAATGTTAGATTCGAGCCGTCGGTACCGCCCCGCGCCGCCGTTATTTTGGGCTTGAGGCCGGCCCGGCGCGTCGCCTCCATCGCATACTCGGTCAACTGCGGGTAGTCCTTCAGAACCTCTTTCATGTTCTTGTAGTTCTCTTTCACCTCAAGAGTAATTCTCACGCCGGGAAACTTCTCCCGGGTCTTTTCCACCATCTCGCGAAGCAGTGCTTCCTTCGCATCAAGGCCGCCCGTCTCGAAATCGCGCAGTAGAATCTTGAGACTTGATTCTTCCGTATCAAGCGTGCCGGTGTACGGGTGGACAAAACCGACGCGGCCCTCGGTCGTCTCCGGCAGCATCTCTTTGGGAAAGCGGGAGATGAAATCCGCAACGGCGTAGACCGAATTGACCATGACTCCTTTGGCCGTACCAGGGTGCGTGCTCTTGCCTTTGAATGTGACGGTTGCAGAACGCGCGCTCCACGTCTCGTTGTCTATCTCGCCGAGCGCTTCGCCGTCCACCGTGTAAGCGAACTGTGCGCCGAAAGCTTTGATGTCGAATTTGTCTATGCCGCCTCCGACTTCTTCGTCGGGGGTAAAGGCGACGGCGATTCTGCCATGCTTTAATTGCGGGTTCTGCTTGAGCGTGGCGACGAGCGTCATGATCTCGGCGCACCCCGCTTTGTCGTCCGAGCCAAGGAGTGTGGTCCCGTCGGCGGTAATGATGTCGTCGCCGATCATCCCTTTGAGGATCGGATTTTTCGCGACGGTGATGACCTGCGCCGGGTCTTTCGGCAGCACTATGTCGCCGCCCCGGTAGTTCTGGTGAATGATCGGGCTGACGTTTGCCCCCGAGACGGCGGGCGACGTGTCCATGTGGGCGATAAACCCGACGACCGGCACTTTTGCGTCATCCGGCAGATTGCCGGGCACCAGCGCATAGACGATCCCGTACTGGCTGACGCGGATGGCTTCTGCGCCCAGGTCTTTCAATTCACGCGCGAGAAGGTTTGCCAGCACCAACTGTTTTCTGGTGCTCGGGACGGTAGGCTGATCTTCCTTCGATTGCGTATCAATCTTAACGTAGCGAAGGAAACGATCGAGGACAGTTTCCCGCGGCGGCCTCACCTGTGCGTGTGACTGGACGCTCAAAAATAGACCGATAAGCAGGGCGTAGAATAGTTTCATGTTCCCAACTTTCGTGCAAAAGAGTTTGTTACATGGGAACCCTTTTGGACGCTTCTAGAACCAGATCTTCACTTCTCCGTTTGTCCACTTGGCCGGTTCACCCTCTCGAACCCGGGCGGGAGATCCGATCAAGATTCCCGGCTTCCACATGTCAGCGCGGCCCCAGCTACTGCTTGAACTGATAGAAGATCTTATCCGAAGTGACACCGTCTTTCTCGATATGTACCCCCGTAACTCCTAACCCGAATGTGGTGGCGCGATGTTCTATTCGAGTCGGGGACACACCTTCAATATCTGTCATTTTAATGAATACGCCCTCGAATTTCTCCCTCGCCCCGTCTTCATAGACCTTTGTCGCTGCGGATCTCCTTATACCTTTCCTTCCGCACGCCGAATACCTCCCTGACCTTGTGCTTGCTCTTGTTAAATGAGGCCAGAATCTCCTCGCTTCTTTTTTGAGCATCAGACTCTTGCGGCGTCGCTTTGGCCGAGACGACCGTCATCGCCGGTGAGATCGGCAGCAGACTGGTGCCGAGTGAGCCGCAGGAAATAGCGAAGATGGCAGCAACGAATGTCCGCATGATCCTCTCCTAACTGAGTGCTGTTTCTATTGTGGGCCAAAGTTGGGGTGGGCCTACCTTTCGCACAAATTAAGTAGGGCCACCAGTAATTACTTCAAGCGCGAATTATTCAACCCCTGGACCGAAAAGCAACATTACTCATACCGGAGCGCGATCATCGGATCAACTTTCGTCGCCCGCCGCGCGGGGATGAGGCAAGCTACGAGTGCCACTGTTGCAAATAGCAGGGTCACGCCCGCGAACGTCACAGGATCATGTGCCGTCACGCCGAAGAGCAGGCTCGACATCAGCCGCGTCAGCGCCAACGACGCGGCGAGTCCGAGGGCTACGCCGCAAAGGGTGAGCTTCATGCCCTGTCCGACGACGAGCCGCAGAACGTCACGACCCCGCGCGCCGAGTGCGAGGCGGATGCCGACCTCGTGCGTCCGCTCGGTGACCGCGTACGCCACCACCCCGTAGATGCCCACGACGGCGAGAACCAAAGCCACCGCCGAGAAGAGACCGAGCAGCACCGTGCGGAAGCGCGGCTGCGCGACCGACTCCGACACCCACTGCTCCATCGTCTTGACGTTGGCTACGGGCTGATTCGGGTCAACGGCCGTGACCTCTTTGCGCACGGCCGCGGCTAAGCCCGTAGGGTCGGTCGTCGTGCGAACCACCAAGTTTGCATAGCCGAGACGCAGCGTGGGGAAATACACCGTCTGCCTCACCTCAATGTTCAGCCCGCGGTGCCGGACGTCACCGACGATGCCGATGATCTCGTAGGGCTCCTTGCTGAGCAGCTCGACTCGCAGGCGCCGGCCGAGTGGGTCTTCGCCGGCGAAGAAGCGCCGCGCCAGCACTTCACTGATGACGACGACCTTCGCGTTTTCGTGCACTTCCGCCTCGGTGAAGTTGCGGCCTTTCAGCTGCGGGATGCGCATCGCGCGAAAATAGTCATGATTAACGTTGCGAATATCGGCGTAACCATCTCCACCGGAATTTTGATCGGCGCGAGCCTCCACCTTAAACGGCAGGTCGGCGGACTGCCTGGCCAGGGGAAGTTCTGTGACCATCCCGACGGCTTCGACGCCGGGCAGGGACGCCACGCGCTGCTGCAACTGCTCGAAGAACATCGCCTTCTCCTCCGGCCTCGCGTACGGGTCCGGCAGATCAATCCGCACCGTCAGCAGATTTTTCTCATCAAAGCCGGTGCTGACTTGTCGCAGCTTGACGAAACTGTTAACAAGCAGGCCCGCGCCGACGAGCAACACGACCGCGAGCGCCACCTCGCCGATGACAAGCATATTCAGCGTACGGCGGCGTCGCGCCCCGCCCCCTATGCCCCTGCCGCCTTCCTTGAGCGCCTCCGTCAGGTCCAGGTGCGTGGACTGCCACGCGGGCGCTAGCCCAAAGAGCAATCCTGTGAGCAGCGCTACGGCCAGCGTAAAGGTGAGCACCGAGCCGTTAATCCCGACCTCATCCACGCGCGGGAGGTTGTCGGCGCCGAACGCCGCGAGCAGGTCCGCCCCCCAGCGCGCCAACAGCACGCCGAGCGCGCCGCCGAGCAGGGCGAGCATGAGGCTTTCGGTGACGAGTTGCCGTATCACACGACCGCGGCCTGCGCCGAGCGCCGCGCGCACGGCGAACTCCTTGTGCCGTGAGGCCGCGCGCGCCAGCAAAAGGTTCGCCACATTCGCGCACGCGATCAACAACACACAGCCGACCGCGCCGAGCAGCACGAGCAACGGCAGCTTGATGTTGCCGACGACCCGTTCCTGCAGTGGCATGAGAAACAGACTCTGGTTGGCGTTGGTTTTTGGATGGAGCGCTTCGAGTCGGCTCGCGATGGTCTCGACCTCCGCCTGGGCCGCCGCGATGGTCACGCCCGGTTTGAGTCTGGCGACGGGGCGCAGGAAGTGAAACTCGCGGCTCCGAAACGGGCTTTGTGGTGACCCGGCGAAGGCGAACGGCTTCCAAACCTCGACGCCCCGCGGGTACTGGAATTGTGGCGGCATTACGCCGACGATGGTGAGCTTGCGTCCGTCGAGCGTGATCGCCTGGTTGACGATGTTCGGATCGGCACCGAAGCGCCGCCTCCATAAACCGTCGCTCAGCACCACGACCCGGTCGCTCCCCTCCTCCCCTTCTTCCGCGACGAAAGTCCGCCCCAGAGCCGGCTTCACTCCGAACACGTCCAGATAGTTGGCCGTAACCAGGGCACCATTGAGTCGCTCGGGTTCGCCATCGCCCGTGAGATTCATCGGGACCGAATCGGAGATCGAAGCGGCAAACTGCGCGAAGCTCCGGCTCTGCTCGCGATAGTCCAGAAAATCCGCCGGCGTGACGCCCTGCTCTTTGTCTTCGCGTGTGCGCCCCCAGCCGCCGACCCACACCAGCCGTTCGGCTTCGGCGAACGGCAGGGACCGCAGCAGCAGGGCGTCGACGACGGAGAAGATGGCCGTGTTGGCGCCGATACCTAAACCCCTCCTCGACCCTCAGCATCTCTTCGGCGAGTTGCTGGATGCGCTGCCCGACGCCGTAGCCGTGCATCGGCCCCAAGGAGAGGGCTTTAAGGACGAGCAGGTCGAGGGTGCCCTGCGGCAGATCGGGCTTCTGTTTGGCCACGGAAGATCTCTCCTCTTAGCTTCTAGGGGTACATGGTCGCACGTCTCCCCTAGAAGGTCAAGGATAAATGTGGAAGAGGCAAAGAATGAATAAAGAGTTCCCTATTGAATGTGCAACAGATGCAGCAAGCTTTAGGCGTTATCTTCCGCGAGCACAGTTCCGGTTACCGGCATAAGTATGAGGAGGACTTACTGTGGCTCGGTATCGACACGACGGGGATGCCGTGTTGCGATGGATCTTCGTGAGCGGCGAGTTGATCCGAGGGCAGGTAACGAGGTTAACGCGAGCTACGGTCCGGGTCGCCGTAAGATATGTTCTCGGCGATAGAATGACTCGCGGCCCAATGGAGGCTCTTTTATTTGGGCAAAAGGTGGGGGAACCGTCTTGTTATCTGACGCGAGGGAGCATCTAATTGCCATTGATGTACACGTTGCTCGATTGATCTCAGTTCATGGTTTCCACCTTCGTTTTCCCTTCTCAGTTACAGCTCAAAATCAATAAGCCGTTCTTCATCCGCTCCCGCATCTCGGCGACCATGATCCGGCTGACTTGGCCGATGAACGGCTCCCACTCGCCCGACTG
Organism: uncultured Blastocatellaceae bacterium; assembly: GCA_964383905.1. Taxonomy (GTDB): domain Bacteria; phylum Acidobacteriota; class Blastocatellia; order Pyrinomonadales; family Pyrinomonadaceae; genus CAYLJO01. The sequence goes on from CAYLJO010000131.1 coordinate 9,159, forward strand.
CCAGCTCGCTTCAAAGGTTGAAGCGGGAAGCCCGTGCTTGATTCCGGCTTCAAAAATGCCCTCCTTAAGCCCCTGGAATTCAGCCAGAGCTGTTGCCGTCTGCTGCTGAACCGTTGTTCTATTTTCCATGAAGACCTTTCCATCTTCCTACCGCCGCTTCAATCTCTGCCCTCGTCGGCTTGGAGCCGCCTCGTTTACGGAGACTGCCGACGTACTGGCGGAACTGCGCCTCAGACATTTTGCTGATGTCCGGCTTGTTCTGCGCCGGGGCGGGAGGCGCGGCCGTCGATTTGCCCCGATACTCGTGGGCGCGGGTTTTGACGGTCATCAGGTGCTTTCGCATCTCGTTCTTCTCGTCGTCCATCAAATTCCTGATGATCTCTCTCCGCTCGTCTTCGCTCAGATCCTGGCTTCGATCTGCGATTTAGCACCTTCGGTCTGGATCGTATCTGCCAGCTCTCTTCTTCTGACCTGGACGGCGTAATCACGCTTGACACGACTCGGGAGTTTTCTATCAAAAGCGCCGGCGACACCCCCGCCGGCAGCCTGCCCGGCCATCCCGGCGAGTTCTCCCGCGTCTTTAGCGGGGTGATCGAAGGCTTGGGCGGCAGAGGTGAGCAGGCCGTAAAGCATTGATTTAAGCCTGCTACTCTTCGTTAGTGGCTGATTCTCTGTTTGGGTTAGTACGTCCTGGGCGTGGCCGATGCGGTCAAAAATACGAGGTCTGGTCGCCGTCCCTTCACCCTCCATTGCGGGGGGAGGTGTGTTGGCATCAGGTATGTTATCAGGTAGTGGTGGCGGTTGCGCGCCCAGTGTGCCACCAGTCAGGGCGCGAGCTGATCCGCGACCACAATCGGTTGCCACACTTTCGGCATCACTCAGATCGATGAGGATTCCCATAAGCCTCAAGGGTTGTTCCAAGCGGCTTACGACCTGCTTGAGTCGGGTGAGTTATCTGCGGACGAGCGGGACCAGTTACGCGAGGTACTTATCTGGTTCAATAAGCATCTGCCTTCGCCGCTCAACATGGTCGCCAGCCGCGCCATTTTCTGGTTCAAGTCGAGCGCGGATGAGTGTATAAATCAGGTATGGGAGTTGGCTCATTTGCTCCGCTATCACGGGTATCTTGTGGACGTGCAAAAGTGCAGGGGGCTTGGGAAGGTCATCTACGAAGATAAGTTCCAAGTGGCCGCTTTCCCTTCCAAGCGTGACTGTAGATAGTAAGTGTGATAGATACAACGGCGAACATAACATCGGAATGAACCGGACTCGCAATAAGCGAGTCTCTTAAATTCAAGCTCTATTGCTCGCCGGTTATTCCAGCGTTGGCACGCCTCGCGAGATCACTGTGGAACATCTAATCAACCAACTGTACGCCGTGTTCGCCAAGTACCCGAAGCCTTACGATTTCGCGGCTTGCGAATGTTGTATGTCTCCCGATGAAAAGAGGGTTCTACTGACTACGCCACTTCGAGAGCTGACTGCGGACCAACTCGGCGGGTATACGGCAGACGCATTTTTCACAGTGGGCGAGACCCCTGACTTCAAATACTTTTTACCTCGAATCCTGGAACTTGCCGTGCGCGAGGAATTTCTTTGGCCCGACCCTGAAGTTGTGACACGCAAATTGACTCTCGCCGACTGGTTGGGTTGGCCGACTGTGGAGAAAGATGCTATCTCGGACCTTCTCAAGGCGAAATTTGAGACTTTGCTGAACGACCCAAACAGCGATGGCTCTGCAATCGACCAATGGATCTGTGCGCTCGGGTGTTGTTTGCCGGATCCCACGCCGTTCCTGGGCCCGTTATTGCGACCGCAGCATCAAGATAAATTGTTGGCGGTCATCGAACACAACGGCTCCTTGTTCACAAAGAACAAACTTGATAACGCGTTCTGGGAGGAGGCGGGCGAAAATGAAGAACGTGTCGTGCGCTGGTTTCATCAACCTGCTGTGAAGCAATTGCTTTCCAAACGTTACGGAATGGTTTTCTAAGCGGCGTGCCAACAGAAGCTGGAGCGGGCGCGACTCAGGTTGACTCATACCTTCATCAACCCTCGCGCCGCTCAGCAAGACGTTGGGCCGATTACGTTGCTAGCCAAGAAGATTGGTGACGATGCGTAACGGCGCGAGTCCCGGACGGCTATGAAATGGAGATCGGGGACGCGAAATGAGAATCCCCAGGGCTGTAAACCTTACCTACGAACGAGGAGAAACGAAATGGAGTCTAAAGCAGCTGTCGAGCAGTCGCTGCCCCCGCAGGCAGTGATCATGCAAATGGCAATGGGAGCATGGGTCACGAAGGTCATCTCGGAGGTGACTAGGTTGGGGGTTCCAGACCTCCTCAAGCAACACGGTGCGATGTATGCCGCCGAGATGGTCACTGCCGGCATTCGTGCAGTGCCGAATACCCTGGAACGCCTCCTCCGTGCGGGCGCGAGCCTGGGCCTTTTCACAGAGGACGCGCAGGGTAAGTTTGGCCCGACGGAACTCTCCGAGGTGCTGACGTCAGATTCGCCCGCATCTGTGAAGAAACTGGTGGAAGCTATGGGCGGGCCTTGGTACCGAGGCTGGGCGGAACTTTTGAACGCTATCAAGACCGGAGAGCCTCAGGCCAAGAAAGTGTTCGGTATGGAATGGTGGGACTACCTCAACGCGAATCCAAAGGAATTGGAAGACTTCGGGGAAGCTATGAAGTCCAATAGTCTTAACTCGCTGCGCGGCGTGCTGGAGAACTGTGACTTCAAAGGTGTTGAGAAGATTGCTGACGTCGGTGGCGGCTTCGGCCACTTGGCGGTTGCACTGCTCGAGAAGTACCCCACTTTGCAAGCTGCCGTGATGGACGTTCCGGACCTCATCCCTGTGGCGCAGGAACGCTTTCCTGTGAAGGACCGTGCCGTTGCCAATCGACTGGAATATGTCGCTGGGGACATGTTCGACTCAGTGCCCGCCGCCAACGTCTACATCATGAAACATATCATTCATGACTGGGAGGACGAGAGGTGCATCCGGCTCCTCCAGAATTGCCATCAGAGCATGCAGGGAGACGGTCGGGTGATTTGTGTCGACTCAGTCCTTCCACCGATGGGTAACGTGGCTGGTACAGCGGCCAAGCTTCTGGACATCAACATGTTGGTCTTTATTGCGGGTAAGGAAAGAACTGAAGATCAATGGAGCCACTTGTACCGAACCGCTGGATTCGAGATTCGGAGCATTACACCAATCCACGACAATTTCGCTACCAGCATAGTTGAAGGTGTCAAGCAACCGACCTAGATATACATTTTGCCGCAGGGTCTGTGGGCAGCAGCCTGCAGTTGTAGAATCAGTTGAAAGTCAATAACACAATCCATTGCGATCGCTCTGACACAGACCATCGGCTCTGAGGCGCATTTGGTGAAGCGAGAGCGGACTGTTATAAGCGCAGCATGAAAACACTGCTCGCTGATCCTATCGCACTGCGCCTGCAAAAGATCGTCAATGCTCCAGACCACATCTCGCTCTTTATTATTACCAGACAAGCCCGCTCACTATGCCCGCGCTGCGAACTCCCTTCAGCCAAAGTCCACAGCCGCTACTCGCGCTGCCTGGCTGATCTGCCATGGGAAGGCATCCAAGTCAGATTACATTTGAGCGCGCGGAAGTTCTTCTGCCAGAACTCAGCCTGCAAGCAACGCATCTTCTGCGAGTTGTTGCCGGAGGTCGCTGATCCATATGCGCGTCGCACGATGCGGTTGAATGATGTACTTGAGGTGATCGGCTTTGCCTTAGGCGGCAGGCCCGGCGCTCGTGCTTCAGTTCAACTCGGATTGTCGGCTAGTCCACGGACATTACTGCGCCGAGTCAGAGACGCAGCGTCTTTCCATCTCGATCCGGTCAGAGTGTTAGGCGTCGATGATTGGGCGATGCGCCGTGGTGTGCGCTACGGCACGATCCTCGTTGACATCGAAGATCACAAGCCGATAGATCTCCTACCTGACCGCGAAGCGGCGACTCTCGCCCGCTGGCTGCGCAAACGTCCCGGCACAGAGATCGTTTGCCGCGACCGCGCTTCAGCTTACGCTGACGGTGTGCGGACTGCCGCGCCCGGCGCGGTGCAAGTAGCGGATCGCTTTCACTTGCTGATGAACCTGCGCGATGCGCTGGAGCGTCTCCTGGGTCGTCATCATACTGAATTACGGGAGGCTGCACGCCGCGTCAGTCTGCGCCGCGCGCGCCACGTCTCCAGCGCGTTAAAGATTGACGCGGTAATGAGTACGACCCCCACAGAAGCTGTGCGTAGCCCCTGTGATGAGCGGCGCAAGATTGAGAATCGAGAGCGGCGCGTGGCGCGCTACGAAGCTGTTCAGCGATTGAGTAGCGAAGGACTGAATCTGTCAGCCATTGCTCGCCAGTTAGGAATGCATCGCGAAACCGTCAGGAGATTCCTGCGCGCCGATTGTTACCCAGAGAAGTCTCCGCCCTTTCGCAAACCGAGTAAAGTCGCGCCCTTTGACGAATACTTGAGGCAGAGATGGGCTGAAGGCTGTTACAACGCGCGCCAGCTTTTCCGTGAATTGCGAGATCACGGATATAGAGGATGCTTGGCGGCGCTACGCCGTTATCTTCAGCCGTGGCGCAAGCTGCTACCCGGCGAGTTGCGCCAGCGGCAGCAAGTACCAGTCTTCCAGCCGCCCTCGCCACACCGTGCCGTCTGGTGGCTGCTCAAGCCTGCGGTGGAGTTGGAGTTGGAAGAGTCTCAATACGTGAAAGAGTTATGTCGGCTCAGTCCAGAGATCAAAGTGGGGCAGGAGTTGGCACGGGAGTTTCAATGCCTCGTGCGCGAAAGATGTGTTGAGGCATTCGACCACTGGCGTGAGTCGGTGAAGGCGAGCGCCATCGGAGAGTTCGAGAGGTTCTCCCATGGTTTGATGAAGGACGAGGCGGCGGTCAGAGCAGGGTTATCATCTGAATGGAGCAGCGGGCAGGTTGAAGGTCAAGTCAATCGGCTGAAGATGATCAAGCGACAGATGTATGGCAGAGCGAACTTCGATCTCTTACGAGCGCGAGTCTTATATAGAGGATAAGAGGCAACATTGAAGCTGTTGAGCTAGAGAGAGGAATAGACCCGCTTCACCAAATGCGCCTCAGAGCCAGACCATCCGTCACATGTGCACACGATGTTTGCGACGGGTGCATTATGCAATCCCTCTCCTTTTTTAATAGTGCACAAAAACCCCCTTTTTTTATATGGCCAATATTCGCCACATGAGCTAAAAAACTGCCGACTCACTTCTTTAATTTTTATGCAGTCACGCCCCTTTTTATATAGTGCGCAAAAATTCCCCCCGAGACCTGTAGCACAACCGGGCTTTGCAGGAGGTTTTTCTATCTTTTCTGGTGTCCGGGTTGTCGGGTTTAACGCAGACCTCGACTTCGAATATTGCGCGGGGTGCGAGGGATCAAGGCGGAGGCCATTTATTTAATTCTATTGAAGTTGTGGGGAATCGGGCGTAATGCGTAGGTCGCTACTTACCGCGACGTGGAGAAAGGTGTGCTGACACCGTTACTGCAGGAGAAGAATTTGAACCGGACGAAGGCTGTCACCGCTTACTCTTCCCCATTTCCTTTACGCTTCCAAAATATTCCAAGAAGAATTAAAGGCACCCCGATGAAGACGGAGGCAAAGAAACCTACGGAAAAGCCGAAAGTCCGACTACCTTCCGCTTTCACCGTTAATCCTATTACGAGGTTGATAAGAAAGGGGACGAGAATACCGGCCACAAAGACGATTGCGCCTGTGACGAACAGTGCCCCCCGTTTAATCTGAATCATCACTCCACCTTAACACCGACCGAGCCTCAATCAAGTAGGGCGGTAATTACACCATCCGTTCACGGATTTCAACCCGTGGTTGGTTGGTCCTGGGCTAGATATTCGTCACCCGCCGGCAGTAACTTTGCCGTGAGCAACGAGCGCGGTGGTCGGTGAAAGAAACCTTATCGGTTCTTCAGGTCCGTAGCTTCGCTTAGCAGATTATCTATCTCCCTGATCCCTTTTTGTGAACTATCAAGAGCCTGTTGCGCCATCCTTTTGACGTTGCAGAGTTCGTGACGGAGACGCGCGAGGGTGGTGCGCTCTACTGCTATTATATCTCCTTTCTCGGTCTCCCATTAGCTCAATCTCTTTTCACTCTACATAACTCTTATCTTACGCTTGAGTGACTCGCGCCCCAGTCCACGATTTTATTGAACACTCTCGCCTAAGCCTCTCCATCCCTGCATTGCTAAAAAAGTACGCGCGTGTGTATAGTGAGGAGCGCATGAACGGGCTACTTACAACGGCAGAGGCGGCCCAGCGCCTGGGCGTCACCCGCTGGCGTGTCAACGCTCTGATCCGTGACGGCCGCCTGAGGGCGACCCGGCTCGGTCAGATCTTCGTGATCGAAGAAGGCGACCTCAAGGCGGTCGAGCACCGCAAGCCGGGCAGGCCACCAAAGCCAGCCGACAAGAAGTAAGCAACAAATCTCAGCCAGAGAAGTAACCGTAGTTTTCCCATACCGCATTAAGCCATTAGTCACTTTGTTGCCGAGACAGGATATTTAATCGCAATCTTTTTCTGCGCCAGCCTCCCGGCCTGGCGTGCCCCATTAACCTCATAATCCATAGAAAGGAGCACCGATGAAATTCACACGTACTTTACTCAGCCTCTTACTCACTATCGTTTTGCTTGGTGCGCCGGCACTCGCGCAGAAGTATCGACATACGCACAGAGGATCCACCTCACACACATACACCAATGTCGAGGGTCGGCGCGTTCGCTCGCCCATCAGGAGATCGAGTGTCCCGGCCGGAGCGTCGGCTCAATGTCGCGACGGCTCCTATAGCTTCAGCCAACACAGGCAGGGGACGTGCTCGCACCACGGAGGCATGGCCAAGTGGCTCTGAGCCATCTCGCCGACCCATGTAGTTATTCAAACTCTTTCCCTCTTCACGGATCCACCTGTATGAGTGCAGCAAAACCCACTAAACGCAGTCGATCAATCCCTGAACATATCAAGCGCGCCGTCAACGCGCGCGATCAATTCAGGTGCCGAAACTGCGGCGTCCATACTGAATTCATTCACTATGATCACAACTTCCCTTTTGACTTAGGCGGACCTACAACCGTCGAGAACATCCAGTCGCTCTGCCCCAAGTGCAACACCTCGAAGGGCAATAAGATCACCTGCCCGCGCTGCCGCCACTGGTTCTCACCGGATAAGCCGCGATGCCCTCAGTGCGGGGCGCCTCTTGCCTATTCGAAATACAAGGAAACTTTGGCCGGTCGGCTAGAGCATGTAGTTCAGAAAGTAGGCAAAGCGGTCGTGATTGGCGGGGCGGCAGCCGTCCTACTGATCCTGCTTGTGAGCGGAATTGCTGTCGTGCTCTACGTTCACAGTAACGGTGCCGCCGGCGGTATCGCCTCGCAGGGCTCGAATGTGGCCAGCATTATCAATCAAACCGTCAACATCAGTCCTAACTCGATCTACCCGATCAAATTCACTATCCCGAATGACGCGGTGTCGGGACGAGTAGCAGGCGGCTTTCGTGTGACATCGGGCGATCAAGTTAATGCTCTAGTCATTGATGAGAAAGACTACCAGAGCCTCGTGAAGAATTCGCCGGTGAGCGCTCTTTATGAATCCGGCCTGACCGTTTCGAAGAAGATCAACCGCAAGCTCGATCCCGGCTCCTATTACCTGATCTTCCGCAACCAGTCTGCCGGCAACTCGTCTGTGGCCGCCGAGTTTTATGTCGGGCATAAATGAAAGGAGTTCTCACATGTCCGAAGGCGGTTTCTTCTCTTTCAAAACTTTAGTCAGCGCCCTATTTATCAAAACCTTCTACGTCCTCGGGCTTCTACTCATCACGGGCGTGGCCATTTACATGATGGTTGCCGGCACCATGGCGGCCATGC
>CAYLJO010000132.1:0-17020 GCA_964383905.1 uncultured Blastocatellaceae bacterium
AGGGAGGTAGGTTAACGCCCACAGCAACGAAGGAGCTACAATTATGCAAAAAGTCAGATCGATTGTCCCGGCACTGTGCCTGTGCCTCGGGCTGGCAGCTACGGCAGGGGCTCAAGATAAGAGCCTTTATGAACGACTCGGAGGTCAACAGGCGTTGACCGCAGTGGTTGATGACTTCGTCGGTCGAGCGGCGGCCGATGCACGCATCAATAAGAAGTTTGCCAAGACTGATGTTCCTCGTTTTAAGCTTCATCTTATGGAACAAATATGCGCGGCGACGGGCGGCCCATGTAAGTACACCGGCCGCGACATGAAGACAGCGCACAAGAACATGAAAGTGACCGAAGGCGAATTTAATGCGCTCGTCGAAGATCTTGTCGCAACGCTTGATAAGTTCAGCGTACCGGAGAAGGAGAAGAATGAACTGCTCGGCATCCTTGGGCCGCTCAAGAGTCAGATCGTCGAAGTCAACTCGACGGATACCGGCACGCCATTACCTGCTAACTTCAAGCCCGCACCACCATTGAAGGCGGCTGCGAACAAGGAGAAAAAAGCCAAGAAGATGTGATGGGTATAAGGTAGGCCAATCGGCAGTGCTACAGAAGTAATGGTGGCGCTGGTCATGCTGGTGGTCATAGTGGGTGTGACCGTTCGTTGCATTCGATGTGTGATCATCCACGGCGTGGAGAGCTTAGGCGTGTAGAGTGGGGCGGCTCCTTGTCAAGGAAGTTTAGAACTCATTGCAAAACCTCAACAATGCGTGAAAGTAACTGGGGCTAAATCGAGGTTTTGAAACAGCTTCTAGGCACTTCCTATAAGAGCGAGTCGCTCCGCTAATGTCGCAGACCGAGCATTACTTTCTGCGCACTACCGGCATTTGAACACCCTGGCATCAACCGCCAGCTGCGCATTCTGAATCACGCCAAAGGGTGCGGCAACGTCTCACAGACGTTGCCGCTATTTCGGCCCGTCCAGTAAAAGGCGAGAACGCTCTCTGTCGAGAGAAACAGATCAGATCCTGCAGATGGCGATCGTTTGAGCATGGATTGGTGAAAACCCACAGCAGCCCCTATCATCAATGGAAGGGGAGTCACTACTCTGACACACCTGTCGCTCTGCTGGGCGTACACCCTTTCGCATCTCGAATCTCAAAGTTGCTCATATTTGTTGTCGCTCGACGTGGTATTATAACTTCAACATGGACCTCTGGTTCGTGCGCTTCACCGCGGCAGCTCTCAGGATTAATAATCTTTGAGTGTCCGCGCGGGCTGGACTAAACACCCCAATCTTCATGAATTTTATCTGCATTCCGGAGAAGATCGTCGTCTGTCGATGCCCCGCATGATCTCACCACATGGTTTGATCCCCCTTGATCAATCACGGGGCGCATCAGTTCTTTCATGCAAGGTTCGGTAAATAATTAGAACCCATCCCAAAACCTACTTTCTGGCCCAGATTTGATGGGCTTTTTGAGGTTTTGGGATCTCTTCTAAGCGTCACCGTGGCATGTCACTGTCTCCGTTGGGACTACGATCATCTTATTCCTGACCACCAGGCCTGCCTCAAAGGGGCGCCACAGCCCATCTAATGAAATTTCTGAAAATTCCTGTTGCTCGCGCCTCGATCCTGTGTTAAAACGCAGGTGCTACTGCTATCGAGGGCGAGCATACCTTGCTGCTGCTGCTGCCGAAGCGCTACAAAGCGTGAACACTGGTGCTCAATCTAACAGGGACGGGGCGTAGACGATGCGAGCTACATGCAAGATGAATCGCCACATCTTGCGGGACGTATTCTTTGTTTCCTCTTGAAAAAAGATGGATTTCCGCTCATCCCAATGGGTAACTGTAATCCTGTGCCTGATGTTGAGTGGTGTCACCCCAGCCTTCGGCCAGAAACAGGGTCGTCTCGGTGGCGTCGTTCGCCAGTCCGATAATACAGTTGTGACCGGAGTGGTCGTCACGGCGACCAATCAAGTAACGAGCCACGTGAGACGCGCGCGCAGTGGACCTGATGGAAAATACTGGTTTCACCTACCGGTAGGCGCGTACCGCATTACAGTCGAAGGGCCGAACGTTCGCTTTGACAAAGAGGGTTTTAACCCCCCCAAGGATGCTGTGGCTGGCCCATATGTGACCGTTGATGCAGCCGGCATCAACAATGTCATCGTCAATGGGGTCACAGATACAACACTCAACATCCCGGTCAAGGAGAACAAGGAGAGTAAGCCGCTCTCGCCGGGCCCGGTGGACCAGCCGAGCGGTTACAGTGGCGGTCAGACGGTGGAATCCAGGCCGCAGAGCGTCAGCAACAGGCGCGAAGTCCGCGACCGCTGGCGCATCGGCTTCCCGGAGTATGATCGCTACGGTGATAAAGGAGCGCGCGGTCGTGATATCCCTTTCACAAAGGGGCGGTGGTACGACCCCTACCACCAGAACCTTCTGAAGGGGGACTACCCCATCTGGGGGAACAGGGTCTTCATGATCCTGTCGGGCGTCAGTACTTCCGAAATAGAGTTTAATCGCACGCCGAAACCGTCCGACGTGAGCAGCGCGCGCCCGGGCAGCGCACAGTTCTTCGGCAAGCCTGAGGCCCTGGTCTTCAACCAGATTTTGCAGTTCACTTTCGAGATGTTCCACGGCGAGACAACGTTCAGGCCACGTGAATGGGCCATCAAGATTTCACCGACCTTCAGCGTCCCCAACTACGTGAACGCTCGCGAGAACGGCGTCATCAATATTGACCCGCGTCGCGGCACGACCCGCACCGAAAGTCACGCCTCGTTGGAAGAGGCCTTCGCGGAGGTCAAGCTGGAAGACGTCAATGCGAACTTCGACTTTGTCTCGGTGCGGGCCGGGATCCAGCCGTTCGTCTCTGATTTTCGCGGCTTCATCTTCTCGGATAACAACCTCGGGGCGCGCTTATTCGGCGGCTTCGGTAATAACCGTTACCAATTCAATCTGGCATACTTCCACATGCTGGACAAGGATACCAACAGCGGCCTGAACACGTTCAACAGCCGTCGCCAGAATGTTTACATCGCCAACCTATTTCGCCAAGATTTTCTCAAGCGGGGGTATACCATCCAGGGCAGCCTCCTCTACAATGACGACCGCCGAAGCAGGGCGTATGACCGAAACGGGTTTCTGGTGCGCCCCGCCCTCATCGGCGATCTTCAACCGCATGCGATCAAGGTCGGTTACGTTGGCATTAACGGGGACGGCCACCTCGGACGGCTGAACCTGACGAACTCCTATTATTATGCCTTCGGCCACGACACTCACAACGAGATCGCCGGCCGCAGCGTGCGGATCAGCTCGCACATGGCGGCCGTTGAAGCGTCGCTTGATAAAGACTATTTTCGGTTTCGCGGGTCGGCCTTCTGGGCCTCCGGCGCGAAGAATCCGACTGGGCGCACGGCCACGGGCTTCGACTCGATTTTCGACGATCCGAACTTCGTCGGGGGGCAATTCTCATACTGGAACCGCGAGGGCATTCGGCTGACGCAGACCGGGGTGGGGTTGGTCCAACCAAACAGTCTGTTGCCAAACTTGCGGAGCAGTAAGATTCAGGGCCAGGCGAACTTTGTTAACCCGGGAATCTTTATTTATAACGCCGGCGTGGACGTCGATGTGACGCAGCGCATCAAGGCCATCTTTAATCTTAATTATCTGCGTTTTCACCGGACGGAATCACTGGAGTATGTACTGCTGCAAAACCGTATCCGCAAGGAGATCGGCTGGGACTACAGCGTCGGGGTCGAGTACCGGCCCTTGCTCATCAACAATATTAGATTGACGTTTGGCGCGGCCACGCTCCGGCCCGGCCGCGGCTTCCGTGACATTTTCACGGACCGGACGCGCAACTGTCCGCCGAATGTGGCCGCCTATTGCGCGCCGGACAACGCAAGCATCAATCCGAGCAAGCCGCTCTATGCGATCTTTGCGCAGTTGAAGTTGGTGTTCTGAGGCGGGAGGGGTCTGCGGGCGTGTCGACGACCAGTGCCCTATCGACTGCGGTCAACAAGACATGGCCGGCCGGCACAGGACGCAGAACCGGGTAGCGTTAGTGAGAGGGATCATGCGGCGACACAGAAAAACTGACCACATCAAACTGGTCCTCCTCGTCACGACGGTGGTGGTTAGCGCCTGGACCGGGCTGCGTGGTGTGCGCTCCGCCGCCCTCGGCGGCGGCGTTGGGGGGCCGTCTGCCGCCGCCGCCACCACCACCTCTGTATCGTCGACGCGGGTCATGGCCGGAACTGTAGGTGACGGCCAGCAGAGGCCGGCGCCGGCGGCGGCCAAGGCCCAGGACCAGCCGGAGGGGTGTCTCTCCTGTCACGGTAAGATTGAGCCGATGCATAAATACGGGCCGCGGGGCGCGATCGATGAACTGGCTAACGGTAAGGATGCTCTCGGACTGACATGCACGGCCTGTCACGGCGGAAATCCGGCGGCCACAACCAAAGAAGAAGCGCACGTGCGGCCCCGTTTCCCTGGCAAATGGCGGCCCAATACCAACCCGGTGATGACCAACACGCTCCTGTTGCGGGAGAGTACCGAGTTCGTCCGGTTCATCAACCCCGGCGACCTGCGCGTGGCGGCCAAGACCTGCGGCAGCTCGGAATGCCATGCGAAGGAATCAAGTGTAGTCCCGAGCAGCATGATGACCCACGGCGCGATGCTGTGGGGCGCGGCGCTTTACAACAACGGCGGTTTCCCGGTCAAGGATCCGCGCTTCGGTGAAAGTTATAGTGAAGAAGGGGGCGCGCCTCAGCGACTAATTCAAGTCCCGCCGCCGTCGAGGGCGCAAATGAAGAGCCGAGGCATCCTACCCTTTCTGGATCCGCTCCCCCGCTGGGAGATTTCGCAGCCCGGTAACATTTTGCGTGTCTTCGAGCGGGGCGGCGAGCGGAGGCTGGAAGTCGGCCTGCCCGACAAGGACGAACTGCCCGGAAGACCGGATAAAGGGTTAAGCCCGCGCGGGTTGGGGACCAACCAACGGACGGATCCGGTCTACCTGGGTCTGCAGAAAACGCGGCTTCTTGACCCGACGCTCAACTTTCTCGGAACCAATGACCATCCGGGCGATTACCGCTCGTCCGGTTGCACGGCCTGCCACGTCATCTACGCCAACGACCGCGACCCTGTCCACTCGGCCGCTTACGCGAGATACGGGAATCTCGGCATGTCGCAGAGCGCCGACGACAAAGTGAAGAAGGATGAATCGGGTCACCCGATCAAACATCAGTTCACGACGCAGATCCCGTCCTCACAGTGTATGGTCTGTCACATGCATCCGGGCACTAACATGGTCGCCACCTACATGGGCCTGACGTGGTGGGACAATGAGACTGACGGCGACCAAATGTACCCCCGGGCCCAGCACAATCCGTCACAAGCCGAGGAGCAAAAAAAACTTAATAGCAACCCGGAAGCGGCCAGCTTACGCGGGCTCTGGTCTGATCCGAGGTTTCTCGCGCAAACCGGCTCGATGGAGTTCAACCACCAACTGAAGCGCACGCAATTCGCCGACTTCCACGGCCACGGGTGGATCTTCCGCGCCGTCTTCAAGAGGGACCGCCGGGGCGATCTGCTCGACGCCACGGGTGCGAAGGTTGCCCGTGACGACCCTGACAAGTTTAAGAAGGCGGTCCACCTCCAGGACATCCATCTCGAGAAAGGCATGCATTGCGCCGACTGCCATTTCAGGCAGGACGCGCACGGTGACGGCAATCTTTACAACGAGCCGCGCGCCGCCATCGAAATCGGTTGCGTCGATTGTCACGGCACGATCAAGCAGAAGGGGAGCCTGTTTACTTCCGGGCCGGCGGCCCAGGTCACCACGGGGAGTATCGCCAGCCAGCGTGAAAAAAGGGGTGAGCCCGCCGCGGGGCAGGACCTCAAGCGGATCCAGGTGCGGGATCGCGACGGCGGGAAGATCCCACTCTTCCAGATACTGAGGAGGGACACGAAAAGGAAGGATGAATCCGGCAACGACGTTCAGTTAAAGGCGGGGGATTACGTTCAGAACTCGATGGTCGTGCCGGGCAGGTGGTGGCGCGTTAAGCAGACCCTTGACACGATCACGCCGGGGACCCGCGATTACAGTGAAAAATCGCGCTACGCGAAGACCATCCGCACCGATAATGAGACGTGGGGCGATGTCCCGGTCGACGAAACGAAGCTCGCCCACCGGGATAGCCAAATGACCTGCTTCGCCTGTCACTCGGCCTGGATGACCAGCTGTTTCGGTTGCCATCTCTCGATGCAGGCCAACAGCAAGATGCCGAACCGCCACAACGAGGGGGGCGCTTCGCGAAACTACACCACCTACAACTTCCAGGTGTTGCGCGACGACGTCTTTATGCTGGGGCGCGATGGCACGGTGACGGGCCACCGCGTCGCGCCGGTGCGCTCTTCATCGGCCATCCTGGTCAGCTCGCAGAACCAGAACCGCGAGTGGATCTACCACCAGCAACAGACCGTTTCGGCCGAGGGCTTCGCCGGGCAGACCTTCAATACCCACGTCCCCCACACCGTTCGGGCCACGGAGACGAAGGGCTGCACCGACTGCCACCTCTCGAAAGAGAACGATAACAACGCGTGGCTGGCGCAGCTGCTCCTGCAGGGGACCAATTTCGTCAACTTCATGGGCCGCTATGTCTACGTGGCGGCCGGTGATGCCCTGCAAGCGGTCGTCGCGACCGAGCACACGGAGCCGCAGGCGGTCATCGGAAGCACATTGCAAAGGATCGCTTATCCGGACAATTATGAGAGGTTTGTGCGTCAGGGCCGCGAGCTCAAGACGGCCTACGAGCACGTCGGCAACCCGCGCGTCTTGCAGGTCCAATTGCGTGGCGAATATGCCTATGTCGCGGCCGGAGAGGGCGGACTGCGCGTCTACGACGTGGCGCAAATTGACCACAAGGGCTTCTCCGAACGAATCACCACGGCGCCGGTCTCACCCTTCGGGCAGAAGTTCTATGTGAAGACACGATATGCGACGGCCGTGGCGGCGCCGAGCACGCTCGCCGTCGATCCCGCCCGATGGCGGCTCTCCATGGATGGGAAAATGGTTTCGCCTGAGGATGCTGCGAAGTCAAGTGACCGGATGGTTAACGAGGAGCAGCCGATCCATCCCCTCTACGCCTACCTTTACGTGGTAGATAAATACGAAGGGCTGATCCTCGTCAACGCGGCGACGCTGCTCGACGGCGATCCGTTGAACAATTACCTCAAGCGCGCCCTGACTTTCAACCCAGACGGCGCGCTCAACGGCGCGAACAACATCACGATCGCCGGCACCTACGCGTATGTCACGACCGACCAAGGACTGGTCGTCATTAATATTGATGACCCCCTTCACCCGCGGATCGTCGCGCGGATCCTTGCGCCCGCCCTCAAACGCCCGCGCGCCATCGCGATCCAGTTCCGGTATGGCTTCATCGTCGACGACGAAGGGTTAAAGGTGCTGGACGTGACCACACCCGAAGAGGCCCGCCTGGTTGAAGGCGCACTCGTTGCGCTCGCTGACGCGCGCGACGTCTACGTCGCGCGCACGTACGCCTATGTCGCCGATGGGAAAGAGGGCCTTGCGATCGTTGACGTCGAGCGGCCGTCGAAGCCACGGCTCGATCAAAAATATGACGCCGGAGGTAAATTGAACGACGCTCGCCAGGTGAAGATCGCGATGACCAACGCGAGCCTTTTCGCCTACGTCGCCGACGGGCGAAACGGGCTGCGCATCCTGCAGCTGACGTCGCCGGAGACGATGCCTACTTATGCGGGCTTCAGCCCGCGCCCGGAGCCGGTGCTGATCGCTTCGTTCAAGACGAAAGGCGAGGCGCTGGCAGTCTCGAAAGGGCTCGACCGCGACCGCGCCGTGGACGAGAGCGGCAATCAGGTCGCCGTCTTCGGGCGGCGGGGGGCGCGCCCCTTTACCTTCGAAGAGATGCAGCGTATGTTGCGGACAGAGAACGGCAAGGGCAAATGGTTTACCGTCCTGGACAGTCCGGTGACAAAACCAGTTGGCCCGAAGGGCACCACAGCCGCCGAGCCCTCGGATGCCACCTCGGGTTCAACCGATTCGGTCTCTTCGCTTTTGCCCGGATCGATGGCCGGCGCGGCCAAAGCTACGGCGGTGGTTGGCGCCTTCGGTCTCATGATCATGGCGGCCGGGTCGCGCCGGTTCTATCGACCGCGGCGTCGGCGCCGTAAAAATAGTCGCCGGGGCCGATCGGACACGGGCGTGGAAAACCGGCCGTAGAACTGGGCTTGACCGGGCCAATGCGGGTGGTACATGTGGAACCCATGGATCGGTTCCGGCTCTTTACAATAGCGTGCTATTTTTACCGCGCTTCTACCAGGTTGTGACAACCTTGACGACAAATAACCTTCCGAATATCCGATTGCTGCTGCTCTGCGCCGTGGGCGCGGCTCTCCTCGTGGGTGGTTCGATCGGTTCAAGAGAATCGGCGGCCCAGGCCGGGGGTCGGCCCGTTTTGGTGAGCGCGGCGAGTTCTACGCGAGCCATCGCTTTTGATGCTGTCCTGCACAGTAAAGAGCCTTTTTCGCTCGTCAGTCCCGTTGTGTGGGGCTCGGATAACCGCACGCGAATCATGCTGTTCGCGATGAACCTGCGGCTCGAGGCAGGCGAGACGGCCTCGGCCGTGACGGCTCAGGCCGAAGATGAATCGCATCGCGTCTACCCCTTGACGGTTGAGTCTGTCGCAACCGTACCGGACCAGGACTGGGTGAGTTCGGTAGTCGTGAGGCTCAGTAACGACCTCAGTGATGTCGGAGATGTATTGGTCGGTGTTAACTATCACGGGCTTGCCAGCAACCGCGTGCGCGTCGGCATCGGGCATGTCGGCGGGGGCCCCCTTGATGATCCTGGTTCGGTCCCGACCCCGGGGTCGGCCGCGCTCGCGGCGGCGGCCTCGGCCGCCGGGGGGTCGCAAAATCCGGCGACGGCAGGAAATCTGACCCCGGATGACGTGCGCACCATCATCGCTCAGGCCGTCTCGGCCGCGGCTCAAATCAACCACCCGGTGACCGTCGCGGTTGTTGACCACGAGGGGAATGTGCTGGGCGTTTTCGCCATGACGGGCGCGCCCGCGACGACACAGATCCGCGGAGGGGGTGCCCTGGGGAGAGGTCTGGAAGGCGCGGTCGTTCCGGCGTCTTTGGCCGCAATTTCGAAGGCCGGCACCGCCGCGTTCTTTAGCACAACCGGCAATGCGTTCACGACGAGGACGGCCGGTTTTATTATCCAGGAGCATTTCCCGCCGGCCGTGAACTTCCAGTCGAGTGGTCCCTTGTTCGGGGTGCAGTTCTCATCGCTGCCCTGCTCCGACATTAAGAGGCCCGTGCTTCCTCTCGGCCTGGCCGCCGATCCCGGCAGCGCGCCGATCTACAAGAATGGTGTCGCCGCAGGGGGTGTGGGAATCGAGGGGGACGGGCTCTATGGAGTTGTGAAAGATCCGACGATCATCGATAAGCCCTTCGAAGAGGCCATTGCGGTCGCCGCAGAGCGAGGGTTTGAGCCGCCGCCGCTCATTCGTGGTGACAATATTCTGGTCAACGGCATTCGCCTCGCCTACCTCAACGTCAGCTCGGCGGAAGCGCCTCATCCGCCCACGTTGGCCTTCACCAATCTAGCCGGCCAGGTCGATCCGAAATTCCCGATTCAGGGCGCTCAACCCTCGGCCTTCGTGCCCGCCACTGTGGGCGGCATCACGGGTGAAGTCGATGCGCGATTCTTCCCGTTTATCGGTAGCCCGTCCACCTCCCCGAACGCCTTGACCGCGGCCGACGTGCAGACGATCATCGCTCAGGGCGCGCAGCAGGCTAACATCACCCGTGCCGCGATCCGCCAACCACTGGGCAGCAACGCCCGGGTGAGCCTTACCGTAGTCGACCGCGAGGGTCGCGTGCTCGGTATTTTCCGCACTTCCGATGCGCCCGTCTTCGGCTTCGATGTTTCAGCGCAGAAGGCTCGCACGGCGGCGTTCAACTCGAACCCTAATGCCGCAGTTTTATACCGCAGCGCCGGACTCGGCGTCTATGTGGATCGGGCCGCGGCCGACGGGCTCAAGCTTGATGGCTCTGTCGCTTTCAGCGATCGTGCCGGCGGATTCCTCCATCGCCCCTTCTTCCCTGACGGGATCGATAACACCCCGGCCGGTCCATTCAGCACCCCTCTTAGTGAGTGGAGCATCTTCAACGTCGGACTTCAACTCGATCTGATCAAAGCAAATTTTCTTGCTGCCGTCGGCAATTATCCGAATCCGACCCCTCCCTGCTCGGCGATCCCGAACGCGCCTAACGGCATTCAAATCTTTCCGGGTAGCGTTCCTTTGTACAAGAATGGCGAACTGGTCGGCGCGATCGGCATCAGCGGTGATGGCGTCGACCAGGATGACATTATCGCTGCCGCGGGAAGCCGCGGATACGAAGCGCCTGCGGCTATCCGGGCGGATCAAGTATTCGTCCGTGGCGTCAGGCTCCCCTACGTCAAGTTCCCGCGGAGCCCCGACCTCTAAGGGTGGAAGTAAGGGTGACACTCCGCCCGCATTAAAATGCGGCGGCTTCTCGCGCCGTGCATAGGGCGCGAGCTCCAGCGGAATGCGCTCTGGAGCCAATACCGATGGGCCGTGCCATTCAATTTTTTCACGCTTTCGAGCCAGATTGGGATATTCACCTTCTGGATATAGGTATTGCGAAATGCAAGCGACTTGCCGATTACCGCTAATTTTCCATTGCCAAGCGTTATTGGTAAGGGTTAGCTTGCTTGGCTTGATGCTGCACTCGCTTGAAAACGTTTGTTGTAGACGTGCAAGAAGTACCTTGCTTTGGCTAACAAGCGACCATACAAGGTACTGGGGCAAGTATCCAGCTCTTTCTGGCTTTGTCAGTTGCCAACCGAATACAACCCTCACTATCAAATAAGCCCCTGACGAAGTGGGGGTGCAGCGCCAACGGAATCCTGTCGAGAATATCATTCGACTTTAACCCGATATTCACGAGCGGCAATGAAAACCTCTGGTTGGTGATTTGCAGTCGCATGCAATCAGCAACTCCGGTCTGGCTGTAGATATACAGACCAATGAATCTTCGCCTCACCGCTCGGTCTCAAGACCGGCGGCTGGCGGCGGGTTGGGGGGGGTCAAAGCAGGAGGCCTGGGGCGCGGCCAACCTTGTCATTCTTGCCTCTGGCGTTTAGCGCGCTTGCGCACGTAGCGGGGCCAGCGCAGGGTTCGACGGGTTGACAGCCGCGAGGCGCGCGATGGCATCACGCGCGGTCACCTGATCGCCCTTCTGGAGTGAGGCGGCGGCGAGGTTCTGCAACGCCTTTTCATGCCTCGGATCAAGGGAGAGTGCCTTCCGGTACTCAGTAATGGCGCGATCATAGTTCGGCGGTGTCCGTTGATAATATGTATTACCGAGGTCGGTGCGCACGTCCGGATCGTTCGGTTGTTGAGAGAGAGCGCGCTCGTAGAATGAGGCCGCTCCGCTAAAGTCGGCCGCGTCGTACCTCATATTGCCCAGCGCCGTGAGCGCGTCCACGTCCTTCGGCTTGACGGCCAGCGCGCGTTTCAAGTAAAACTCGACTTTGTCGTACTCCGTGAGTTGATAGAAGATCGCGGCGGCGGTCATCTGCGCGTCGTAATCAGCCGGATTCCGATCGGCGGCCTCCATGGCCACCTGTGCTTGCGCCGAGGATGCAACACCAAGGCTAGTATTGCCACCGTCCGCCCCGTTTGAGGTGCCGATATCCGGATGACCCGCCGGTAGCGCTCCCCCCGCCTCCGATGGATCCAGGGGCGGCGCTGGAGGAGGAGCCGAGAGAGCAGGGCTGGTCCTGACAGTTGGGACGGCGGATGAGGTGTGGGCGGTGGAATTTGCCAAGAGAAAACCGACTACGAACCCGACAAAAAGACCGGCGGCGGCGAAGAATAGATTCCTGTTCAATAGATTTCTGATCATGCGATATCGTCACATTCTTCATCTCAAAAGAGCATCGACCGGCAGATGTACCGCTATCAGCCTGCCTAAATAAGAAGGGACTCCGATTAGAGCTTCGGCCGCCTTGCTGATCTCCGGAAACAATCATAACACACAAGAGGAGGAGGAGGAGCAGGGGTGGGACCGGATGTTGCAACCCGTGCATGTGTTCCGTCAAAACCCTCGCGGGGGGGACGGTCCTCCTGCTCTTGAGCCGACCGCCGGAAGCGCGCAGAGAGAGAGAGAGAGAGAGCACTAGCAAACGCGCTTTTAAGGAATTGCATACAAGGCTGACAATGGTGATAGGCAGTTCTTTCGCGTGAGGCCCGCAGGCGCACCTCAAGACTCGGAGGGGCGCGCGTGTACTTGGTAGTTGATCGACGGCCGTCCTGGTTCCACCATCTATGGTGGGACTCCACCGGGCAGTTTCACGCCGCCGCCCCACCCGGCCGAGGTGTCCTCTGTCGATGCCCCGCATGATCTCACCGTCATGGCTTGATCCCCCTTGATCAATCACGAGGCGCATCGGCTCTTTAATGAAGGGTTCGGTAAAAAAAGTCTTGAAAAGAGTCGGTAGGCTTGATAATGTGTCAGCCCTATCCAACAGGCGGCAGTTCACGAATGACAATTCCGATGGCTTGCGACCGATGCTGCGTCAACCTCGCTCGCGGGCAAAGACCAGTCGATCTTCGATAAAGTTTGGTAAGTATCGCCACCAAGATGAGTTTGAGAAAATCTATTACGCCCGTCATCGTGCCATTGTTGTTGTTGTGTCTGGCTGATCTATCCACCCCCAGAGCGCAGTCGACCGCGGCCTCGTCAAAGCCGACACCGTTTGGAGTAGTTAGATTGCGGGCCAGGCCCAAGGTAGGGGGCGCGGAGAAGAAGCTCGCCCGCAAGCGGTTTTTTCTCATCAAGGGGAGCCTGGAGGATAACAAGGGTCTCATCGAAGCGATGAATAACAGACCCTGGCTTTCACGTGACTGCTACTACCGGAGCAAAGGCGCAAGTTGCGCCTTAATAAACTGGCTCAAGGTCAACGACTGCGAGTCGGTTTACTGCCGCGCGATCGATCCCAAAGCCGATTTGCAGGGCCAGAACGCGGTGCCGGAGTTTCAGGCGGCTTACAATCAAGGCAAGGTCGAATTCAGGGAGGCGAACTTCGGTCGGCTCAACCTGCCTCTTGAATGGATCACCGATAACTTACCGGAATGGGCCAGGACCGGCTTTTACAAGCAGAAGCAGGAGGCCGTCGCCTCCCTGATTCGGCAGGCGGAGGAGAGGTCGAAGAGTAAGGTGCTGTCGGTGATGACCGACCGAAACGGCACCGCGTACTTTACGGAGATTGAGCCGGGCACCTATATCATCTCCAACATCATTCCCAGCGAGACGGAGAAAGGCAGCATCCTATTGAACTGCGAGGTGAAGGTGCAGCCGGTCGATCTGGGCAGAGAGAAACCCTTTACCATGAATCAAGCTAATAAGAGGTGCGCGATTGTCGAGAAGCCGCCGGACACCTGTGAAAAGAGTCAGCCTTGCAAGTGAGGCCGACCGGAGCTTCGGATGGTCAAAATGAGGGCCGGTTTCCTAACCTTGATAGCCTTCGCTCTTTTCGCTGGCTCGATATTCGTCTACCCGCGCCCGGCGCCAACGAGTACTGAGCCCGGCGGGTTTCAACAGCGTCCCGGCCAGCCTGGTCGGCGCCCGCCGAGTCGGAGGCCGAGAAGGCCGGTGCGCGATTATTCAAAATTCTCTCACGCCACCCCACGCGAGCACCGCCTCGCCTGCGACGCCTGTCACACGATTCCGACGGGCAACTGGCGCGCGGCTAGTGATTACCCTGACGTTACCGATTATCCGGACCACGACGCTTGCCTGAGGTGTCATCGCCAGCAATTCTACAGCGGCGCAAGCCCTTCGATTTGCGCCGGCTGCCACACGCACGTCTCGCCCCGCGATGGGTCGCGCTTCCCCTTTCAAAAGGCGCGGGGGCCGCGCCAATTCCTCACCAAATTCCCGCACGATCTCCACCAAAATATCATCGCGGCCAATCCGTCCTCGCGGGAGACCAGCGGGGACCTCCCGTTGATGCGAACTGCATTCGCAGGATCGGGCGCGTTTCAAGACGACAAAGAAAAGAGGTACACCAATTGCTCGATTTGTCACGTCACGGATCAGAAGGGGACTCAACCCCCTCCGCCCGGAGGATGGGTCGATTCATTTGCGCCGCCGGCGGGGACGTTCAAGACCGTGCCCACCAGTCACGCGTCCTGTTTCAATTGCCACTGGCAAAGTCAGGAGCCGACCCGAACAAACTGCGCCGGCTGTCATGAGCTCTCCGCCACCTACAGGCCGGTTGTCTGGCACAGGCGGATCTCGGCTAAGTTCACACATCTGCGTGAGCAGCACGTCTTAGAGTGCACCGCGTGCCATATCAACATCACCAAGGCAAGTACGTTGAGGGGATTACAGCCCGATGTCCCCATTACCTCGTGCGGTGAATGCCACCGGACATCGACGGACAAGAGTATCGTGACGATCGGGAGTGAGATGAATCAGAGGGCCAAAAATTCAGGCTTTATCTGCCTGAAATGCCATACCTCCGATGTCGGACGGCGCGCGGCGCCGCCCAGTCATGATGTGGTCTTAAACCCATAGCAATGGATGGCGCGGGTATATAGTGAGCGCCGGAAATGTCAGCATACCAGCCATGACTCCCCCTACGCCTATCGCTTCTGCCATCATGCGCCGCCGGTTTTCGCTGGCCGTCCTGATCCTCGGACTGTGCGGTTTTTTGCTTCTGGTCGGGACGTCTTCGAGGGTGACAGCCAGGCTGCAGCCGGCGCGGGAGGAGGGGGGGAGGGAGGGCCAGGAGCCCGACTATTCTAACTTCTCGCACTCCAGCCCGCGCCACTCTTCGGTTGAATGCGCGGCATGCCACCGCCGGGCGGATAACTCCCCGCAACCGAGTCTCCCGGGTCACTCGGCCTGCACCGGATGTCATCTCGCACAGTTTGTGACCCCCGCGATTCCGATGTGCGCCATTTGCCACACGGATCTGGAGTCTCCGCGTCCGCCAGTAAAAGCTTTTCCGCAAACCTTCAAAGAAGGCTTCAACATGAAGTTCGATCATGCGCAGCACAACAGCGGATCGGCTCGCCCCGACAAAGGCTGCCTGTTCTGTCACAGCAGCGCCGCGCGTCGCGGCGTCAAGTTATCCATCCCCGCCGGGTTATCCGCGCACAACCAATGCTACGTTTGCCACACGATGGAGGCGCGCTCGGGCGGGCGCGATATTGGGTTGTGCTCGACCTGCCACTCTCTGGCGCAATACAGCCGCACGTCGACCAACGCTCGCGCTTTTCGCGCTTTCTTCAGCCACGCTGATCACGGCGCGCGTCAGCGCCTGGGCTGCGCGGATTGTCACACCCCACGAGCCGGTCTCCCCCAGTCACGCCAGGTCAGCGCACCCCTCACCGCCGAGCATTTTGGCACCGGGCGCGGCCAGAGTTGTATGAGCTGCCATAACGGGAGACGAGCTTTCGGCGATACCAGCTTTAGTGATTGCAAGCGCTGTCATAAGGCGCCGTCATTCCGTATGTGAATTTGAGCGACGGGAGTTCGTAATCGGTCAGTTATGGGAGCATTAACCGCTGTCAGTAGCAAATATCAATCTCCCTGCCTCTAACTTTGGCTCTTGGATGATCTTGTCCAGAACTTCTTTCAACCTCTGGCGCGGATTGATGACTCTCTTCTTGAGCGTGTGCAAGACACTCATCAGTACTTCACGAGTCTTCGCTCCTGCTTCTGCCTGGGGGCCAAAACTCACCTTCCGTGCGATCACGGTCGGGCGCAACTCCCGCTCGGCACGATTGTTCTCACATGGCACTCGCCGATCCTCAACCCAATGATAGAGTCTGTCCTCTTCTTCGACAAAGAAGTCGCGGCCTTCGTTTGGACTTGAAAGACACCCGGCTCAGAGCTTGGGTGTCTTTCAAGTCCCGCAACAGATGGGCATAACAATACTGCACCCGACAGGGTACACGGCTGGAGCCCTGATAACGGTCAACCACTACAGAGCCGGCCAATAGCTCCTCGGCCTCTGACTTCTTGAACAACCTTCGCTCTCGCGCGTCGCCCGATATAAGTGCAAGCTCACTGAATCTGAGGTGAACAACCAGCAATAGCCGTTCTGCCCATCCGTGCGCCACAAGGTCTCATCTGCATGTCTCACTATTGAGGAGCGATACTCCGCTTTCAACTGCTCCAGAGTCGGTTTGAAGAGGGCCGCCAAGCGGTGCAGCGATTCCTCGCCATTGATGCGGATACCAAACTCATTCCCTGCTGGATGGTAGGTCGCCGTGACGCGCAGACCGCCAATGAGTTTATGCTTGATCTGGCGAGCCGCCTCAAGCATCGCGTGATGCTCACGACAGACGGACTGAAAGCTTACTTGGAAGCGGTAGAGGGTGCGTTCGGAGCGGATATTGATTACGCGATGTTGGTTAAGATTTACGGCACAGACCCGCAGGATGAGACTCGTTACAGCCCGTCGAAGTGTATCGGAAGCGAGTCTAAAGTTATTACCGGCGACCCGTTCCCGCCGATGATCTCGACAAGCTATATTGAGAGGGCGAATCTCACCATGCGAATGAACATGCGACGGTTCACAAGATTGACTAACGCCTTTTCAAAGAAGCTTGAGAACCACATGCACGCGATAGCCTTGAATAACATGTACTATAATTTCTGCCGCATCCACCAGACCTTGCGTTGCACTCCGGCGATGGAAGCGGGGGTGACAAAGAAGCTTTGGTCTATTGAGGATATAGTTGGTCTGTTAGCTTAAACCATGAAAGCAGCGCTTGCATTTCTCTTGATGCTAGCTATGAGTGCGCTGTTCTTTTTCCTTGCCTTCAATAAGCGCGCCCGGATGTGGTTGATGCGCCATAGTTACGATTGGGATCACATGAAGGATGAAGAAAAAGAGGCTGCCGAAGCGTTGCACACAGGTG